>CAZPBG010000007.1:40558-63726 GCA_964584885.1 uncultured Vampirovibrio sp.
GGGGTCAGGAGGGGTCAGGAGGGGTCAGGAGGGGTCAGGAGGGGTCAGGAGGGGTCAGGAGGGGTACAGTTTTTCGTGAATCGTGAGTCGTGACTCACGAAAAATCCCAATTGTTAAGCAAATTGAAAAATTGTTACAATCGGCGCAAACGCAGTAGTAGTAGCATTTCACTCCGCATTGTCCTAAAGTTTTAAACAATGAAAATAAAGCCTATATTAACGCTGATTACGCTGCGGAAACGGCAGGATTAACAAAATATGGATATGGATACAAAAACAAAAAGGATGGAACAATGTATATTTGGAATAATCAAAAACACCTTTTTAAAACAACAACAATACTCACGGAAGTGAGTTCTCATCCTGTTTATACTATAGATTGTGACTAAAAATCAAGTAAGTAAGTCAGCTTTGCTACGCCGACAAAACCAAAATGGATTGCTTCGCTTCGTTCGCAATGACAGGGCGCAAAACTACTGGCTGTACGTCATTGCTGTACAATTAAATCTATAAACTGTCATGCTGAACTCGTTTCAGCATCTTTCCAATTAGACGTAACTACTACATTCTAGTAAGACCCTGAAATAAATTCAGGGTGACGATAAAATTTAAAGCATCCTACGCACTTCCAAATTAGTAGTTCCAACTACAGACCGAAAGTATTTACCCCGTGACAATCCAGTATATAATAAAGTGTTTTTGTAAAAATCAAGAAGGGCAAGCTTACGCTTGCCCTTCTTTTCAACAATAATTTTATCCTCTTGCACAAATTGTTTGAGCTACATAAACACCGGAAGCAGAAGCTTGTATCAAACCTCTTGTTACACCGGCACCATCTCCGATTGTAAACAAGTTTTTTACACCCTCTGTTTCAAGTTCATTTGTTAATTTAACTCTTGCAGAATAGAATTTAACCTCAATACCATAAAGCAATGTGTATCTTGATGCTGTTCCCGGAGCTATTTTATCAAGAGCAAACAACATTTCAATAATACTCTTCATTTGCCTGTATGGTATAACAAGACTTAAATCACCAGGAGTTGCGCAAGTCAAAGTTGGCTCAATTATACTTGATTTAATTCTTTCCGGAGTAGAACGACGTCCGTCTAACAAATCACCAAATCTTTGAACAAGAATTCCACCTGCTAACATATTTGCAAGACTTGCAATATGTTGTCCATACGCAATAGGTTCTTTGAACGGTTCTGTAAATTTTTCACTTACAAGAAGCGCAAAGTTAGTGTTTTTTGTCTTTATATTCGCATAGCTATGACCATTAACCGTAGCAATGCCGTTATAGTTTTCCTGAACAACTTCCCCGTTAGGATTCATACAAAATGTTCTAACTGCATCACCAAATGTTGGAGAATGGTACACCAATTTTGATTCATACAACTTATCTGTAAGAGGTTCAAACACCGGAGCAGGAAGTTCAACACGAACACCCACATCAACTGCATTGTTTACCATGCCGATTTTATTTTTAGCAAATTCTTGTGTTAGCCAATCAGCACCCTCTCTACCAGGAGCAATAATAGTATATTCTGCTCTTATTGTTTCTCCATTCTCTAAAACAATACCTTTTACTTGCTCACATTCAACAATAAGACTTTTTGCCGCAACATTATTTAAAATTGTAATTTTATCATCTAAGTAATCTTGCATATGTTTCAAAACATCAAGACTTCTTTCTGTTCCGAGGTGTCTAACAGGAGAATGCACCAATTTTAATTCTGCTAAAGCAGCTTGTCTTTCGATTTCACGGAAAGTTTCCATATCTGTACCAAAAACTTCATCTGTTGCTCCGTGTTCTAAGTACAAATCATCCGCATATTTTATGTATTCTTCAACTTTTTCTCGAGTCATATAGTCAACTAAATGACCGCCTACATCAGGAGTCAAAGTTAGTTTTCCGTCAGAAAAAGCACCAGCTCCGCCCCAACCGCAAAGCAAACCACAACGTTTACAATTTACACATTTTGGAGAACCATTTCTGATAGGGCAAATTCTTTTTTCAATTTTTTGTCCTTTTTCAATCAAAACTACTTTCCATTCAGGACGTAATTTTACGATTTCCAACGCAGTAAAAATACCCGCAGGACCGGCACCAATAATTGCAACATTATACATACACTTTACTCCTAATAAGCTATTACTTATTTACGATAGCTTAAACAAAAGGGCAAATCAAGTTATCAATTATGAATCACTAAAACAATGGAACAATGTTTTGTTCTTCAAACTTAGGACAAGTATTCCATATAAGAGTCGGTATAATATCGCCTTGAACCCTACCTGCAAATTGACAATTACAAGTTCCTTTAACCATGTTTGTTGAACCGTCTACAAGTGCTTGGAAATACTTGCAATTTAAGCAAGATTTCAAGGTCAAACCTTTATCATTCAGTTTTGAAGACAATTCTCTTAATGCATCCGTCATTCTAAGATGAGGATTTTTGGTTGTATATTTTTTGCCATTATTAATAAAAGTTGCTTTTGCCATTCCGTCAATTGTAGTTAACTCTAACTGACATTGATAATCATTTTTACCGTCAGAAACAATAATATTTGTTGTCATAGTTTCTACTACCGGTTTTTGAACAGTTTTTTTCAATATATTACGTATACCTCTAATTGGAGGGAAATTGTATATCATATGAGAGATTGATACAATCGGATATAAAAATAAATACAAATACTCTTTTGGATATAACTTTGCATTCAAGAAACTTACACAAACCGCTATTAAAAATACAACAACAGTAATCAAAACTGTTGAATAATCAACCAAAAACGGGAATGTATAAGAGTGTTGTAATATAAACAAATAAACTAATATACAAACAAGCCAATTTGGAGATGCTAACGAAAATACGAATTCAGAAGCAATTTTTCCTTGTGGTTTTAAACATAATGCCCAAAATATACCTAATCTTTGTGACAAAGACGGTATTCTTGAGTCATAATTTTCAATACTTTCATAAACTTTCAAATCTTCTACAAAAGCGACTTTTATATTTTCTTTTGCTAATTTTAATGTGTATTTAACTTCTGAAATCAAGTCTTTAAAATCAAATGATTCCATTCTATATAATATATCACGCTTAATTACAAAAGAATCAGTATTTATAATATTAGTCAAACCCAATGCTGCTCTTGATTTATAAACAAATTTTGAACAGTATCTTGAATACGCTGAACGAATATTTTGAATAAATGAGAAATTTTCTTTTTCCGGCATGTAATTAACCATTGGATTAATTACATCATATTTTGCTAAATAATAATTTACGTTAGTCAAGAAATCTGAATCAACATAATTCTTTGCATTCAAAAACACAAAAGCATCTAAATTTTGTGCTTCTTGCAACTTTGCTGCAATTATTGAATAAGCCTGACTTTTACCTATTGGCTCCATATTATCAATATTGATAACATTTACATTCAAATCGCTTTGAAGCGTAACTTCCGGAACAGTTTCACATTTATCCAATATTGCATAAATTGTATAATGTTGTCTTGGATAAGTTTGATTTTTTAATTGTTTAATCAAGTTTTCAAGCGTGTCAGAATTTCCACTTGCATAAATTACAACACAAAGATTTGCACAACTCGGCAAAAATTTATCTCTAACTTTGCGTTCTGACTTCATTGAAAATGCAGCTAAAATTAAAAAATATACCGTATAGATTGAAACGTAAATATATAACAAAATAATCATGATAAATGTCTCCAAAAGAATTGTACTTCAAAAATAGTAAAAAATCTAGATTTAAAGTAATCAAGCTTTTAGGTATAATTTATCAAACTAAGCTAAAACACTTGCTATGACAAGAACGAACTGTATTGATTTTGGAATTTAGATATTAACATATCCATTGCTTTAAACTTGGATTCCAAACGAGTTTTGTATCTGTCAGCTGCGGTGTTAGTTTTTTCTATTTTTGTATTTAAGTTTGTAATTTTTGAATTTAAGGATTTTTCCGCACTTGCAAAATATCCCGTAACACTTGCTAAAGCGTTATCCAAAATATTTTCAACTTGTGTTAGAATTCCGGATTGAGTTTCAGTACCTATCAATAAAGTTTTGAGTGAATCAGAATTCTTTTCGAAGGCTTGCAAGAACTTATCCTTATCAAAGCTCAATGTGTTTATATTATCAGTTCTAATATTGCCTGCAGTAGCGGCTTCAAGCGAAATTCCGACTTGAGTTAAATTCTTGAAGCTACCGTTGTTAGCAATAGAACTTGTCATAAGACTTCTGATTTGATTTCTGATGAATTTCAAAGTCGTTTCACCATTCAAATTGCCACTACTTGCAATTTCTTTGTCAATATTTTCCATAAGGGCATTATAAGACTCAACAATATCTTCAACTGCATCTGCAACTGAATCTTTATCTTTTTCTATTGTTAGAGTAACCGGCCCTTCTTGAGTGATGTCTTTTAGATTAAGAGTTACGCCGTCAATTTTTGAAACATCGGAAGAAATTGTATTAGAAGTTGATGTATAACTTGTTCCGTTGATTGTAAAATGAGCATTTTGACCAAGTGTTTGGTTTTCAATATTCATTTTCTTAACACCGCCATCGTCTTTTGTAAATCCCATTACATCGGTAAAGTTGGTTGAGCCTGCCTCAATATTTATTAAAGAAGCTCCAGTAACCTTTGATTTAATGACAAAATTTCCGTTAATATTATCCCAATAAGCGGTAGCAGAACTGCTATCACTGTAATTAATTTGAGATATTAAATCGTTAATCGTTGTATTTTCGTTTATTTCGATTGTTGCATTACCAACAATGAATGAACCTTCTGTGACATTTCCGCCGGCAAACAAGTCTGCTTCCATAACTTTTGATGAGCCATTAACCTTGTATAAACTTCTTGCAGAAGTACTGTTTTTATTGGCATCAACAGTCATTCCGGTAACTGCAAGGAAATTACTCTTATCAGAAGCAGTACCCACTACAACTTCTGCATTGTCAGAGCCTATAGTTAAATGTCCGTCATTGAATGTCAATTTTACATCGCCGGAAAATGCTGCACTAATTTTTGCACCTAAGGTTGCAAATGTTTCATCTTCATCAATAATAATGTTAGCCTTTTGACCGTTTCTAAATATTGATAAATTTCCGGTTGTAATATTCAAAAGACTTAGCTTTGTATTTAAGTCAGCATAATTCGCAGCAGCCGTATTTTTGCTGGATACAACAACTTTTTCTGTCATGACCGGAGTATCAGGATCTGTGGCAGAACGCATTGCTGTTGATTGACGGAAGCCTATCATCATTGATAACCAATATCCTGACTCTCCGTCCTGCATGCTACTTATAGAAAGTTCGTTATTCCCTGCATCTAAAGTAATCTTGCCATTGCTGAATGATGCATTAATACCTATATTTTTGAATTTGTTTAATAAATCTTGTATACTGTCATCAAATTTAAGCTCAATAGTATGGCTATTACCTCCATATGTTACTGATATACTGTCTTCATATCCAGCTGTTGACCTCCAGTTCTCGTTGTATAGTTCACCCAAACATGTATCTAATGTAGCGTTAGCCAAAACTGTTGATTCAATATCTAATGTAGGAGTACCTGTGTAATTATACGCATGCACAGGTGGTTGATCATACCAAGAATCACCTAATCTTTCTAGAATATTTGAACCGCCGGTTATTGAATCGAAATAAGCCTCTCCATTATAACCGGTACTAATAACTCCGTTATTGATTTCTGCAGAAATACCATACGAACTGAGTGAGTCTAAGAAATCTCCAACAGTATCGCCTTCTGAAATATAAAGTGAATGCTGTACACCATCCTTATATAGATAGTATCCGCCTGTTGTAATACCTAAATCGGATAGTTTTGTATTTCTGTCAGCAATTTCTTGTTGAGAGCTTTCTGTCGTTTCACTGAGCAGACTGGAACTTGTATAAGATGCCATCGGGTTCCAAAGATTGTCATGGATGTTTATGTTTTCAAGTCCTTCTATGGATATTTCAGCTGCCGCAGAAAAGTTCATACGACCAATGCTGGATATTGTAACATTAATTCCCAAATCAGCCATTTTATCTACAAAACTTTGAATAGTAATCGGATTGTTATCTTCGTCAACTAAATCAACAGTCGTAGCCGTACCATTTACGTTAACGGTAATTTGATTAGGCAGAGTAATTGAATTTTTATTTGAATGGAATAAACTGCCAAGATCCTTGCTCATATCAGCAGCTGAGGTTGTCAAGGTCCTATAAACAGGAGTGACTGTTGTTGTAATGTCAAGATTAAGGCTGCGTTTTAAACGTATCATTGACGCTGAATTAAAATACCAATCTCCATCAGCTGTCAAAGTTGCAATTCCGTCAGTTACATTAAGATTAATTCCATAATCATCTAATAGAGCTGATAAGTCAGCTACAGTTCCGGTTCCTGACACTGTTACGGTTGCTTTTTCATTAGTAGAGTCATTTATTAGGATAAGTTTTCTAAGATTGTCAGGTAGACTTTCAATCGTTGTATCCATTGTAGCAGTGTGTAATGTTGTTGAGCTTATAACACCGGAGCTTGAATTGCCGGTATAATCAAGACCAAATACACCGCCAAAATCAAGAATATAATTGCTTCCGGAAGAAGGTAAATCTGCTGATGTCGGATTAAACTCAAGTACCCCTGGGGTAGGAAAAACACTAAAAGAAATACCATAATTATAGTCTAGAAAATCAAGCACATTTCCTATCGTCATATCAGCAGTAACCGTATAATAAACAACTCCGGAGGTTGTCTGGATTGACATTGTGCCTGTAGAAAGGATGTCCAAATCTCCGATTTTTGTACTCGTACTAGCAGTGGTTCTATATGAGTTTTCAAGCTTATTCGATGTAGTATTTGTATGCAACGTTTTGGTTACATCAGTAGTTGTAGTTGTTGTAACAGTAGTTGTTGTATATTCATTTTTTGTTGTAGTATAACTTCCGGAAGTCAATTTTAACATAGAAGCTATATCTGAACCCATTTGTGTTATATAACTATTAGATTCTGCTATCTTGATTTTTGATGTTGCTTCATCAAAAGATGCATTTATACCTTTGTCTTGTAGCATGCTAACAACTTCATCAATAGTCATAGTGTAAGATACTGTGATTGTTTCAACATTACCGCTTGTTGCGTTGTGTACAGAAATTGTATCCGAATCAAACGCAGAGTTTGACGTGAGTTGGTATAACATAGCTCCACTTGTTGCATTTGTTAAAGTTGTCGTTGATACAGAAGTTGTAGAATATGATTTATTAGCACCCAACTTGCCAGTTAAACCCAAAGCCGAGGTGGCTTCTCCTATTCCACTTGAAATTATATAATCGCCTGTGGCTGAGTAGGACATAACCCCGCCAGCTCCCAGTGTAGCTTCTATACCATAAGCATCCAGTGCTGTTATTACATCACCAATTGTTTGGTCACTGGTTAATGTTATCGATTTGTTGGAGCCTGTTGTTTTGTTGGATAAAATTAACCTGGAAGTCGTTCCGGAAGCAAATGCGGTATTCAATTCACCAAGAGTAGTAGATTCTGTAGCTAGTACATTAGCAATTGTTGTTGGTACAGATTTCCCGCACTGAGTAGTTATTGTTCCGGTTTGAGAACCTGTTACATCAGAATTGAACACTACATTTGTAGGACCGTTGCTAGTTTCGCTTGTACTTAATCCTAATGCCATGTTGATTCTATTATTAGTTATACTTGCATTTGTTGCTCCCAGTGATTTTATTTCATTAACTAAATCACCTGCTGTTTTTTTCGTGGAAATCGTTCTGACAGTTGCCGTTCCGTCAATGGTAATTGTATATACTAAATTAGCTTGATTTGTTCCGAACGCTTCTTTAAGCGTAGTCGCTTCAGTAAGAGCAGCTGTCGTAGTTGTTCCTACAGAATTATAAACTAATGCCAAGCTTTGGAAATCAAGAGCATTTTTTTGTGTAGTTGTAGAAACAGTGTACTGTTTAATCGCTTCAGTCGATTCCATTGCCGCACCAAGTGTAGTAGTCGTTACATGTGTAGCTGTTTCTGTTAGGATGATTGTTTCAGGTACTACAGTTACACTTGTTTGAACACCAATACCAAGTTCCGTAAATAAACCACCACTAACATAATTCTCTATATCTGATGTCAGAGTAATAACTCCATTATTCATTGACATATTTATACCGTTATTACTCAAGATGCTTTTTAAATCTGCAAATGTAGAATCTGCAGTCAAGCCGGCGTTTTGAAGGTTCGCAATCTCAACTTCGTTATTATTATATATTGTTCCGTCCCATGTACTAGGAGAAGATTCTACAAAGTCGCTAATCTTACTGTTTTCAGTTGCTATAGTGTTGCATGTATAATAAAGTGTATCTGTTCTACGGACTGTTGTTGAAGCACCGGTGTTTTCAGTTGAAGTTGTTATACCAAAACATTCTAAGCCTGTTACATATTTATTTTCAGCACTAGTTAGAGTAATAACACCATTTGTGAGTGTTGCATCAATTCCGTTTTCTCCGAGCCAGTCAAATAAATCTCCAAATGTATTAAAATTTTCCAGTAACTGAAAAGCTTCACTGCTTGAACTACCGTTGCTATAAACATCTACCCAAGTGTCACCTATTATATCTTCACTTACATAATCAGATATTAAATCACTCACCTGCGCAGTTCTTGTCTCAGTCCAAGTAACCGCAGCTGTTGAGGTTGCATCGTTTTGTACGGTAGAGTTTCTGTCAACAACGTATAAGGGGTCTGAATAAGTTGAACTTGTTATACTATTTGTTGTTAAACCTAATGCTGTTACTATATCATAGGTGCCACTACGAATCATACCATCCGATATTGTTATAATCCCGTCATTTAGGTCTACGGATAAACCACTATTGACAGCAATACCATCAATTAAATCTCCTACTGTTGAAGTTGCAGAAAGTGTTACCGTATAAGTAAGTCCATAATCCCACTCAACAACTACCGTATCACCGTCATGCACCTCAACACCAGTGCTAAGGTCATTCAATTTTGTATTTCTGGTTATTGCTGTTGCTTCTGTTATTGTTGTAGTATACAACAAGCTTCCTGATGTTTGAGATGAGGATACAACTGTTTCGTTGTTCCACCCAAGAGCATTTTTTAAGCCAACATCATCAGAATAGATGTATGCATTATTAAGTGAAATTCTACCGTCAATAAACTCTGCACTAAAACCTGCTTTTGTCAAACTTTGCACAAAACTATCAATTGTTGTAGTAGAGCTAATGCTAATTGTAGTTGATATATTACTATAATTATTATCTTTTACTACAACATTCCCACTTCTGACTCCAAGTTCCGATAACTTTGTATTTCCTGTTGCTTGTTGGGTGACTGTATTGGTGAGTTGTGTTTTTAAAGTGCTTGATGCAAAAGCACTATTAATGTTACGAAGATGAAGCGCATCAACAATTCCGGTGCTATCAATATCACGGATTTGTGTGGCATTTAAATCCAAATTAAAAATACCGGAGTTTTCATTATAGCTCGCACTCACTCCTATATTATCCAACTTTGTTATAAAAGATTGAATAGTATCATCGTTTCCAATTCTGATTTGATGTTCGCTGCCGCCAACAGTAACTCCGATATTACCCGCTTTTACCCCAAGTGATGTCAGAGTAGAATCTAATGTTGCAATTTCGGAAACAGTGTAGGTTGAATTGGTTTTTGAGCCACTTATGGCTTCTGTATTGGTTGCTAAATTGCTTATGTTTATTTCATATGTACCTTCTCTTGCATCAGAAGTACTTGTTGCTGTTAATATATTGGCATTCGACGTCAAGGCTTTGGTTTGAGCAAATAAATCAATCCCAGAACCAAGCCCAAATCTGCTATCCGTAACCTTTTCTATCATAGAACGAAATGAGGAAAAAAAGTTCCTAATTCCGGTTAGTGTTTCTTTATTTAAAACATACTTTTCTTTTTCAGCTTTATATGTCTCTACCTTCGCTCTTTTTAGCGCTGTTAGAGATTCTACCCAAGATGATGTATCTAATCCTGATGCTAATCCACTGAATGAAATAGTCATTTTTTTGTTCCAATTTATCTCAGTATCTACAAATCCTGTGTACTGTTAAAAGCCTCTTTAGTTTCGTTTTTTAGGGTAAACGTCCGCTTTTAGTAACAAAATTCCTCAAAAAATTTTGCACTACTTTCACCAATACAGTAATATTATATCATATTTATATCAAAAATTCAAGAGGTTTTCAGAATATATTGCAAAAAAACTAACCTTCTTGTTGGCAAGCCCAAGCAGAGTGGTTGTGAATACTTTCTAATGATTCACATTCAACTTCAAACGAATCAATGCGTTCGTCATTTCTTAACAGAAGTACTACATCTCTTAGCACATCTTCTACAAATTTAGGGTTATCATAAGCGTGCTCTGTTACATATTTTTCATCTTCTCGTTTAAGAAGCGGATATAGTTCTGATGAAGCAGTTTTTTCTATTTGTGATACCAAATCTTCCAACCAAACATGTTCATCTTCCGGATAGGTTACTTTAACTGAAACAATAGCTCTTTGGTTGTGTGCACCGTATTCAGAAATCTCTTTTGAACAAGGACAAAGTGTTGTAACAGGAACTTTTGCTCCAAGGAAAAATCTATATTCTTCATCCTCTTCTCCATAATTTTCCAAAATACTCTCAAAAGTGCAGTCGTAACACATTGGAGCAGAAATTCCCGTAACAGGAGATGTTTTGTCTATAAAATATTTGAAATCAAATTTTAAATATCCGGAT
The DNA here is from genome assembly GCA_964584885.1 of uncultured Vampirovibrio sp. GTDB lineage: Bacteria > Cyanobacteriota > Vampirovibrionia > Gastranaerophilales > Gastranaerophilaceae > CAG-196. Next base: position 51,363 of record CAZPBG010000007.1, read on the forward strand.
TTCGCATCAAGACGTTTTACAATCGCCTCAACGCAACCTTTCATATCAATACCTAAGGTTTTCTTTGTTCTCCATTCATTCAGAACTTCTACAAAGCGTGACATATGAGTACCTTTGTAATGAGCAGGCAAAGAAACACCGACCGTTGCCGTTGCATAAATAACTTTGTCTTCATCATTTTTTCTTTGTATTACAAGAGGCATTTCAAAATTTTTAATACCAACTTTTTGGATTTCCACTCCTCTTGTGTCTGATTGATTTTGAACATCTTTCATCTAGATTTCAACTCCTTCAAAACTTTTTTTCTCAAGTGCTAAAAGGAGTTTTAAAGCAGCTACTCTTTGAATATTTGCAGGTGCATTTCTCAATAATTCAACACCTTTGATTAGCATAGGGTCGTTATCGTACCAGCGATTACCTTTTCCTTGATACGTATTAATAATATCGTATACGTGATCAATAACTTCTGCAGCCACTTGTTCTTGAAGTTGTAACATAAATTCTGCTGCTTCTGATTTTGTTTCATCAGGTTGTAATCTAAGAAGTTCAAGAGCTTCTTTTAAAATAGGATCGCTATCATACCAACGTTTGTTAATCATAATTCCCTCACTTTTTATATTCTTTAGACTATTGTATAATAAAAACGTGAATAATGAAATATAATCTCTTTTTAAAAAGGAAGTCGTATTAATGAAAATTTTGTTAATAAATGGTGCGAATTTGAATTTGCTTGGAACTCGTGAACCTGAAAAATACGGTAGCAGAACTCTTAAAGACATAGAAGCTGATTTAATCGAGTATGGCAAAAAATTAAACTCTAAAATTGATACTTTTCAAAGTAATTATGAGGGAGAAATCGTAGAAAAAATTCAATCCGCAAAAGGAGTTTATGACGGAATTTTAATAAATGCCGGTGGTTATACGCATACAAGCGTTGTAATAAGAGATGCAATCTCTGCTGTAAATATTCCGACTGTTGAAATTCATATGACAAATATTCACGCAAGAGAAGATTTTAGGCATACTTCTTTGATTTCGGGTGTATCAATTGCGCAAGTCGTTGGTTTTGGAGAAAAAAGCTACTTTTTAGCTCTTGAAGGGCTTATTTCAGTATTGACTCAACAATCTCTCTAAAAGCCCCATCCCCGCATCTTGTTTCTGTAATTTGTATGTGTGGAACAGTTTTTACTTTAGAAACTGCGCTCGGAACGGTTACTGCGTATTTTGCTCTGCAAAGTGAGTCGTAATCGTTTACATCATCACCTATATACACAAATTCCTCGTCAGTCAAATTGTATTTTTCAATAATTGAATTAAGAACTTCAATTTTATTTCTTATACCTTGATGAACTTCTTCTATTTGGAATTTTTTTGCAATTACCTCGATAGCAGAATTTGCTTCACCCGATATAATTCCGATTTTGTAACCATTTTTTCTGAGAAGAGAAAACGCCATAATATCTTTAAAGTTGAGTTTGCGGCTCATTTCACCTTTTGAATCTATGTAAACACAATTATCCGTTACAATTCCGTCAAAATCAGTTATTACCATTTTTATCGTTTTAGGGAAATTTAGCACAATTAACCCTTTCTTCTCAATTTTTCTTTTATCGGAACTTCTCTATCATAAACAATTTTTATTCCATCTCCCAGTAAATCAGGAAGTTGTCTGATATCTCTTATCATGTGTGATAAGCCTGTAAATTCTAGGCTTGCAGCTTGATCAGACCCCCAATTGGTTCTATCTGTTGTAATATGTCTTTCTACGGAGCAAGCTCCTAATGCAACTGCAACTACAGACGGAGTAATTCCTCTTTCGTGTCCTGAATATCCAATCGGACAATCAAATTCGTCTTTTAAAGCACCAATAACTCTTAAATTTGTTTCTTCTGCATTTGACGGATAAGTTGATGTGCAATGGTAAATTACTAAATTATCTTTACCTAAAATATCTACAGCATGTCTGATTTCTTCCATTGTACTCATGCCGGTAGAAAGCAGAATTGGTTTTCCTTTTGATTTCGTATGTTTTAATAGATTGTCATCGGTTAAAGAGGCTGATGCGATTTTATAACAAGGAACATCAAATTTGTCAATGAAGTCTACTGCTTCTTCATCCCAGCAAGATGCAAACCATAAAATGCCTTTTTCTTTACAATATTTATCTATTTCTGAATACTCATCAAAGCCGAATTCAAGACCTCGTTTTAAATCTCCGTTTGTTGTACCGAAAACACTTTGACGTTCTTTTGCTAATTCTTCTTTTGTGTAAACAACTTCAACTGTTCTTTTTTGAAATTTAACAGCATCGCAGCCGGCTTTTTTTGCCATATCAATAAGCTTTTTAGCTAGTTCTAAAGAACCGTTATGGTTAATTCCAATTTCGGCAATTATAAAACAAGGGTGATTGTCACCAATAACCTTATTACCTATTTTTACACACTTAGACATAAAACTCCCTTTCTTAGCCAAGGTATTTTTTGTAAAGAGCATATTCGTCAGGGTCGACAGAATGCTCGTTTTTCTCAACTATAACTTCTTCATTAGATGCGTCATTTTGCTCTGAAAATAATGAATCAATAATTACATCAGAATTTTCTTCCTCTTCCATTATTGGGGTCGTTGCTTCTTCAACAGAAATTTCTTCTTCACAAGCAACATTTTCTTCTTCAACATCTTCGAATTTTTTATGAGCCTTTGTTCTTAATTTTGCAAACCCGATTGATGGAATTTCAATTTTTGGGATTTCGATTTTAGGAATTTTAATGTTTGGAATTTCTATATGAGAATACTCTTCATCCAAGTCATCAGAATTAACCGAACCCAAATCTTTTATTAGCTGAATTGTTGAAGACGATGCTCCAATTAGCATTCTTTTTCCGTCCAACTCAACAACATGAAGTGTTTTGTTATTCCCAAGTTGTGTAGTTGATACCACTGAAACGTGTGAATTTGCAAATTCGCCTTGTTGACGTTTAAGAGTTTTAAAACCAACTTTATTTAATTTGGCATAAATTATTCCTGTTAAATAAATAAGCAAAACTACAAAAATTAATGAAAAAATCACTGAAATCATGCTAGGTTCATGCCCGATAGATTGAGCACCAAGTAAACTAGGGTCAACATTCCCTGAAACAGAAGCTGCTTGAGCGGATGGTACGGCATAAGCCAATGGATCAGGTAAATCCGGAAGCACATCAAATTTTTCAGTAGCAAAACACACTGAACAATTAATCAGCCCAATAACTCCTAATAAATATTTTAAAATCTTACTCATTTACTAAATATCCAGTTTCCAGTATAATTATATCATAAAAAAATATTTTGGTATATGGAGCATGCTTTTGGATATTTCGGAGTTTTTTAAAAATGAGTCTTATGCAATTTTGTTGCTATTTATACTCGTTATAATGGCATATTTATTCTGCTTTATCAGAGATGCCAGAAAACGTTGGGATAAATTGAACGATTATTTGGGTGTTGTTACAAAAACCGTGAACTCTGTTCGTTATGGGGATTTATCAAAAAAAATCAGCAATATTGATGTTCCGGATTCAGAACATTTGACTGAAAGCATTAACCGAATGATTGAAACTCTCCATGATAGAGAAACAATGATTGTTGAATATCAAAATGAACTTGCAAAACATAATAAAATTTTGGAAGCTGCAATCAATTCTTTATCGGACGGATTGGTAATAATTGATGACCACGACAAAATTTTGAGAATAACTTCTTTGGCGGCAAGTTGGTTTGGTGTTGACGGGAAGAATTTAATGGGAAAAAGCATTTTAGATTATGTTGAAATTCCTAAAAAGAAAATTGTTTCAGAATTAAATAATGATGAAGTTTTTTTGCTTAATGACAAAGCTTCGAATTTTACTGCAAGTTCTGTTCCTCTTAACGTTGAAGACAAAAAGAAACATTTTATTATAATTATAAAAAATGTAACTGACCAAAAAGAATTGGAAAGTTTAAAAGAAGATTTTGTTGCAACTCTAACGCATGATTTAAAAGTGCCGATTGTTGCAGAAACAAACATGCTTGAACTCTTTTTAAATGAAAGTTTTGGAAAAATTAGCGACAAACAGCGTTTGGCACTTATGAATATGCAATCTTCAAATAAAGATTTATTGGAGTTGGTACAAACTGTTTTAGAAACTTATAAAATAGGAAAATTAAAGCTTTATAAAGAAAATTTTTTACTAAAAGCTTTTATTACGGAAATAATAAGCGAAATGTCACCAATTTCAATGAAAACAGGAAATAAATTGGAATTTATAACCGAAAGAGATATTCAAATTTGTGCTGATAAATTTCAGTTAAAACGTGTAATCAAAAATCTTATACAAAATGCGATTTTGTACGGTGAAAGAAAATCTCCGATAGAAATTCGAATTGGTGAAATTCCTAATTATGTCGTTATTTTAGTAAAAGACCATGGCGCAGGAATTTCAAAAAAAGACATTGATAGAATTTTTAATAAATACTATTCAGCAGAAAAAAAATTCCGAAAAATCGGTACAGGATTGGGCTTGTATTTATCACATCAAATTGCAAAAGCTCATAATGGAGATTTGACGGTTGAAAGCGTGGAAGGAGAATATACGGAGTTTTGCGTTAAAATTCCGATAACTAAGTATGAACAAGGTTTTATATAATACAAAGTTTTTGCAACTAAAAAGCACAATTTCTAAAGCCGGATATGAGTGGGTTTATGCTCATAGACCAAATGCTAACAATGTTGTTGTGATTTTACCGAAAGCAAAAGATGAAGTTTTGTTCCTAATAGAAGAGCGCCCACCATTACAAGCAGAAAACAAAGGTCAGTTTACAATTGCGTTACCGGCAGGACTTGTCGGTGATGAAAGAATAGGTGAAACTATTGAAAATGCGATGAAAGCTGAATTACGGGAAGAAACAGGTTTAGTAGCTGAAAATATAGAAATTGTTGCTAATAACGTTGCAAGTTCTTCCGGTTGCGTTTCTGAAACAGTAACTATTGCAATTGCTCAAATAAAAGATAAAACTCCTGTTTTTACACCTCAAAGCGATGGCGGGGTAATTGTTGATAGAATTTGGATAAAAAAAGAAAATATAAAAGAATGGTTAAAACAAAAAGAGTCTGAGGGATTTGTATTAACAGCACAAACTTTAGCAGCTTTGTTTTATTTGTAGGAGAAAATTATGTTAACAAAAGGAATTCGTGGCGCAATAACTGTCGATGAAAACACTTCTGAAGCAATAGGTAGTGCCACAATAAAATTACTCAAAGAGCTTGTTTTGAAGAATAATATTGAAATTTCTCAAATTTCGCATGTTATCTTTACTTTAACTCCTGATTTGAACGCTGATTTTCCTGCAAAATATGCAAGAATTAATCTAAAATGGAAAGATGTCGCAATGATGTGCTTCAATGAATTAGATGTTCCTAATTCTTTAAAAAAATGTTTAAGAGTACTTATCGTTGTTAATTGTGGAGAGAATTTTGAACCGGAATTTGTTTATCTTGATGGAGCTGAAATCTTGAGAAAATAAATTTTCCCAAATAAAAAGCCTCGGATTGATGTCGAGGCGAGGGGAAATAGTTAATAGGTATACACTTCACATTCTGTTTTTAGAGTTTAATTTTTTATCTTAGTCCGAAAGTTGGAACGGAGTCTTTGATACTTTCAGAAGCTAATTGTTTATATGATTCTAATTGTTGTCGTTTCATTTTTAATCTTTGTTCTATTCCGTTTAATTCAAGTTGTATTTCTTTTTCTTTTTCATTAAGAACATTTGCTTCTTGTTGTTTTAGATTTTTCATAGCTTGTTCTTTGAATTGATAAAATGCACTTTGTTCAATTTGCATTTGCATTAGTTGATTTCCTGTAAACGGAACTCTACCCATCATTTTCATCATTTGTAGGTTTTGCATAGCGCTCATTGAACTTGCTTGATCAGAATACTGTGCAAACAATGATGCTCTAGGAAGTAACTCAGAGGATAAACCTGCGATGTTTCCGAGATGCATTATCCCGGATGAACCCAACGCTCCCGCATACTTTTGGTAATTGGAGAGGCGTCTTTGGGTGTCCATCGCCTGTCTTTCCAGATCGTTTATTTCACGTGTTAATCTCTGGACCTGCCAGAATGCTATTAACATAATAAACCTACCTAACTTTAACTAACCTTTGATTAGAACTTGCTAAATATAACCTTTTCTAACCTTACAACTATATAAAGTATTTTTCTTTTTAAAAATTGCCTTTTTTATTGCGTAATGTTAAGTTTTGTTAACATAACTTTTCCAAATACTGTAGACCGTGTGCCTTTAGCGTATTAGTATAGTTATAACAAGAGGAGATTTATAATGATTAAAGATAGATTAGAAAACGCAAGTATTTATTATTCACTTTCAGATAATTTAAAAAAAGGGTTTGAATGGTTAAAATCACAAGATTTAATAAAAATTGAACCTAAAAAATATGTTATTGACGGAGAAAAAGTTTGGGCAAATGTTCAAGAATATGAAACAAAAGATGATGCAAAATACGAAACACATCGCAAGTATATTGATATTCAATATATGATAAAAGGTAAAGAATTTGTTGGTGTAACCGACAAGTCAAATTGTTCAACATGTGATGAATATAACCCTGAGTCAGATTTAGAGTTCATGAATATAAATATTGATGAAGATTATCAAGTATTAAAAGAGGGAGATTTCTTGGTTTTTTATCCTACAGATGCTCATAAACCATCAATAAATCCAAAAGAAAAATTAAATGTAAAAAAAGTAATTGTAAAAGTTGCAGTCTAATTATGCAGCAAAAATATTATTAAGAGAATTATCAATTTCAAAATCGTACAATTCGTTATTTTCTTCAATTTCGGTCTTGCTTGCAATATTCCAAAGTTCGCCTAAAACCGGGTCTTTAGGCTGTTTTTTAGCAGCATGTGTTTTTAAATATTTTAAAGTTTCTTTAAGAGAATTATTAACACTAATTTGAGTAGAAGCTTTGATTACAGATAATTGCGGATTGTAGTCAAAAACAGTGTTTTCAATAATTCTTTGCGCAGATTCTTTTGAAACATTTTGTTTGTTTAAGATTTGTTTTGCAGCGTTTCTTAAATTTTCTCTGTTCTCAAATTGTTGTGCTGTATTCAACGTATGTGTAATATTAAGTCCCATTTTCCGATACCTTTATCCCTTTTTCTGTAATATATATATCGGCATTTTGAAGGTAAAACTTTAGTTTTTTTTAATAAATATTTACAATTCGTAACAAACGCTTTTAATCAATATTCAAAGGATATATAATATAAATATATGTATATCGTCAAGAATCTGAAGGACTATGATTTGTCCCTCAAACAGCGTTGTTTTGCTGGCTATATTAAGGATAATGTGGATTCGTTCGTTTGCCTTGAAAAAGTGACAAACCGTTCTGCGTTGCGAAAATATTTTGCACCAAATAATGAATATGAAATTTATACTACGGCAATAGCTGATCCGGCATTATTATCAAAAAGAGCGATTGCGGGTTAATATTTAATTTTAGTTATTCTATTGTTGCTATCTTTATTTACATTTGCTTTCAAATAGTGTATATTAAAGGAAGAAGTTAAATAAGAGGAATAAAGTATGAGCAATATAGTTATTTATTCAACAAAGCCAATGCCTGAGTTGGAAGCAGTATTGATGGATATTGACGAAGTTGATATTAGAACAGTTGATATTAATCAAATGAAGGATTATGCAATTATAAATCCGTCTTTGATGATTGTTGAGAATATTGATGTGGCAAAAGATGCCTTAATGACAAATAAATTTCCTTGTCCGATTTTATTCTTTGGTCCAACAAGACGTGATGTTACTGTTCGTGCGGAAGGCTATGATTTTATTGCTAATCCTGCAAATACAGATGAATTAATCGTTAGGGTAAATGCTCTATTAAGAATTAAAACGATTAAGGATAAATTAGAAAGGGTTAGTGCAACAGATGATTTAACAGGTTTGCACAACAGAAAATATCTTCAAGAACGTTTGGAAGAAGAAATTTCTCGTTCAAAACGATATGGTACAAAATTATCTTGTATTCTTTTTGATATTGACTTCTTTAAAGTTGTTAATGATATGTACGGTTATGAATGGGGCGATATATTGCTTCAAAAAATTGCGAACAAACTGGTTGCAATGGCTAGAAAAGAAGATATAGTAACTAGATATGGCGATGAAGAATTTTTGTTGGTTCTTCCTAATACATCAGAAGACAATGCATTCTTATTTGGTGAAAGATTTAGAAGAGAAATTGAAAAAATGGAATTCATCCCTGCCGGTGAAGAAGAAGCTCACAGAGTAACTATTTCAGGCGGTATTTCTACATATCCTTGTATGCAAGACGTTGAAGAAGATGCAAATACTGTTATCAGATACGCTGAACACGCTTTATACAATGCTAAGCATAGAGGAAAGAATAAAATAATCCAATTCTCTCAAATGAATTTGGAGATGTAAGTTTTTTGAAATTAATCGAGGGCGGAATGCTTATTAGCATTCCGCCTCTTTTTTAGAATTTTTCTACAAATATTTCAAAGTAACCTTGTTCATGTTTACATACAGGACATTTTTCCGGAGCACATTTTGATATTTGTATATGTCCACACTTTCTGCAAATCCATTGAGTTTGCTCTTTTTTAGAAAATAAAGTTTCATTTTCTAATTCTTTTGCTAAAATTTCAAAACGATGAGAATGATGTTTTTCTATTTCCAAAATTCCGGAAAATAGATTTGCAATTTTATCATACCCTTCTAAATTAGCTACTTCTGCTCCATGTCTATAAACAGTTTCCCACTCTTCACGCTCACCTTTTGCGGCAGCTAAAAGATTTTCTAAAGTGTTACCCAACGAAAAAGGATATTCTCCTGTTACTTTCCAATGCTCAGAAGTAGGTATTTCCTTGTAAAAAAGCTTAGCGTGCTCTTTTTCATTTTCTGCGGTATCAAGGAATACTTCTGATATTTTTTCATACCCTTCTTTTTTTGCTATTTTAGCATACATCGTATAACGATTTCGGGCTTGTGATTCACCGGCAAAAGCATTAATTAAACATTGCAAAGTTTCAGATTTTTCAAATTTCATAACTTTTTTCTCCTTTTTTTGCATTATTAATAATTAAAAAATTTTTTCTATTGCATAATTAGCGAATATTTAAGTTTTTATACTTGCTTTTTCTTTATTAGCATTCTAAAATGTTGCTAATGTGTAATCGGGTCGGAATTAAAAACCTTACCGATAAAATAAATTAAGGAGAAATAGAATGGCAAAATTTTTATTTACCTCTGAATCAGTAACAGAGGGACACCCTGACAAAGTTTGTGATCAGATTTCTGATGCAATTTTGGACGAATTTTTAACTAAAGATCCCAGCTCTCGTGTAGCTGCTGAAACAACTGCTACAACTGGTATGGTTCTTGTTTGTGGTGAAATCACATCAAATTGTTACGTTGATATTCCGCAAGTAGTTAGAGATACTGTTAAAAACATAGGTTATGAAGGAACTTCAGGTGGTGGTTTTGACTGCAACACTTGTGCAGTTCTTACAAGTATTGATGAACAATCTTGTGACATCGCCGGTGGTGTTAACAAAGCATTTGAAACAAGAAGCGAAAATGCAGACACCTCAGTTTCTGAAACAGAAAATTTAGGAGCAGGCGACCAAGGTATTATGTTTGGTTATGCTTGTAACGAAACTCCTGAATTAATGCCGTTACCAATCAGCCTTGCGCATAAACTTTCATACAGATTAGCACAAGTAAGAAAAGAAGGTATTTTATCATACCTTAGACCTGACGGTAAATCTCAAGTAACAGTTGAATATGTTGACGGAAAACCTTCAAGAATTCACACTGTGTTGTTATCTACTCAACACGCTGCTGAAATCAACGGTGAAACAGATAATTCTAAAGTACAAGAAATCATTAACAGAGATTTGAAAAAACATGTTATTGATTATGTATTCGAAACAGAACAAATCAAGTTAGATTCTGAAACAATCATCCTTATCAACCCATCAGGAAGATTTGTTGTTGGTGGACCTCAAGGCGATTCAGGTTTAACAGGTAGAAAAATTATTGTAGATACTTACGGCGGATACTCACGTCACGGTGGCGGAGCTTTCTCAGGAAAAGATCCTACAAAAGTTGACAGATCAGCTGCTTATGCAGCAAGATATGTTGCTAAAAACATTGTAGCAGCAGGACTTGCTGACAAATGCGAAATCGAATTAGCTTACGCTATCGGTGTTGCAGAACCTGTTTCTGTTTATGTTGATACTTTTGGTACAGGTAAAATTTCAGATGACGAAATTTCAAACTTAGTTCGTGAAAACTTTGACCTAAGACCTGCTGCTATCATTAAAAACTTTGATTTAAGAAACTTACCGGCTAAAAATGGCGGTAAATTCTATCAAAAATTAGCTGCATACGGTCACTTAGGCAGAACTGATATTAGTGTACCTTGGGAAAACTTAGACAAAGTTGAAACTTTAAAAAAATCTTTAGCAACAGTTGTATGCTAATTTAGATAAATTTAAAAAAAAGGGCGGATGTTTTACATCCGCCCTTTTTCATGCTGCAAGATTAAAGAATTTTACATCCACCTTTTTGTTTACAAATTTTAATACTCTAATGACATTTGAACTTGATTAAGATATTATTATCATAAGGATAGTTAGAGATAAGGAGTTCGATACGTGTTAAGTAAGAAGATTGAAACGGTTTATCCATCACAAAGTACATTTTCCAGTGAAGAAGATGCGTTTACGGCACTGTCAACGTCTGCACTTTTAGCAAAAAGTGCTGTTCCTTATTCTCACAGAAGAGTTGCAGATAATTATGTTATTATTAAACGTGTGTACAGATTTCAAGCTGTTCAAAGCAGAATTTCAAACTCTGAAATCCAGCTTTTGAAAAAATATGATTTTAATACTTTAGAATATTCAACTATAAAACAAATAAATGAAGAACTTTCTTATCTAAAGAAATGGTCAACATCTACAAATGAACTTTTGAGAAAAGATTCAGACCAATTGCTTCAAATCCGTTGCAAAGAGCTTAAGTTCTTGGTTGCAAGTCGTTATGCTACTATTACAAACGAAATTTACAACGGATATAAAGCTTTAGAAAAATATTTTGAAGAAATTTCTAAATTTTATTCACCTATAGTTTAGTAAAAATTCACTAGCAATTTTATTTTTTACACGTGTTAATATAACAGGAAGGTAGAACATGCAATTAAATCCTGTTAGCTTTAATACAAACAGTTCGTCTTTTGGGCACAGACATCATAAGCAGAGTGAAAACAATTATTCTGCTAAACAAAAGGCTATTGTTGCGGCAACAACGGCTTTAGGAGTTGCTGCAAGTTGTGCTGTTTTGGCAAATAAAGCAGGTTATTCGCTCAAACCAACCAAAATGTTTAAAAATATAAAAAATTCTTATCTTGCAAATGTAAAATTTGAAGATAAAGAAATCTGTACAATTGGAGCAGGAACTTGCCTAGGTGGTTTGCTCGGCGGGTACATGATAGATAAAAACCCTGAAAATAGACGTGCTAAAAACAGAGAAGCTGTTATGCAAATAGGAAACATCTCAATTCCTATTATTACCGTTATGAGATGTAAAGAATTAGGTGCTAAATTTGGTAAATTCGCAGAAGGAGCATTCGCTGTAGGCGGAATCTTTGCAGGGGTTTATTTAGCTAATTTCTTAATGAACAAATTATCAAATGTAATCTTCCAAAACAAAAACAACGAAAGAAGTGTTAAAGCAACCGATTTCTCAGCTCACCTTGATGATATGATTGTTGCTGCAAATTGTATATCTGAAAACAAATATGTTCATAAAATAGCAAGAATTGTTCCGCTTGCGTTAATAATTCCAGGGTATGAAGTCGGGACAAAAACAAATCAAGCTAAATAAAAAATAGTATAAAAAACTGAATTCCTAAAATAAATTCATATGTAAGATTTATTATTAGAAATTCAGTTTTGTTTTTATATAAATGAAGTTTTAATTATTCTTCATCTGTTGTTTCTTCTTCAACCATATCTTCTTCATCATAAGCTTGTTGATTCATTTCTTCTTCAATTTCTTCTTGAATTTCGTCAGAATCAACAGCTCTTTCTTCAACATCTTCTTCTACGTAATCGTAGTTAGAAGTTTTTGCAGCTTCTTCATTTTCCATTTGAGAAACGCTCTTGATATCAATCTTCCAGCCTGTTAATCTGTGAGCAAGTCTTACGTTTTGACCTTCTCTGCCGATTGCTAATGAAAGTTGATCATCAGGAACTACAACCAAAGCATCTTTTGTTTCTT
>CAZPBG010000008.1:0-53396 GCA_964584885.1 uncultured Vampirovibrio sp.
CTTCCAACGTGAGTTTTAAGCTTTTTCTCCAATGTAACATTTTATACAAAATGTTGCCTTGTTTTATTGTCTAAAACATTTCTAATCCGGGGTAGTTTGCTCTTGCTTGGCTTGCAGAACATTGGAAAAACTTGGTCAAAACTACTTCAATTGCGTTATTAAGGTGTCTGATTTCTCGTTTTAACAATCTGTATTTTGCTTCGTTTCTGCGTTTTAATCTATCAATATTTTTCATTTTTTAGACTCCTTTTTTCATACTACCGACATAATAATTAACGGCTTTTTTTTGAAAAACTTTAGATTATACAAAAATATTGTTACAAAGGTTAACAAAAAGCCTTTCCTGCATTTAAGAAGTAAGTAGGTTGGTTTTACTAAGCTGACAAAATTTCTTTGCAAAGCTATGAGTTTTCCTCACCCTTTGTGGAGGAAAACTCTGTAAACCACTCAGTAACTTATCACACAGTTACCCCGTCACTTCAAAAAAAGCAATCCTCGACTCACGACTCACGAAAAATTCTACATCAAGAATTGGATTGAAAAACCTGTAACGATACTTACTACAAGCAAAGTAAGAATAATTTTCACTGTATCCTTGATATCGTTGTGTCTTAATAAAACTAACAATCCCAGACCGGCATTTGTCAAAAGTCCGCTCATTGCTGCACTAAAAGTTATTGTACCTTTGATAAGCATCATTGTTAAAACAATTGATACAGCGCAATTTGGAATTAAACCAACAATTGCCGCCAAAACGCATTGTAAATATCTATGAGATGTGGTCAAAATTGAACTTAATGACACGTTTTCTAACACAAAATTTAATACCAAAGTAATTACAAGTATAAATGCAAAAATATTAACCGTATGCAAAATCGGGTGTAAAACCAATTCCCTTTTATTCATAGTTTCCGGATTATGATTGCAACATCCCTCTTCATGAATTTCTTCAGCTTCTTCTTTGTTGTTTTCGGTCAGATTTTCTTCTTCTAAGTTTTCACCAATTTCACCTCTTGCAAAATCGATTAAATACCCCACAAATATTGCAACAAACAATTTTATTCCGACAATAGGGATTATTAGATGAGCTTTTTGTGGATAAGCCAAAAGTATTGGAATACATTCATCAGAAGTCGCAAGATAAACTGCAATCAAACATCCTCTTGTAAGAAGTTTTCGCACATATAAACTACTTGCAATAATAGAAAAACCGCACTGCGGAAGTATTGAAGCAACTGAGCCAACCGCAACTGCACTTTTCTTTGCGTTTCTAACCCAATTATCTATTTTATCCGAGAAATAAAATTCTATAATTTCAATCAGAATAAAAACAAAGAACAAAAACGGTAGCATATGAACGCTATCAATAATAGCATCCGCAGCCCAATCTGCGACTGGTAAGTTTTCAATAAAACTATCAAACGGGGCAAATATAAATTCATTGAGTCCATTTATTTTCTTTAATACTTCGATTAACATATAATTATTAAACTCTTTTTTTAAATATTAATCAATCCAATAAATGGCTGAGAATATTATTTAAAACTATATTTTGCAGGTGATTGCATTTTATATTCTTTTGTAATCACAATATCATTAGAGTTTTCTTCTTTGATAACCGCTTCATTTTGTATTTGTTCAGGCTCAACTTCTTTTACAACAATAGGTTTAACAACAGGCAATTCTTGAACTGTCGGTTTTGAAACAGTTTTGTTAGAAGAAACTTTTTTAACCGGTGTTGGTTTTGTTTGAGTAACGTTTGACTTAACCTCTGTCACTTCTTGCTTAGGAGTTTCAACTCTCGTACTAACTTCTTCAACTTGTTCTATTTCTAACGTTGGAATTGCTTTTTCTTCAATTGCAGGAAGCGTTTGCACTGAATACAACTTCAAAATTACAAATGCTCCGATTAGAGCTAAAATTCCTGCTAAAATTATTATTAAAACTACTTTTTTATTCATGGTTACATTCTAATTTATTATATCGATTTTGTAAAGTTCTATCTAAACACAAAGAAACAGTGAGCTAACATAGTTCACTGTTTCCTTATTTTCAATTATTTTTTATCTATTCAACTTCAATTGCGCTAACCGGACAAGCATCAGCTGCTTCTTTTACACAATCTTCGTTCCCTGCAACAGCGCTTTCTTTTACGCATGCTCTATCTTCTACTGAAAATACAGCGTCACAAATTGATTCGCAAGCACCGCATCCAATACATGAATCATTAACTTTTACGTTCATTATTTTTCTCCTTTTTTTATAATATATGGTCGGCTGACATAGGTCAAACCGCCAATTCTATTTAGTTTTCACTCGTCAGCCTCTGCTGACCCTGCTACAAGTGGGTTCACACCTGTTGACCGTCCTTGTGGTCGGCTGACATAGGTCGAAGCCGCCATTCCTATTTAGTTTTCACTCGTCAGCCTCTGCTGACTTTGCTACAAGTGGGTTTGCTTCCTTCCCTCGCCCCTTGCGGGAGAGGGTGTCCGAAGGACGGGTGAGGGGGCAACCCTCATTTATGATAACTAGATTTATCAATGCAATTATTATACAACTAAATACTAAAATTTAAAATAACCAGTTTTCTACTCGCTCAGCTATTGAGTCAAATCCAAGCGTCAACCCCAAATCTTTTGGCTCAATACCTTTTGAGTAATAAAGAACAGGTACATATTCTCTTGTATGGTCAGTTCCCTCAACAGTTGGGTCACAACCGTGGTCAGCTGTAATTACCAACAAATCATCTTCATTAATCAATGGTAAAATTTCTTCTAAGTAATCATCAATTTCTTCAATAGCCTTGCCATAACCCTCTGCATTGTTTCTGTGACCAAACAACATATCTGTGTCAACAAGATTTGTAAAGATAATTTCACGGGTTTCATCAGTTATATTTGCATCTGCATATTTCATTTCACTCAATGGAAGTTCATTTTTAAGAGCTTTTAAAGTCAATTCCAAGCCTTCTTTGTTTGAACCGGTATGAATTGCATGTGTAATACCTTTTTTAGAAAAAATATCTTCAATCTTACCAATTCCAATAACTTTTACCCCTTTAGCCTTTGTTCTGTCTAGAGCTGTTTCTTTTGGCGGTACCATTGAATAATCTCGTCTATCTTTAGAAATTCTGGTTGGTTTCCCGTCAATAATTTTGTACGGACGAGCAATTACACGAGCAGTATTATATCCGCCGTCATCCAATAGTTTACGAGCAATTTCGCACCAATTATAAAGTGTTTCAAGTAGGATTAAATCTGTATCAACTGCAATTTGGAAAACACTGTCTGCAGAAGTGTAAACAATCGGATATTTTGTTGAATGATGTTCATCGTTCAATTTTTCAATAATCGCAGTTCCACTAGCAGGAATATTTGCAAGAATTCCGCCACAATTTGTTTCTTCAATAAATTTGTCCACCAATTCTTTTGGAAAACCATTTGGGAAAGTTGCAAAAGGTTTTTCACTAACAAGTCCGGCAATTTCCCAGTGTCCTGTTGTTGTGTCTTTCCCTTTTGATTTTTCTTGCAATGTTCCATATTGACCAATTGGAGTAGAAGTCTTTTCAATCCCTTTAAATTCTTGAATATTCCCCAATCCCAAAGCTTCTAAAACAGGAACATCCAATCCGTTATTGAATGCACAAACATTTCTCAAGGTATTGCATTTTTCTGTGTCGCCAAACTCCTTGCAATCAGGCATTGCACCAATACCCATTGAATCAATTACGATAATTATTGCTCTTTTTTTGTTTCCCATAAACACCTCACCATATATTAAGAATGTAACAAAATTCTTTTATCTTGAAATACTAATTCTAAAAAATACTTTTATATTATAACACAAGATTAAGATGGAGACAGTTCTATGGCAGATGTTTGGAAAATCGGGCAAGACATGAAAGCTGATGAATTTTATAAAAGGTCACCACTCTTTAATGGATGTCATTGGGGTGGCAATGACGTAATGAAAGCTAATAACTTAGCTAAAATTTGTAATGAAATGTCAAATACTTATGACCAAATTATTGAAGATCAAAATTCTTATATAGTTGATATTGATGCTTCTTTGGATGAAATTTCTACATTAGAAACAAATTTAGAAGAAAAAATCAAACAACTTGAAAAAGAAATTTCAGAACTCCTTGAAAAGAAAGATAAAGGAACAATTACGGAAGAAGAGGAAGCTGAACTATCTTCTAAAATAACCGAACTAGATAATTTAAAAGCGCAAGGTAACACAGAAATCGCACAAAAAAAAGGTGAAGTTGTTAAAACGACTGATTCAGCTCAAGAAACTGAACGTAAATCAAAAGCAGAAATAGCAACCGATTATGGCGAAACAGCATTAGAAAAAGGTCAACCTTTATCAGAAACAAAAGATAAGCGTAAATCTTTTTGGAGAAAAGCATTTGGCGGCTGGAACAAGCAAGCAGAAAGAGATGCTGGAAATAAACTTCTTGAAGCCGGCAACGGATTGTTAGAACAAGTTAGCATCTCATCAAATCTTGATAAAGAAATTGAAAAGAAAACCAAAGGAAGTGTATAAAAATTAATTCTTTCATGATAACATAGTCCTATAAATTTAATAGGAGATAAATCATGCAAGCTAGACGTGCCTCAAGAGAATTAGCACTTATACTTTTTTCACAATTTGAAAAAGAAATTACACATTACTCTCGTAATGATTTTGAAAATATTATGCTTAAATCGGTTAGAATACTTTCTAACTCAGCATCAGAAGAACTTAAACTTACTGTTGGTTCTTTAATTGATATCAAAGCTATGTTGGATGATTACGAAGCTGAACATGAAAGCAATCTTAGCAGACCTTTGGGTGCTAAAAATAAACCTGTTCAAATTCCGATGACTGACGAAATGCAAGCAAAAGTAGATACAATGCTTGATGTTGCAGAAAAAGCTATTTTAGCGCTTGAAATTGCTGAATTTACAACATTAGAAAATCAATCAGAAGTTAAAAATTACACAATTGAAATTGCTGAACAGTTTAAACTTAATTCAAAAGCCGTTGATTCAGAAATTCAAAAATATTCTAACGGTTGGGATATTTCAAGGCTTGTTAAAATAGATAAAGATATCCTTAGAATAGCAATCACAGAACTTCTTTACATTAAAGGAACTCCATTAAAAGTTGTCGTTGACGAAGCTGTTGAGCTTGCTAAAAAATATTCAACAGAAGACTCTTCTTCTTTTGTAAATGGTGTTTTGGCAAAAGTTATTGTTGAAAACGGCTTAAAATAAGATTTAATAAGGTTAAAAAAGGTCATTGAAAATGAGTAGTCTTTTTGTTGAACCAAAAGATTTAAAAATGCTATTGGATATTTTAAAAGACTTTTGTCCTAACTCTAAAGTTTATGCTTACGGAAGTCGTATTAACGGTAGAGCGCACGATGGAAGCGATTTGGATTTAACAATAAAGAACTTTCCAGCTGATAAATATTTGTTTGAACTTAAAGCAATATTATCAGAAAGCAATGTGCCTTTTTTGGTTGATGTAAATATTTTTGAAGATTTGCCACAATCTTTTAAGGATGAAATCGAAAAAAATAATATAGAAATTATGTAAATCTATTTTATTCGTTTTAAATTAACAGGAGTAATAATGTTTAACTTTTTTGACAAACTAAAATCAACAGTATCAAAAACAGCTCAAGCGCTTGTCGGAAATGTTGTTGACTCTGTTTCGGAAGAAGCTGAATTCAGTGAATTTGTACTTGAAGATATGGAAGATATCTTGATTTCGGCTGATTTGGGTGTAAATTATGCAACAGAATTGACTGACAAACTCCGTAATCAATCAAAAGTTAAACCTTCTCAGGTTAAAGAGTTTTTAAAAGAAGAATTCCTTAAAACGCTTGATAGTGCCGGTTCTAGTGAGTTGTCATTTAAAGATAATGAATTAAACATTTACTTTATTACAGGTGTAAATGGTGCCGGCAAAACGACATTAATCGGTAAAATGGCTTACCTGTTCAAACAACAAGGCAAGCGAGTTTTGATAGCGGCTGGAGATACCTTTAGAGCTGCAGCAGAAGAACAGGTTGATATTTGGTCAAAACGTTCTGGCGCTGATATTGTTAGACGAGATAAAGCTGATCCTGCTTCGGTTGTGTATGAAGCAATCCAAAAAGCTAAAAATGAAAATTATGACGTAATTCTTGTAGATACAGCAGGACGTTTGCAAAACAAGTTTAATTTAATGGAAGAATTATCAAAAATCAAAACAGTTATTGACAAAAATGCTCCTGAATCTTTGAGAGAAAGCTTTCTTGTTATAGATGCAAATACGGGTCAAAACGGGCTTCAACAAGCAAGAGTTTTTAAAGAATGCGTAAATCTTACTGCAGTAGCACTTACAAAACTGGACGGTTCTGCTAAAGGTGCGATTGTTTTGGCAATCGCAAAAGACTTGGGTTTGCCTGTAAAACTTGTTGGTGTTGGTGAAAAAATGGAAGATTTAAAACCTTTTAATTCTAAGGAATTTTTAGAAGCGCTGTTCCTCAAATAAAGCAGGGACTTACTGATTTTATAAATTCTAAAAGACAATAAAAAAAAGCCGTTTCTTCTTTGAGAACGGCTACCAGACTTGGGGAGGAGGTATGAAAAACCAATCGGTTTTCCATACTAAAGTTAACGGCAGATTTTCTCAAAATCTTTAGTATTTGCATTTAAATCTCATACATTTAATGTATACGATATTTATCGGTAATTTTTTTGTAATCTTTACTAACAGGAGTGTTGGTTGAAATTTTTATTGCTTCTAAAAAAGCTTTTTCTTTTATTAAATCTGAGGTTTTTATTCTTGCCGGAACAACGAGTCCTGTACGAACAAAAAACTCACTACTTTTTGAAGAAGCTAAATATTTAACAAATTTCTTTGAAGAGTTTTTGTGTTTAGAATTTTTAGAGATTGCCCAACCAGAAGTATCACAAGGAACTCCGTTTTTTGAGGGAAAATTTACAACTGTCCAATTAAAATTAGCTTTTTCTGAGATTTTGGGATACATCCATCGTCCGGATAAATACATCGCAATTTTTCCGTCTAAAAACATTTGCGCTTGAGTTGAGCTTCCAACTTGACTTTTGCTTGGTGCAACTTTGTATTTGTTACGCAAATCTTTATAAAAATTCAAACCCTCTTGTGATTTTTGTGAATTAATAATCAAATTTAAATCTTTATCAAAAATTCCGCCCCCAAAAGCTTGCATATACGGTAATGCCCAATATATTTCTTCTTCAAAACTCACTCCAAAATGATTTTCATCAGTTACGGATTTTGCAATTTGGAGAAAAGCTTCCAAATTCCAATCAGGATGCGGTTTTGAAATCAAATCGAGATTTATATAAAATACAAGATTTGAAATATCTCTTGGTATAGCTTTGAGTTTTCCATTATATGATAAACCGTTTATACTTTGTGGATAGAATTCTGAATATTCAATTTCATTACTCAAATCTTCAAGATAATTAGCATAAATCGGTAAATTTAAATTATTTATAAAAATCACGTCGGGCGCAGTATTTGAAGCAAATAACAAATGAATTTTGGGGAAATAATTTTGCGGAATATGTATAAATTTTACTTTTATATCGGGATTTTCAGTTTCAAAATCTGATATAATTTGTTTTAAGATTTTTACTTCGCTAACCGAACCCCACGAAGAAAATGTAATTTCTTCCTGAGATTTTTGTGTACATCCGCTTAATATGAATGAAATCAAAAAAAGTATTAATAATTTTTTCATGACAAGCTCATTACGTATTCTATATTGTCATCAGTAAGATTTACAATAAATTTTTCCATACCAATTCTGACAATATATCTTGAAGTCCCATTTGACAATTTTTCGTTTAACCTTGCCATAATGCGTTCACTTTTTAGCTTTTCAAATTCTCTAAGTTTAATAAATTTGTTATTAATAAATCCTAATACAGCATATCCATTATTCGTTTTGGCTAAATAACAACCGCTGTCATTAGTGAAATTTGCAGTGCTTATAACAGTATAAGTTATATTATCAATGATGCACTTTATTTCTGTTTGTTTATTTTGTGCAAGGTGTTTTTCTTCCTTAGGAACTTTGAAATCTTGTTTGCGTTGCTTTAATATTTGTTCTCGTCGTGCCATACGTTCTGCTTTAGTTTCTTGAATTTTCTTTTTCATTGTTTCTGAAAGTTCTGTTTGAGAACGTGTATCATTTGATATAGGCTTATGAATTTCTACAATTTTTTCTTCAATTTTCTTTTGAATAGGTTTTGCAATAACTTCTTTTTTAGGAGTTTCTTCTTTATTTTCTTTATTTAAGTTATCTAAATCAACATAATCATTGTTGTAAATGGCTTCAAAATCATCGTATTCTGTTTGTTTTGGTGGTTCAATCGGTTCTTCTTGAGATATTTCAAAGTTTCCAAATTGATTAAATTCATTCTGAATATCATCTACGCTTGGAGTTTCAAAATCATTAAGGATTTCGAATTCTTCACTTCCGTCGTAGAAAGGTTTAAATTGAACATTTGTAATATTTTTCAATAATGCTTCTTCATCTACTTCAACATTTTCTTCTTTTGGAGCATTATATTTATCAGGATCTTTTAATGCTTCTTTCAAATCAGGCAAATCATCAACCATACTAAACTTTTCGACTTCATATGAATTATCCACAATCGCCCACTCTGCAGACGGTTTTGAGATATAAGCTTCTTCATTATCAATCTCTTTTGACAAATCCGGTAATTGGGTGTCTAGGGAGAGTGTGCTAACTTCATACCCTTCCGTCGCATACACCGTAATAGGTTTAACTTCAGATTCAATTTTTTTACCACCTTGTTTTCTCAAAGCTTCTGACAAATCAGGTAACAAATCCTTTACTTGTAGAGTGAGTATTTCGGATGGTTTTTTAGGTTTGTTTTTTCCTGCTTCAATTTCTTGTTGCATTTCTTTTGTTCGAATTGGATTTGTTTTTAAATTAGTTACAAAATCTTTATCCAATTCAACATTCATTAAATCTTTTAAAATAGTAATATCATCTTGTGAAAAAGAAACATCTTGAGATAATTTATATGACAAAAGAAAATTTTCTAAAATCTTATCTTTTGAAGGTTTTACCGGTTCAATCGGTGTTGCAATTGCATAGTCTGAAATATTATCCATAGTGTCTTTGCTTATTTCAAGACCTAAAAGTTCTTTCATGCAATTAATATCATCTTGAGAAAATTTTAAAGAATTATTTTTTATAACCTTTTCATAAAAATCTTCATCATAGGTTAATTCTTCAATTTTTGGTTCTTCAACTTCTTCAAAACCAAAACCATTCAAGAATTCTGCAAGCGCATCATTTTCATCAACTTCAATATTATCAACATCAAGAACGATATTTTCTTTTATTTTTTCTTGAGATTCTTTATATAATTCATCCAAATCAACAACATTAAGCTCTTCTACCGGCTTATTTTTTTCTGTTGAAACTTGGGAGAAAGATTTTATTTGCGGAACTGCGGTTTTGGAATACGCAGCATCAAGTTGTTTAATAGTATTTTTTATTTTTTTTCGTTTACTTTCTTTTGGACGAGGATTTTCTTCTTCGTCAGAAACATCTATGCGAAATTTTTCCCCTGCTACTTCATGCATTTTATTTGAGGCTCTTACTGCTATAAATGCAATAATTCCAAATAGTGCAAGAACAGCTAATACTACCAAAAAAGATTCAAAAGGTTCTTTCTCTTCTGAAGTTGTTGTATTCGTATAACTTTCGTCTGAAGAACTTATAACATCATTGTTGGAAACGTTCTGTTCATTTGATATTTCTTCTTGTGAATATTCGTCTATCTGACGATTTTGTTCTGAAATATCTTCTGAATAATTTTCTATACGTTGTTGATTGCTTGTTTCTTGTTTTATATCAGAATAGTTTCTATTTTTCGTAATTATATCAGAATTATTGTTTAAGTTTTCAGGTGTTGCGTTTGTAGTTATTTTTTTAACAGGTTCACTATTTGTGGGGATAAAAATTTTATTTTCAGCTTTAATATTAATTGGGTTGTGTGTTTTTATAATAACTCTTGTATAACCTTTTGCACTATTAGTGTATGGCAAAGTTTTTATTTCTACACTTGCAATATCAGACGAAACTGCCGCTATATCCGGAGCATTATTTATGTAACTTTTCATTTCGGAAAGAGTAAGAACATATGTATTTGCATCTCGACGAAACGGAGTAACATTCCCTGAATATGCGGTTTTAGTTTCTACTGATAAATTTATATCACCGTTTCCGGTTGTTCCAAAATTTAGTGCCATTAAACCGTTTTTATAATTGTTGGCAGCAAAAGAACCGGCAACCGTAACAACGGAAGCCAAAACAAGTGCAATGGTTCTCTTCTTAAAGTTTTTCATATACAAAATTCTATCATAATTTTTAAAAATCAGGTATATTTTATTGAAAAAATCATTAATTTACATTACATATCAGTAACAACAATCCGTTTATCGGTTAGAATTTGTTCTGTATTTAAAACAGTATAAAGAATTTGGTTATATATAAATTCAGCGGAGTAATAGCTTTCTGATGAAGATTCATTTGTCGTTTCTTGATAATCAAAAAGTTCATTTATTTTATCAATAAGCAATGCTAATTTCAGTTCATTTCCTTTAATGATAATTACCGGAGTTTTTTCGATAGCTATATTTTCTTCCGGTAAATTTAAAAATTTCTTAAGATTAATAACTGTTATATAATCTCCTCTTAAATTCATTATTCCTTCAATAAAATCGGGTGTTCCGGGAACTTTTGTTATATTTGTATCTTTCAAAACTTCTTTTACATAATCAAGAGAAATCGCATAATAATCTTTATTTAAGTTAAAAGATATGTATTTGTTTTTTGAGTGTAGTTCCTCTGATACAATTCTTAAAGATGCTTTTTCAGCAATTTCCATTGTTCTTTTTTGCATCAAAATTCTAGAAACATCATCTTGTGGGAATAATGACGGTATATCAACTTCCGACATTATATTATTGTGTTGTTTCAATAAAGTTTCAAGAGCATAAAT
The DNA here is from genome assembly GCA_964584885.1 of uncultured Vampirovibrio sp. Taxonomy (GTDB): domain Bacteria; phylum Cyanobacteriota; class Vampirovibrionia; order Gastranaerophilales; family Gastranaerophilaceae; genus CAG-196. The sequence continues at coordinate 11,070 of CAZPBG010000008.1, forward strand.
GTTTACAATAAAAATTGTTTCGTTTTCATATTTATACAATGATTCAATAATCATTTTGTTATCAACGAACGGAATTTGATCAACAAACGCTGAATCAAAAGGTAATATACCAATAATCTTATCTGTTATAATTCCAAAAATAACTTCATCAGTTTTAACAATTAATAACTCGTTATGAGTATTGTAAGGAGTTACATCAATATTTAAATAAAACCTAATATCCAAAATATTAATAACAAAATTATTATATTTTAAAAGTCCAATAATATTATTCGGCAATTTCTGTGGATAATCCAATGCCGGAAGTTTCATAATTTCAAGAACATTGTCTGTATTAATTGCGTATTTATTTCCACCTATTTGGAAATATAAATGAGTATTTTTTTTCTGTTCCAAGTAATAACTACTGTTCATATAGCATAACCCTGTTTCTTCCGCTTTCTTTTGCTTTATACAAAGCTTCATCTGCCGATTTTAAAATTTCTGCAGCATTGTTGAAATTTTGATAATTCATTGTTAAACCAATACTAACGGTTACTTTCGCTTTTACTCCGTTATAATCAAAATTGTATTCCTCAACCATTCTTCTTAAACGCTGAACAGGAATAACAGCTCCCTCAATATTTGTTTCAGGCATAATCATAATCAATTCTTCTCCGCCATAACGGTACAGCAAGTCTGTTTTGCGGAAGGATTGTTTCATTAATTCTGCAACTGTCTTGAGAACGTAATCTCCGTATTGGTGACCATAGGTATCATTAACTTTTTTGAAAAAGTCAATATCCAAAATCGCTAATGAAAAATCTGAAGGATGTCGTTTTGTACGGTTATACTCTTGCTCTAAACCAATTTCAAATTGTCTTCTGTTATATAATCCTGTTAATCCATCCAATACAGACATAAATTCTTTTTCTGTATATTGATATTTCATTTTGAAAATAGTAAGAAGCTCACTAATCATAATATCAAAATATTTAAATGAAGAATAATCTACTTCCTGTCTTGTGTAGAAGCAAATACCACCAATAAGCTTTTTATCAAATACTAAAGGGATAATTATTTTAGAAGTCAAATCCGAAAATTTGTAGTCCAATTCTTTCCCTAAAAGCATTCTTACAACTTCAAATTTTGATTCTTTAATCGTTTTATGCATTTCCATTTGACGGAAAAAGTCATAACTAATATCTGAAAGCAAATTTTTAGATAAATTTCTTCCTAAAGTATCAATATAAAGAATATTTTGCGCAAAATCATCTGGCGAAGCGAAATAAACTCCGGCTGCGTGATATTCAACAAACGAGCTTAAAAGAGAAAATAATTTTTCTACCAAAATTCTTTCATAATTCAAAAAGTCATTAAGGTTTCTGAATTCGTTTGAGAATACACTTTTCATTAAAAGGTCATTTAAAATCGAATTTAGTCTTGTTTGTGCAGAATTTTCTTCATCCGCTTTTGCAGCAAGAGCTTTTTTGTATTCATCAGATACAGGGTATCTGCGAACTGTCGAATTGATATTCATTACAAGTTCTTTCATATCTATGGATTTTGATAAGAACAACTGTGCACCGGCTTTTTTACCCCAAAAATTGTCAATTTTTGTTTCTAAAACTGTTAATAATATTACGGGTATTTTTTTTGTTTCTTCGACATTTTTTATCATTCTGCAAAGGTGATACCCGTCTATTGCCGGCATGACTATGTCAGAAACAACAATATCCGGAGTGCAGATATATAATTTTTTGTATGCTTCAGAACCATTTGTTGCAGTTTCTACTTCAAAGCCATATTCTTCAAGCCCGTTCTTCAAAAAATGAAGTTGTGTTTCAGTATCTTCTACCAATAAAATCTTTGTTGCCATATATTAATATATTCCAATTTTACAAGTTTTAGTATAAAATAATTATATAATAAATGTTTAAAAAAAACTATAGAGGAGAGGAAAAGTGCTTAACGATTGGAATTTTGGGTTAAAACAAAGATTTAGTATAAAATGCAGTATTGATTTAGCAATGTTTATCTTGGTTGCTTCATTGTTTGTAATTTTTGCATTAAAGCACTCAATTAGTTCATATGAAACCTTGAGCTACATAATGATAATTCTGTTTGTGGTTATTCCTGTACAAATCGTAACAAGACAATGGATTTCTCGTTCAATTACTAAATTGCTAACACTCCAATCTGAGTCCATGTCAGATTCTGTAGCAGAAATTGTAGATGCATTAAATGCTCAAAAAAGAACGTTAGAAATCTTGTCAAATAATACAAACAATATTTCTTCTCTTATTGATAAATTAAAAAATATTTCATCTGAGGCGGTTTTAACATCAAAAAATACAGAAAAACAAGTTTCGCAATCTATTTCTTGTTCGCAAAAAGGACATGAAGCAATCTCTTTAAATGCTGAAAAAATGCTTGTTTTAAGACAAAAAATCCAAATGATTGCAGAATTAATTCTTGAATTGTCAGAACATTCTCAACAAATCGGAAACACAATCAGCGTAGTTGATGATATAGCCGAACAAACCAATATGCTTGCACTTAATGCTGCTGTTGAAGCGGCTAGAGCCGGTGAACACGGAAAAGGCTTCTCTGTAGTTGCAAGTGAAATCCGTAAACTTGCTGACGAATCAAAACAAGCTATTACAAAGATTACGTCTTTAACAAGCAACATTCAATATACAACCAATTCAACAGTTATGGCTACAGAAGAAGGTTCAAAAGAAATTGAAGCGGTTGTTAAAGATTTTAACAGTGTATCTGCAAATTCTGAAACATTATTGAATTATATTGAAAACATTCTTGATTTATTAGGCATACTTAACCAAAATGCAGCTAAGCAGAGCGATATTATTGATAAACTCCATTTAATTGATGAAGAAAATAAAAATATTTCAGCAAATTTGGCTCAAATAATGAGTGCAAATTCTGAAAGATTAACAAAGTTAAATAATTTATCAAACGAAATAAAGAATTCAGCAATAGAAGGTTAAATTAATTGGATTTTCAAGATAACGATAATAATACGCAAGAACTTATGAGTATCTTTCAAAGCGAATCCGAAGAAATTATTGAGCGGATTTTTGAAAGATTATTAGCTCTTGAAAATACTCCTGATAACAAAGAGCTTTCTAATGCACTTTATCGAGATATGCATAGCTTAAAAGGTGCAATAAGAATGGTTGGTTTTAACAATATCCAAGCAATTATTCATAAAATTGAAGATATTTTTGATGTTGTTAATACTAATAACTTAACCTTGGAAATAGATAAATTAAACTTAATAACTAAATCTGTAGAATTAGTTGCAAAGTATTTACAAGAATCTGTTCAAAATGAAAAAGAAATTATTGGTGAAGAATTTAATTCGACTGTTTCTGCGTTAGAATATATGGCAGAAGTGGAATTAAATCCTGAATTCAATCAACCTCAACATGTTGAAGCTATTGATGAAATGGCAAGTTTCGCAGGTTTAGCTGACATAGATAATTTGGTTGAAAGGGCGCAAGCTGCTGAAGCTCAAACTCAAAATACAGAAGAAGCAGAATCCTGCATTCAATACAAAGAAGAAATTAATAAAGGATTTAATACGTGTTTTGAGCTTATTGATAGCATTGTGCCGGAAGAAGAATCTCAAGAAACGGTAATTCTTAAGGAAGAGCTTGAGAAAATTTATAACCGATTTGAAAATACAAATATGTATGAAATCAAAACGTCATTACAAAATGTATTAACAAAAATAGATTTTGTAATGAAAGCTTCAAATACATTTACCATAAGTGAAATTTTAGAATTGCGAAACGAATTAAGTTCTGCGGCTGCAAAATTCAATACTCTATGTATAGAAGAAGAGCCTGATGATACGACTTTTTTTGAAGTTGCAGAAAAAATAACAATGCTTCAGAGCAGCAGTGTTTATGCAAAAGAAATAAAAGATGACCTTGTACAATTAAAAGAACATGTTGACAGCAATGAAATTGTAGAAATTGTCAACATGGTTATAGAAATCTTAGATTTCATTTTGGATAATTCCGTTCAGCTTGAAGAGCAAATGACACAAACTCTAAAGAGTGGGCTTGAATACTGTGCTTCTCCAAACGAAAGCATAGATGGTGATTTGATTATTCAACAATTAGAAATTATGAAACAATTGTTGGAATTGAATTTCAAAAAAGACTCCGGAGTAAGTGATATTAAAAATCTTTCTACTCAAACCGCTATTTCAAACAAATCGGCAGCAACAACCGAAATCAAGACTTTGCACGTCAATGCTCAGAAATTAGACTTGTTGGTTAATCAGCTTGGCGAACTTATTATAACTAAATTAAAAACTGAAAAACGTCTTGAAAAAATCGACTCAATTAAAAATGAAAACGAGGTTTGTCAGAAAGATTTATTAAAAACTTCAAATTATTTAAGATACTATAATCGCAAATATCTTCAAAGTTCAGGTAGCGAGCAATATATCGGAGCTTTCACCAAACAAGTTTTTACTTTGTTATCTGACATTACTCAAAATGTATCTAAAACGATTTATGATTTGAATTCTTTATATCGTTCTTCAAAAGAAGATGACATGAAAATGAGATTAATCATTGATGAAATGGAATCAATGGTTAAAAACATCCGTGTACTTCCAATTTCAACAGTATTCAACTCGTTCTCTCGTATGGTTCGAGATATTGCATCTGAAAAAGGCAAAGATATTGATTTTGAAATTGAAGGGAAAGATACGTGTGCAGACAAAAAGATTATCGAAGAAATAAAAACTCCGCTTATTCATATTCTTAGAAACGCAATTGACCACGGTATCGAATCAAAAGAAGACCGGTTGCTTGCAGGTAAGAGTCCTGTTGGGAAAATTTTATTATCAGCTAAGCAAGATGACAATACTGTTATTATCGATGTAATTGATGACGGTCAGGGATTTAATCTTACAAAGATTAAAGACCGAGCTGTCGCTCGAGGATTTTTGACTCAAGAAGACGTTGACTCAATGTCAGATGAAGCTATTATGAACATAATCTTTTGGCCGGGATTTACAACAGGAGATTCAATTACAAGTATTTCCGGCAGAGGAATTGGTTTGGATGTTGTTAAGACAAAAATTTCTCAACTTAACGGTAAAGTAAAAGTTATTTCAGAATTTGGTAAAGGAAGTTGTGTTCATATTGAAATTCCTGTAACCTTAACTACTTTAAGAGTATTTTTGGTTAAAATTTCTGAACAAGTTTTTGCAATCCCTATTCAAATGATTACAACATTTATTCTAAAAAAACAAGATGAAATAAAAACAAATAATGGAACTCGCTCAATTGTCTATAATGATAAAGTTTTGCCGCTATATTATCTTGCAGATATTTTAGGATTAGAGTTGTCACCTCGAAGTGATAAAGAAACAATTCTTATTATTGAATCCGATGAAAAAGTTATTGGTCTTGTGGTAGATAGGTTGCTCGGAGATCAAGATATTTTACAGAAAAAATTATCTCCGCCATTATATAAAGTTAAAAATATTTCGGGAATTACAAATCTTGCCTCAGGCGAGTTGTGTCTAATTTTGAACATGCAAGATATTTTACATAATGACTTTAACCGATCAATAGCAACTACTGCACCAAAAATACTATCTTCTGATATAATTTCTTATAAACGTATTCTTGTAGTTGATGATTCAATGACTACAAGAACAATGATAAAAAATATATTGTTAAATGTTGGTTATATGGTTGATACAGCATCAGATGTCGCAGAAGCATTTGCGAAGCTTAAAGTCAATCACTATGATTTAATTATAACTGACTTGAACATGCCAAAAATCAATGGTGGAGAATTCATTAGTCAATTAAAAAATGATGAAATGTATATGGATATGCCTATTATTGTAATGAGTTCTATGTCAAAGGAACGTGCTAAAAAGATGTATAGGCAATCTTATACAGAAGGCTATATCCAAAAAGACGCATTCAATCAAGCTATATTTATAAATATGGTTAAAGATGCAATTGCAAAATATCATAATTAAACATTTTAACGTTGTAAAGAAACTTAATAATTTGATGTTTACATATTTATAAGTTATTATTTATAGTGATAGACTGTGCGTGGAAAGTAAAGTCAAGTGCATTGATTTTGCAGGTAAAACTACAGACTTGGAAAAAGGTGGGGTAAATGAAACCCAACTGGTAGGTAAAACTACAAATATGGAATAGGTTGGGGTAAATGAAACCCATCCGGTAGGTAAAACTACAAATATGGAATAGGTTAAAAATGGAAAATAATTACTTTGCACTATTAGCTAATGATGTAAAAAAACTTTGGAATGGTTTGGACGAGGGGCAAAAGCTTGGTATGCTTGGATTAATCGTAGTTACCATTGTTGCTGCGACATTTTTCCTTTCAAAGGCAATGGAACCTGACTGGGTTGTTTTATATTCTGATTTGAATGAAGTCAATGCGATTAGCATAGTAGAAAATATGAAAAAGAACGGATACCAATACAAAGTATCAGAAGATAAGAAAACAATTCTTGTACCTTCAAGCACAAGAGATGATATGCGAATTTTTGTTGCTGAAAACGACCTTATCAAAAACGGTGATGGCGGGTTTGAGCTACTTGATGACATGTCATTAGGTTCAACTGATTTTAAAAACAAATTAACAAAACAAAGAATTTTTCAAGGCGAAATAACTCGTGCAATTGAAAAAATTCATGGTATTAAATACGCAAAAGTTCAACTTGCAGAACCTGAACGTTCTATTTTTGAAGATAATGACGAAAAACCGTCAGCTTCTGTAATGTTGGTTTTAGAACCAGGGTATAAATTAAAAACTTCACAAGTAAAAGCTATCAAAAACTTGGTAGCATATTCTGTTCCTAGAATGACCCCTGAACAAGTATTTATTACTGACCAAAACGGAAACAGTTTATCTGATGAAACATCTAAAAACTCAACAGACATGGAAAGTTTTAAAACAAATATTGAAAAACAAACTGCAAAAAAAGTTTCAGATGTTTTGGAAAAAATTGTTGGTAAAGGTAATGTTTCTGTACAAGTTAATGCTGATATAGATTTTAATTCAGCTAAGGCTACTATTGAAAGCTATATTCCTGTTGAGGGCAAAAATGAAGGTGTTTTGGTAAGTTCTCAAACGGAAGTTGAAACATACGAAAATCCAAATAATGTTCCAAGTACAGTAGATACAAATAGAAGAAATCTTAATTATTCAAAACAAAAAACTGCAATGAATTACAATGTAACAAAAGAAGTTAAACAGGTAATTTATGCTCCCGGTACGATTAAACGTATGTCAATTGCAGTTGCAGTGAATAAAATTTTAACAAATTCTGAAAAAGATGAATTAAAAGAACTCGTACTTTCAGCCGCAGGTGTTGATTATGAAAGAGGCGATGTAATTTCTGTTTCAGGCTTGCAGTTTGAGGGGGCAACTATTGATAAACAAGCAAACGAGGAATTAGCTAAACAGTATCAAAGAGAACAAACAATTTATGTTCTTACATCTTCTGTAATACCGCTACTTGTTGTATTTTTACTTGGTGCTTTCGCATTATTTATATTAAAAGGTTTTATATCAAAAATTCCAAAACCGACTGCAATTGAAAAGAAACCTCAAGAAAATTTGCAACAAAAACTGATTGAAGAAGAAGAAATTCGAGATTCGTCACCAAGATTAGAATTTAATAAAAGAGAAATACAATCTCAAAAAGATCAAAGCATTTCGGAACTGAATGACGCAATTATGGCAGCTCCTGAGGATGCAGCAAAACTATTATCATCATTCATTAGAGAATAAGAAAGGGGAAGAATATCTGAAAAAGTTTTTAACAACTTATTCACTTATTCACTTTAAAAAATGGGTATTGAAGATATAAAAAAAGCAAAAGAAGAAGAGAAAAAGGTGTTTAAGCGCCCAAGCCAAAAAGTGGCTGCTTTGTTAATTGCGCTTGGACCACAAACTGCTTCTGAAATTTTGAAAAATATAAGAGATGAAGATTTATTAGAACAAATTACATTGGATATTGCAAATTTAGGCAAAGTTTCTGATGAAGATTTGAATGAAGTTCTCGCAGAGTTTAAATTAGTTTTTCAAGCAAAAAATTATGTTACACAAGGTGGTGTAGCTTATGCTAAACAACTTTTATCTCAAGCATATGGCGATGCAGAAGCGGCACAAATGCTTGAAAGAGTTAATTCAATGGTTAATACAAACCCGTTTTATTTCTTAAACGAAGCTGATCCATCACAGTTAGCAAGTACGTTTTCTTCAGAAAACCCGCAGTTACTTGCATTAATATTGGCTTACGTAAAACCGGAATTAGCGGCACAAGTATTGGCATTTCTGCCACCTGATGTTCAAGCTGTTGTTTCAATGAGAATTGCTGATATGACACCAACCAATCCGGAAATCCTTTCTACAATTGAGGATATTGTACAAAGAAAATTCTCTGCGTTGTTGGTTCAAGACTTCTCAAATGCAGGTGGTGTAGAATCTTTGGCAAACATCTTGAACTGTTGCGACAGAGGGACAGAGAAAAATATTATGGAATGGCTCGACATCGAGAACCAAAAAATGGCGCAAGAAGTTCGAGATCTTATGTTTGTATTCGAAGATATTATTATTCTCGACGACAGAAGTATTCAAAGGTTGCTTAGAGAAATTGATAATAAACAACTTGCTCTTGCACTTAAAGGTACAAAAGACGAGATTAAAGACAAGATTTATAAAAACATGTCAGAAAGAGCTAAACAAATGCTTAAAGATGATATGGAATATCTTGGACCTGTTCGTGCTAAAGAAGTTCAAGAAGCTCAAACTGCAATTGTTAACGCAATTAGAACTCTTGAAGCAACAGGTGAAATTACTATTACAAGAGCTAGTGTTGAGGACGAATTAATTGAGTAATAGAATTAAATGCAATGATATACAAATTGGCAGTAATTATGTATTGCCGATTGAACAATCTAATGTAACTGCTCAGCAGGCAAAGGTAAAAAAGATTATTGCAGAAACTGATGCTAGGGCGCAGCAGATAATTGATAGTGCAGAAAATAAATCTCAAGTAATTATTCAAACAGCAAATACTGAAGCTACAAGAATTATAGAAGATGCTCGCAAAAAAGCACAACAAGAGTATGAATCAATAAGAAATCAAGCTTATCAAGAGGGATTTGAAAAAGGTCAAGAGGATGGACTTCTTAAATTCCAAAATGATGCACATCAATCATTAGACTCGTTAGATACAATGTCTTCCAGTGTTTTTGATATAAAAAAGAATATTATAGATTCAGCCACTCTTGATATAGTAGAACTTGTGAGCACAATTGCAGACAAAGTTTGTCACGCAAAATTTGATGAAGAAATTCTAAAAAATATAACTCTTGATGCAATAAAACAATTGAATGAGAAAGAAAATATTACCATTATTGTAAATCCTCAATTAGTTGATAATATCAATTCTCTTGTTCCTGATTTTAAAGAAGAAATTTCAAAACTTGAAACAGTAAGAGTTGTTGAAGATAATTCTGTATCACCTGACGGTGTTATTGTTGAAACTCTAAATACAAGATTAGATTCAAGAGTTTCATCTCAGATTGAAGAAATTGCTCATAAAATGCTGACAGGTGCTAATGATGAGCTGGAATAAAGAAAATTATCTAAAAATTATCCAAAATACAAACACGATAAAAGAAATTGGAAAAATTACCGAAATCATCGGGTTAACAATTGAATCTGACGGTCCAAAGTCTTCTATTGGTGATTTATGTTATATTTATAACGATTATAATGATACTCCTACAATGGCAGAAGTTGTTGGGTTTAAAAAAGATAAAATTTTATTAATGCCACTGGCTTCACCGGACGGAATTCGCCCCGGAGCACACGTTATTAACACCGGCGGAGCTATGAAAATAGGAGTTGGTAAACAACTTATTGGCAGAGTCTTAGACGGACTGGGAAGACCTATTGATACATTGGGAGAAATCCGATTTTCCGAATATCGTTCAACAAGGGCAGATGCGATTAATCCTTTAAAACGTAAACGAATTTCAGAACCACTTGCTCTAGGGATAAAATCGGTTGATGGTTTTGCTACAGTAGGAAAAGGTCAAAGGCTTGGTATTTTTGCCGGTTCAGGTGTTGGGAAAAGTACTACTCTTGGTATGATGGCAAAAAACACCTCTGCTGATTTAAACGTAATTGCGCTTATTGGAGAACGTGGACGAGAAGTTAAAGAATTTATTGAAGAAATTCTTGGAACAGAGGGGATGAAGCGTTCTATAGTTATTGCTGCGACTTCTGAACAACCGTCTTTGGTGAAGATTAAAGCGGCTTTTGTAGCAACAACTATTGCTGAATATTTCCGAGATATGGGAATGGACGTTCTGTTTATGCTTGACTCAGTTACACGTATTGCAATGGCTCAAAGAGAAGTCGGACTTGCAATTGGCGAACCTCCTGCGACAAGAGGTTATACTCCGTCAGTATTTGCTATGATGCCAAAACTTATGGAAAGAGCAGGTACAACGGAACATGGAACGATAACCGGACTTTATACCGTCTTGGTTGAGGGTGACGATTTCAACGAACCTATTTCTGATACAGCAAGAAGTATTCTTGATGGTCACATAATGTTATCTCGTGCATTAGCTCACAAGAACCATTATCCCGCAATCGATGTTTTGCAGTCTTTAAGCCGTGTTATGGGTGATGTAACTCAAGATGAACATAGAAAAGCTGCCGGAGCTGTGAGAAATTTACTTGCGGTACATGCTAAAAATGAAGATTTGATAAATATCGGAGCTTATGTAAACGGTTCAGACCCTGTTTGTGACAAGGCGATTGCTCTTATGGGACAAATTAATGATTTTCTTAAACAATCCACAAAAGATAAGGTTGAATACGAAAATACCGTAAGTTCTCTCATAGAATTAGGAAGGTTGTCAGGTTTGAGCTAATGGATATATTTGTAATAAAAATAAAAGATGCAGATAATGTTCATCACGAGCTTTTGAAAGAATTTCAAAAAAGAGAAATTTCTGATTTAAATAGGTGGAATGCTCACTGTTTTTCTTATTTAATGACTGATAGAATTTTAAGAGAATTTTATCAAATAGAAGATAGAGAAGTGATTTTTGACGGGAAAAAACCTGTATTAAAATCAGGCAAAATCCATTTTTCAATCAGTCATTCCGAAGATTTTGTCGCAATTGTGTTTTCAAAATACAATTGCGGAGTTGATATTGAAAAAATCAAATTAAGAGAATTTGAAAAAATATCAAAACGAATGGGATTTGTATGTGAAACACTGGAAGATTTTTACAAAGAATGGACTAAATACGAAGCAGACTATAAACTTTCTGTGCCTGCACAAAAAAATAAATATTATAAACTTGCAGACTATGCTCTAACAGTTTCAAGCGTGAATGTTGAAGAAGAGTTTGATATTTGGCTGGATGCCGGAGATTAGTGATGTGCAATGATTTTACAATTACCATTCGATTTTATACCCATTGATTGATTCGATTTTTGGCATACTAAAGAAATGTGATTCATCATAGGTTAATTTTCCGCAGACTTCGCGCAAATTCGCTAAACTGCCAATGTTGGAGTCTTTAAAATCCGCATTTCCACGGATTATAGAAACATTTTGCAATAAATCTGATTCTTTTATACCTAAATCATTAAGAACAAAGTCTTCTAGTTTTGGTGCATAATGTGAGATTTCCCAAGTGCCATCTTCAAGAACTTTAACTTCAATTCCCATGCGCTCTAATATAGCTTTGTAGTTCTTTTCTTGAACTAATTTGGTGCATTCAGATTTAAGCTTATCAAAAGCCGGCTTAGCCATTAGCGCATTATCCAAGTATCCGCTTGGAGCGGTTATTTCGTGCTTATCAAGGAACTGTTTTATACCATTGATATAAGGAATTGGCCTTGTATCGTTTTGTTGCCTTTTTTGGATTTCAGCTACTTTTTTAGGTGCATCTTCTCTAATACAAATTTGAGTTAAACCGTTTTCATCAACAAAGAAGTGCATGTCACCTTGTTGTAAATACGGTTCTGCATTCCAAGTTCTGATACACCAGTTTGTACCGTCTGAGAAAGCTCTGATTTTTGCAGCATTTTCTTTGAATGCAGGATTAGATGAGTCAGTTTTTGGAACTGTATACCATGTACCTTTTATTCCATCAAATTCTACAACTTCGCCACCGCTTTTTTCTTTAGCAGCTTGAGCCATTCTCTTAGAATATTCATTACCCATTGAGAAATCTTTTGAATTAGCTGCAGAACTTAGGATTTTTTTAATTAAAGCTTTATCCAATTCGGGCGGTAAACTTGAATTTTCAGGCAATAAATCTTTGGTTATAAATTCTGCAATCAGTGTACGTGCAAACGGGTCATTCTTGATAGTTTCGTCTGTTTCCAAGAAATCATACCATTCTTTCAACTTTTCAGCACGTAGTTTGGTAATTTTTTCCGGCAAATCAGCCTCTTGTGCGGATTGCCTTGTTGAAACGTATTCTTGATTTTTAAAACTCAAGTATTTTTCTTCTGCCCAATTTTTTGTAGCATCAGCGTTTCGCCATATTTTTTCAACAGGTGAGTATTTATCTACAAGTATTCTTTCAAAACCTGAGATAGAAGATTTTGAGCGCATACCTGAAACAACTTTCGCTTTTGCCGGAACTTTATCACTTGTTCGTACAATCTTCATCTCAAGCTTTTTAATCAAATCTTCAGTATCAATACCTTTTGTAGCTAACAATTGTTTTTGAGGTTCAGGTAGTCTTTCAAGCATTGCTTTTAGCTGATTTTTTACCTTGCTGTTGAATTTAACGGCAACATCAGCCGGAGAAATATTGTTTATTATTGCGATATTTTTTTCAAGTAGCGGATTTAAACCAATATTTTGTAATGAAACAAAATCATCAACAATTTTCGGATTAAATTCTCCGGTTATTTTTGCAGAGTTTATAATATCACCAATTTTGTTTTTAGCAACACCTTTTTTAATTAAATTAACAGCGGCTTGCTCTAATTCGTAATCAATATTTCCATCTTTAGAAATTGCTTTTAGTATAGCATTTGCTTCTTTTTCGTTCAAACCTAAATTTAAAAGGTGCGAGATTGTTTCATTCTCAGATTGTGATAAGTTTTTGCTTATTTGTGTTGTTTGAGGATTTGCTTTTTGGGAAGATTGTTTTAATCGTTTTGTTTGAACAAGCAATGCAATGTCGTGCATGTCGATTCCATCATTTAGCAATTTTATTACAAACGGAGATACTGTCGGATCTTGTAATAATTTTGTGTAACGAGTAACCTTTTTGAGGTCAATTTTACCGTTGTTACCTCCGTCATCATTAGCATCGTTTATTTTGCAACTTTCCAAAATTGATGACAACCGGTCTCTTTTAATAGCTTTATTCTCAATTGCGATTTCTGCTAGGACAATATTATCATTGTTTATTTTTCTTGCAATCTTTTCGATCTGTTCTTTCGGGAACTCTTTGTCAGCGCAAAGCTTTTCAACAAGAGCTAAGTTGTCTTTGTTTATATTGCATGCAATGTCACCAATATGTTCTTTCGGGAACTCTTTATCAGCGCATAGTTTTTCTACAAACGCTACGTTATCTTTGTTTGTACTGTATGCAATATCTGCAATTTTATTTTTCGGGAACTCTTTATCTGCGTATAGTTTTTCTACAAACGCTAGGTTATCTTTGTTTGTACTGTATGCAATATCTGCAATTTTATTTTTCGGGAACTCTTTATCTGCGTATAGTTTTTCTACAAACGCTAGGTTATCTTTGGTTGTATAATAAGCAATACTTGCAATATGTTCTTTCGGGAACTCTTTATCAGCGCATAGCTTTTCTACAAACGCTAGGTTATCTTTGGTTGTATGATAAGCAATATTTGCAATTTGCTCTTTCGGAAACTCTTTATCTGCACATAGTTTTTCTACTAATGCTATGTTATCTTTGTTTGTACTGTATGCAATATTTGCAATTTTATTTTTCGGGAACTCTTTATCTGCGTATAGTTTTTCTACTAATGCTATGTTATCTTTGTTTGTACTGTATGCAATATTTGCAATTTTATTTTTCGGGAACTCTTTATCTGCGTATAGTTTTTCTACAAACGCTAGGTTATCTTTGGTTGTATTCTGAGCAATCCTTGTAATATCACCTTTTGGAAACTCTTTATCTGCGTATAGTTTTTCTACAAACGCTAGGTTATCTTTGGTTGTATTCTGAGCAATCCTTGTAATATCACCTTTTGGAAACTCTTTATCTGCGCATAGTTTTTCTACTAATGCTACGTTATCTTTGGTTGTATACTTAGCAATACCTGCAATCTCATTTTTCGAGAACTCTTTATCAGCGCATAGTTTTTCTACTAACGCTAGGTTATCTTTGGTTGTATTCTGAGCAATCCTTGTAATATCACCTTTTGGAAACTCTTTATCTGCGCATAGTTTTTCTACTAATGCTACGTTATCTTTGGTTGTATACTTAGCAATACATGCAATCCCATTTTTCGAGAACTCTTTATCCGCGCATAGTTTTTCTACTAATGCTACGTTATCTTTGGTTGTATACTTAGCAATACCTGCAATCTCATTTTTCGAGAACTCTTTATCAGCGCATAGTTTTTCTACTAACGCTACGTTATCTTTGTTCGTATTCGTAGCAAACCAAGCAATCTCATTTTTCGAGAACTCTTTATCCGCACAAAGTTTTTCTACTAACGCTAGGTTATCTTTGGTTGTATAATAAGCAATATTTGCAATTTGATCTTTCGGAAACTCTTTATCTGTGCATAGTTTTTTACTAACGCTAAGTTATCTTTGTTCGTTACTTTAACAATATCAGTAATATCTCTGTTATTTAAACCCCAAGTATAATCATAGCAATTTTTACAAATGTACCACTCTAAATTATTAAGAATTTCATCATCATTTTCAAAAACTCTGTTGCCTTTAGCATCAATAGGCACATTATCTTTCCCAAATGCTTTTTGTGCGCCTTTGCCCATTGCTTTCATACCACCACCGATGACAGGTGCACCGATTGCACCACCGATACCGCCACTAAGTGTTCCGTTGAGTATTGCATCTGCATCCCAGTCATTTTCAAGTCCTGCTCTAAATCCACCATCAATAGCTCCGCCTAACGTACCATCAGTTGCTACTTCCGCAACCCAAGCAGCAGAACGCTTAGCAAAATTTCCTCCTACGTATTCATATCCTGTAGGGTTGGTTAAAGCGGTTTTTAAAGTTTGTTTAATTCCGCCTTTTGCAACTTCTTCGGCTACTTCTCTTCCGACTTGTTTAACTGCTTGAACCCCAACTTTTGTTGCAACGGTTTTCCCGATAGCACCGCCAAGACCACCGGTTATAGGAGCTAAAACTCCAGAAAATGCTCCGGTAGCTAAATCATGACCAAAACTATTGTATTTTTTATCCGTTCCGGCTGTATCCAGTGCTTTTACTCCCGCTTTTATCAAAGCTCCGCTTGCCGCTGCTGCAGCAACCCCAACAGCAATACTAGCTCCACCGGTAAACGGAGCTGCAGCGACTGCAGCTGTATAAATCCCAACGGCCGCTATACCTGATACCAAGTCACCGACAAAATCAGTTGTCATATCTTGACCTTCTTTGTAACCCTCAAGTGCTTGTTCGGATTTTGTTAATATTTCATTATTCAAAAATTTGTTTAAATTCTCTTCTGTATATTCTAAGCCTGTAATTTTTGTAAATGCTTCTGATATATTACCGCTTTCTAAAGCTTTTAATTCTTCTTTTTGCGCATCTCTAATGTCGTTTGAGCTATCACCAAAACCGCCTACGTTTTTTGCCCAACTCCAAGCTTTTCCAATCCAACCATTATTGTTTTCCGCTTCTTTTGTTTTTGCTGTAACAGAATTTATTCTTTGTTTTAAAACTTCTTTTTGTTGATTTTCTTGTTCAGAAGTTAGTTTTATTGGCTGTTTTTCTAACGTTAAACCCGTTTGTGATTTAACAGGAGCGTTTCCGCTCATAATTGAAATTTGTTCATCTTCTGAAAGCTTAAGTTCGTCTAATTTTTGGTTGTATATTGACAGAATTTGTTCGTCAGAATAATTTGCAAGCTCCGGATAAGCTCGCTTTAATTCTGAGATTATTTGTTGTTTTTGTATGTTTAAATCTGCCATCGCACAACCTTTATCAATAGAGAAGGCTTAGTACAGTTTCACTGTACTAACAAGGGTATACCCTTGTTCTTTCCTCTATAGTTTTTTATGTATAACGGCATATTTAAGTAAAACTTGAGGGTTTGAGAATAATTTGTTACAATTCGTTACGATTGTAACTATAAATATATAAAAATGAGGGCGGTTGGATTTCCAACCGCCCTCATTTATCTTTAAACTAAAAAACTATTGAGCTAGTTTTTTGATAGCAAGAACAAGTCTTGATTTCTTTCTTGCAGCTGTATTTTTGTGCAAAATACCTTTTGAAACAGCTTTGTCACAAAGTTGGTAAACTTTTGCGATAGATGCGTTCAAAGCTTCTTTATCTTCAGATGTAGCTAAAGCTAAAGCTTTTTTTACAGCTGTTTTAATAGAAGTTTTGAAAGCTACGTTTCTTTGTCTGTTAGCTTCTGCAATTAGAACTCTTTTTTTTGCTGACTTAATGTTTGCCATTTTTTCTTTCCTTTCATTTTAGGTTTGCAATAAAGTCAATGACCTCTTTATTACGCACCTTTCACTCTGAGGATAGTGAGTACAACTATTGTAATTTGAACATGTTTACTTGTAAAGAGTGTTGCTAAGGATTTAATTTAAGGCTAATAAATCTGTCCATTGCTTCAGGTTTAACTCCATATTGACGTGCAATTGTTCTATAGGTCAGACCTTCCTTTAACATTTTAAGCACTGTATCAATATTAATACCTTTTTTCTCTAATGGAATATCTAATTCAAAATATTTTTTCAGCTCTGTAACTGAAATATTAAAATCTTTTGATAATTCAGCCATTGCCTCATCCTTATTTTTTGCTTTTAAAACAAACTCTTCAAAAAATGATCTGTCGCTGTTGCTAAGCTCATAAATATTCTTGATTTTAGGTTTGCGTCCACGAGCTTTAACTGCGGTCTCAGACGTTTTTACAGATGCTTGTTCGGTTGTTTCAAGCACTGTTTTTTCAGTAGATTGAAGAGCTTTAGTTTCTGCCTTGGAAACAGAAGTCACTTCTTGTGTTACAGGTGTTTGTTTTTTTCTCATAAAATTAAACCATTCACGAATTTTTTTGCTGTTCGCCGGATCTGGAGTTAAATCATGAGAAAATATTAAATTTTCCCCTTCAAGTACATTAAGACGTTTGCCGGCATCTTTACTTGAAGTTATACATATTTGATCAATACCTAAACTTTTTAATTCAGAACCTTTTCCCAAAGTTGTTAAAGTAGCTTTTTCACCGGTTAGCGGAAATATTGTACCATTTGAAGCAGCTTTAAAACTTACTGCTTTGTTGGGAACTGAATGTTCAATAATATTTTTCGTCTTGAAAAACTTTGTTGCATGACTTACTGCTTCCATAATTAGTTTTTTACTCATAATAATTTCTCCTTTATAATTAATCCCCTTGTATATTTAATTAAGTATTATTCTTTTTTAAAATTGCTTAACGAGTCTGAAGAAAAAATAACAAAAATTATCAAATACAGTGATAATACATAAAACCTATGTTTACAATTCTTTACATTACCTCATTAGAACCTGAATTGATAGAATATTTTATGCTAGAGTAGTAGTATATTTATTCAGTATCGGAGAATGGTATGTACACTTTAGTTTATTCAATAAATAATGAACCAAACCCTGAAACGGTTTATGTTAATCTAACAAATGCTTGCACAAACTCTTGTGTGTTTTGTTTGAGAGAACAAAAAGATGATGTTTGTGGTGCTGAAATGTGGCACGATGATAAATATACATTAGAAGATATAATTGAACAGTTTAATCACTATATGATTTCCAATTCGAACAATTTGGCATCCGACCACAAAGTTAAAGAAGTAGTTTTTTGCGGCTATGGGGAGCCGTTTCTTAAAAAAGACATGATGAAATCTTTTGCACAATATTTGAGAAAAAATTATCCTGAAATAAAAATTCGTGTAAATACAAACGGTCACGCAAATGCTGTATACAAAACCAATATAGCAGAAGAGTTTAAAGATTTGTTGGATGCAGTTTCTGTTAGTTTGAATTCTGATAATGCAGAACAATATAACGAAATTTGTCAACCAAAAATCGAAAATGCTTTTGAAGCGGTTAAAGATTTTCTCAAATCTTGTAACGAAGTCGGAATAAAGACTTATGCAAGCATTGTAACCGGTTTTGATGAACGAGAAATCAATGTTGAAAACTGTGAAAAAATAGCGCACGAACTTGGCGCAGAATTCCGCAACAGAGAATTTATAACAAATGGGTACTAATGAACTAGCATTATTGTATTATTTTCGAAACGATAGCGTGTTTGAAAAAATAATATAATAATGTGGAAAGCAACACTATTATGCAAAAAATTATTTTGGCATCAAACTCTCCAAGACGTAAAAAAATCCTAACCGATTTGGGATTAGATTTCGAGGTTATTCCGTCAAATTATGACGAGAAGCTTGAAACGGATGTTTTTTCGTATGATTTGATAGAGGATTTGGCAACTCAAAAATGTCTTGATGTTGTTAGACGAGTTGATAAAGACAAAATTGTAATCGGTGCGGATACGGTTGTTATTTTACATAACAAGATTTTGGGGAAACCTCATTCGAAAGAAGAAGCGTTTTCAATGTTAAAAGCTCTTTCCGGAAACACTCATAGCGTAGTTACTTCTATTTGCGGAATAAATACCCATACGAACAGAGCAGCATTGTTATCTACAACAAGTTATGTAAGGTTTAAAGAGCTCACTGATGAACAAATTCATTTTTACATAGATAATTTTAACCCGCTTGATAAAGCCGGAAGTTATGGAATACAAGAACTTCCTCCAAACTTTTTAGATAAGTATGAAGGAAGTTTTGAAAATATAGTCGGTCTTGCTCCCGAAGCAATTGTTGCTGTTTTAGAACAGTTAGGATTCAGTAGGCAAGCCTAAAGAAATTCGTTTATCTTTCGGATTGAATTTGATTATTGCAGTGTTAATCTTATCACCGGCTTTTAGGATAACACCTGTTTTGTTTTGATGTTCTGCAAGTTCTGATTGCGGAAGCAATGCTTCAACCCCAGGAAGAACTTCTACGAAAGCTCCAAAACCTTTAATTCGGGTGATAATACCTTCTTTTACATCGCCTTCTTTTAACTCTTCTTCTGCTTTAATCCATGGATCAGGCTCAGTGTTTTTCAAACTCAAACTAATTCTTTGTTTGTCGTAATCAACATCAATAATTTCAACATTGATTTCTTGACCAACTTTTAACAAATCAGTCGGATGTTCTACCCATTTCCATGAAATTTGAGAAAGTGGCAATAAACAATCTACTCCGCCAATATTTACAAAAGCACCAAAGTCAGTAATTCTGACAACTTCGCCCTTAACAATTTGTCCGACTTCAATCTGTGCAAATACATTTTTGCGAGTTTCTGCCATATTTGTTTCATAAACTTTTCTGTTTGATAAAATTAAATTGTTTTGAGCTTTATCTAAAGTTAAAATTTTAACATCAATTTTATCTCCAACATTGCAAATAGTTTCTCTTGCACAAAGTTGTCCTTGAGGAATAAATCCTTGAACACCTGAAACATCAACAATTAAACCACCTTTAACAGTTTGAGAAATTGTAACCGCAATTGTTTCATCTGCTTCTTTGATTTTTGCAAGTTCAGCCCAAGTATGAGCAAGATGAACTTTTTTGTAAGAAAGTGTGAATTTTCCGTTTTCATCACAATCTTGTGTAATCAAAAATTCGTATTCTGTATTTTTTTCTAAAACATCTTCCACTCTTGCTTTTCTGTCAGAAGATAATTCATAAGACGGAACAAATGCAGTACATTTTGAACCAATGTCTACAATAGCACCGTCAGATTCATAGGCGCATACAACACCTTTTACGATATCACCTCTTTTAAAGTTATAATCATACTTACCTAAAAGAGCCTCAAATTCGTTATCTGAATACTTTTCAACCATTGAGCATTCTCCTTTTCCAAATAAACACGCAATGATTATAGCATATTTATTGGCTAAAGGCAATAGGCATGCGGTTATTAAAAATAAAAGCCTCGTTTTAGAGGCTTTTATTTGTTATGCAAAATTAATATTAATTGTTATTCAAAGCCGGTTCTTCGGTTATTTCTTGTGGTGTGGTGTGTGCATACAATCTCAAGCTTAAATTGGTAACAAGTATTGTTTTATTCTTATCATAAGGCTTGATGTCGATGTCATTAATCTTGATGTAATAAGGATATTGGTAAATATCTTGAATAAATTTACCCAAATTTACATAATTTGAAACTAATTCCATGTTTACATCACATACAAAATATACGTCTTTGCCAAATTCTACAAACTTATCAGATGCCGGATAGTATGAATAATCAATAGCCTTGATTTTAACAGAATTTGTATGAACCATTTCTAACAAATCATTGTACAAAGTAAAGAACAGTGTATCATTACCTAAATCAGCTTCTAATGGTGCATAAATCTTCTTTTGAGATGTTGCAATTGAATCTTTTAATTGCTGTAACTTATTTGCAACTCGAGATTTTTCAGCTTGTTTTGATTGCAATAAAGTTTGTTTTTTAGCAAGTTTTGCATCGGAATCCACTAAGTCATTATATTGTGGCACTACTATACGATAACACCCCAAAATACATAATAATACTACCGCAATAAATGTCATTACTCCATAATATTTTTTATATTTTTCCATCTAATCTTATCCTTTTTGCATTATTCATTTATTTCTATATTAGGTAGTCCTTTTGCACTACTGCTTGAATTAGACTTATTTTTATCAGATTTACTTACAGAAACCTCAGGAGCATCTGAAATTTTAAATTCATAAAAATCAGCATTCATTGATGTAAGAATTGAATCGGTATCAAAGCTTTCGTCTTCTGCTAATTCTACTAATTGTGATTTGCTTGCCAATCCTAATTTTTGTAATTTTATTTTTGAATCAGGATTATAATCTTTTATGTTTCTGAAAAATGCATAAACACTTTCTAAATTATCGGCTTGACCTTCAATTGTGGTGTTTTGACCTAATTGTAAATGTGTCAACCATAATTTTTTAGGAATTTCTGTTCCGACAATAGTATAGTAAGTATATACATTTTTATTTCCTTGCAAGCCTATTCTGATTTCATCACCTTCATCGAATGCATTTGCAGAAACACTGGAATTTTCTTTTAAATAGGTTTCGATAACAGAAATTTTTTGATCAATGTTGTTTATTTCATGTTCATTTGAAGAAATCTTAGCTTTTAACGGAACAATAGCAGCAACGATAACTATCGCTGCAACAATTATAACCGCAACAGATGCTACTATCATATTTTCCAAGCTAAGAATTAAACAGTTAGAACCAATGTTTAATTTTAACGGTTGTTCATTTTCATAAACATCACCCAATGATGAATTGAATAAATTAATCGGAGCTACAGAATAAGGTAGAAATTCTCTGTTAATAGCTGCACCAACTACATCCAGTGAAATGGTTTTAGCTATTTCTTCCGGAATTGTGTCATCAACAGACATATATGGTGCATCAGAGAAAATATTGTCATTATGATGAATAATCTGTCCGTTAAAACTTAATTGTCCTGCCAAAACTTTTGCATCAATTGCATTAGTTTTTGAAAGAACATACAATCTTTTTGCCGGCAATTTTTTCAATAATGGAGTAACTGCTGATACGACAGTTCCATAGTTTTCTGCATCACCTAAAACTTCACCAATAGCAATTTTTTCTTCAAAGCTATCTGTATAAGATTTGCCAAGCATTGGCAACAATCTACAAGCATTGTTATCAACTATAAGTAATAACCAACTTGAATCAGCTGCAATCTCAACCCCGTTATTATAAATTAGCGCATTTAATGAAGAGTTGACAGAAGTATCAATACCGATAACAGTGTAACCCAAAGATTTTATTTGAAGAGCGATTTCAATCAAAGGTACTTTTTGAAGCGCTGTATACACAACCTTATTATTTTGGATAGTAGAAATCGGTAACTTAACAGTACTGATTGATGCTTCGTTATTTTGGAAAACAGGAACTTTGCCCAAGTTTTCATCTATTTGCATTTCAACCAAACTTGATTCCATTGATGCAGAGAAGTCTTCAACATTAAACACGATGGTTGGCATATTTAATACAACTTCAGCACCTTTTGGAATTTCAAGTGAATCTAATAATTCAGATAATGTTTCCTTAAATATATCTAAATCAGATATTTCTTTTCTGAGGTTATCATAAGCTAATGGTTTTACACCATACTTTAACACTGTTTGAGAAGCGAAATCAACTTGTGCAACTTCCAAACCTCTTTCAGGATTAACAGAAACCCCGACTACAATGTTCTTTTTAAATAAATTTAATTCCATGCTCACATTCTTCCTATTTTTCTACATTGTATAATAAATTTTTTATTTTGTACATAAGTAATTTAAATGAGTTTTTATGATATAATCTGTAAGATATATAATTTAATTGGAAAGCAATATTTACAAATGGAAGAAACATTTATTTACGGAAAAAATGCAGTTATTGAAGCGTTAGAAAAAGGTAACAGAGAGTTTAACAGAATATTAATTTCTAACACATCTCGTTCTGATGAAAAAATTGAAAAAATAAAAGAACTTGCAAAGAAAAATCAAATAGTTTTTCAATTTGTAGGCAAAGAAAAACTTAATCAAATTGCACAAGAAGCTCGTCACCAAGGAGTAATTGCGCAAATTGCGCCCGTAAAATATGAAGATTTAGACGAATTTATTGAAAAACATTCTGACAAATTGGCTTCCGTAATAATATTAGACGGAGTGGAAGATTCTCACAATTTGGGTGCGATTATTCGTTCTGCTGTATGTGCCGGTGTCGACGGAATAATTTTGCCGTCACGAAGAGGGGTTTTGGTTAATCCTACCGTTGAAAAAACGAGTGCAGGAGCGGTTAATCACATTTCTATAATAAAAGTTAACAGCATCGTCAATGCTGTTCAAAGATTAAAGAATAACAACTACTGGGTAATTGCATCTGATCATCATGCAGATGATAATTATTACGATATTGATTATACAGATATGAATTTTGCATTAATTATGGGTGCAGAACATGCCGGCATTTCAAAATCATTATTGAAGTTAGCGGATTTTAGGGTTAAAATACCAATGTTAACAAAATTTAATTCTTTGAATGTTTCAAACGCAGCTGCAATAATATTATTTGAGAGCGTTAAACAAAAATTAACAAGAACTAATAAAAGAAGAGGGTAAAAATGGCTAAACAAAAAGATAAATTAAATATTATGGTTGATGATATTTCCGATGAGGGTGTTGATTTCCATAATATTGAACCTGTTGAGAATATGGATGATGAAGAAAATATATCAATAGAAGAGCCAAAAACTCAAGAAAGTTTAAATTCAGTAAATTCTGATGATTCCGTAAGAATTTATTTGCAACAAATAGGTAAAATTCCGCTTTTGACACCGGAAGAAGAGTTAGAAGTTGCTAAAAAAATATATGAAACTCAAAGCGAATTTGCAAGAAAAGTGTTAATTAATGCAAATCTAAGACTTGTTGTTAGTATTGCAAAAAAATATATTGGTCGTGGCTTATCTTTTCTTGATTTAATTCAAGAGGGAAATTTAGGCTTAATAAAAGCTACAGAAAAATTTGATTATACAAAAGGTTATAAATTTTCAACTTATGCGACTTGGTGGGTACAACAGTCAATTACAAGAGCAATTGCTGACAAGGCAAGAATTATTAGACTGCCTATTCACCTTATTGAATCAATCAATAAAATCAAAAAAGCTACGGTTGATTTGACAACAGAACTTGGAAGAATTCCTAATAAACAAGAAATTGCGGAAAAAATGGGAATTTCTGTTTCTAAACTAACTTCCATAATCAAATCTACTCAATCTACGATTAGTATTGATACACCGACTGGGCAAAAAGATGATTCAAACAAAATTATCGACTACATTGTTGATGAATCAACTCTTGCTCCGGAATCACTTGTATCACAAGAAAGTTTGCTTGGCGATATTAAATCAATGTTAGACCAATTGAGTCCAAAAGAACGTGATGTTCTTATTCTTAGATTTGGCTTAAATAACAATGGCAACAAAAAAACTCTTGATGAAATCGGTACAATCTATGGAGTTTCAAGAGAAAGAATTCGTCAAATTGAAAATAGAGCGATTTCAAAACTTAAAAAACTATGCAAAAACAAGAATTTAACATCAGGTTTAAAGAATTATATTGCAGGATAATTATTAATAGGTAAAAGGTAAAATGGCAGATATAGATAGAATTACAGAACTGGTTGGAACAAAAGATTTTGAAGAAGCAAAACCACTGATTGAAGAAGGTTTGAAAGGAAATCCTGATAATATTGAGTTACTGAAACTTGCCGGATTAACAGATGTTAATCTTGAATTGTGGTTTACTGCAAAAAATTATTTTGAAACAGTTGTTAAATTTGAACAACAAGATGCAACATCCTGGTTTTATTTGGCGAAATGTTATGAAAGGCTGGCTGATTTTACATCTGCAAAAAACGCATACATAAAAGTTATTGAACTTAGAAACGAATATATGGAAGCATATCAAGCATTGTGTTTAGTTCTTATAAAATTATACGATGTTTCTGCAACTGTAAAATATGCTCAAATTGCATCTGAATTGGATAAAGAGAATTTTATTTATGATTTTATAATTGGTACTGCATATATGAAAAATAAAGAATTTGATAAAGCCTATATATCTTTATTAAACTCTCTTAAAAAAAATCCTAACAATTTAGGCACTTTGAATAGCTTGGGCACTTGTTATATGGCATTAGGAAAATTTGAGGATGCCGTAGAAACTTATCAAAAAGCAATAAATTTAGCTCCTGATAGTGCGATGTCATACTATAATCTAGGTTCAGCATACCAAATTCAGCAAAATCACGACAAAGCGTGTGAATATTTTAATAAAGCGTTAAATATAGAAGAAGATGAGACATTTTTGCTTGCGATTGCTATGTCAGAAGTAAAATTAGGAAAATATGAAGATGCACTTAAACATTACAAACAACTGGCTTTAATGTGTCCTGGTAAAGAAAATTATAAGTATAATATTGTTACTTGCTACGAAGCTTTGGGAGAATTTCAAACAGCGATAAAAATGTTGGAAGAAATAGTTTATATAAACCCTAAATTTATTCTTCCGGCACAAAAACTTGCAAGTTTGTATATTAAAACTAATCAATTAAGTAAGGCAAAAGATATTTACGACAAAATATTATTAAAAGAAAAAGTAACAGCAGAAATTTTACATCAATATGCAATTTTATCTTCAAGCCTTTGTGATACAGATACTGCAGAGAAAATGCTCAAAAAAGTTATTCGTATGAACCCTGAAATAGCAAAAGCTCACAAAGATTTAGGCATAATTTATTTAAACAAAAGATTGTTTGATTACGCAAGAGAAGAATTTGAAACAGCAATGAAACTTGCTCCAAATGATTTTGAAATCATTTTTGAGTACGGAAATTTCTTATATTCAATTTCAGAGAACCTTGAAGCAGAAAGATATTACGCTGAAGCTCTTGAAATTGAACCAAATAATGTTTTAGCTTTAACATTTATGGCATTGAATAAATTGATTTTAAACCAACTTGATGAAGCTTATGACTACATTATGAAAGCTATTAAAGTTCAACCTCATCATGAATATGTACAATTCTGTGTTGGTAGAATTTTATATGCACGTGGCGATTATGAAGAAGCTAAGAGATATTTAATAAAAGCAGTTGAGCAAAACCCTGATGTGGAAACTCAAAACACATTGGCTCTAACTTATTACGCTTTAGGTGAATATCAAAGCGCTTTAAACGTATTTAAAAATATTTATACAAAAAAACCTCAAAGCATTTCTTTGTTAATGGAAATTGCAAGATGTTACGAAGCACTAAAAGACAACGATAGCGCTCTTGAATACTTGGATAAAGTAGTTGAAATTTTCCCTGAAAATGAAGACGCTCATAAAATGATAAGACGTCTGTCTTAAATTGGTTTTTTATGCTAAAATTAAACTCAATATTAGAGGAGATTTGAGATGTCAATTTTTATAATGATTCTTTTGTTGGGTTTATTAATTTTTGTGCATGAAGCAGGTCATTTTCTTGCAGCACGAGCATTTGGAATAAAAGTTGAAAGATTTGGTTTTGGACTTCCTTTCGGTCCAACTATTTTTAAAAAACAATGCGGTGATATAGAAGTTGTTGTTCACGCATTTTTGCTAGGCGGATATGTTTCATTCCCTGATGATGACAAAGATTGTTCTCTACCTGCTGACTCTACTGAAAGATTTGCTAACAAACCGATTTCTCAAAGAGTTGCGGTTGTATCAGCCGGAGTTATTGCAAACGTTATTTGTGCATTTTTACTTGTATTATTTGTAGCTGCATATTCTAAACAATTGCCATCGGGTAATAACGAGATTTATGCCGGCGCAATCAGTGCTCCTCAAGAGTCAAGCATTTGGCAATCAGGGCTTAAAACCGGAGATAGAATTCTAACAGTTAATGGAACTGATGTTAATAATTCATACACATTTGTAACCATTGTTAAAAATAGTGCAAAAAATATTGGAATTGCATCTCAAGAAACTATTGATAAAAATTATGCTTTATTGAAAGGACTTAATCCCGGATTAGAAAAAGATGAAATTATTCCGGAAAATATTTCTATAAGACTCCCTGAAAACAAAGAAGCTGATATTATTACAATGGATAAATATGCTGCAAAAGGTGCAAAATACTTTAAAAATGAAGGTATCAAATTTGATGATAATATAAAAGCCTTGAGAGATGAACTTGACGGAAAAACAGTTTACACTTCAGACGGAAAATATTCTTTGTACGATGTTGCAAAAGCTATTTCTGACGGAGTCCACCCTGTAAATATTACTGTTGTAAGAAATGGTGAAGAAATAGAACTTAACCCTGTTTATCCTGATTACAAAGGACTTATTGGTTTAGGATTAATTTCAAAACAGACTTTTGTTCCAACTAAAACACCTGTTTCTATGATAACTGAAAGTAACAAGTATCTTTGGGATAATACTGCAACAATGATGTATTCTTTAGGTCAATTGTTTACAGGAAATGTTCCTATGAAAGATTTGCACGGAGTTGTTGCAATCACCAAAATTGGTGGTGATATGATTGACAAAGCCGGAAAATCTTCAGGAATTTTGCTAGCAGCTTTAATCTCAATGAATTTGGCAATGTTAAATATATTACCAATTCCGGCTCTTGATGGCGGACATTTGATGTTCTTGATTATCGAAAAAATTATTGGCAAACCACTTGATGAAAAAATTATTGAAACAATTTCTTCAGTATTTTTCTCATTGTTAATATTGTTGATGATATTTGTTATATTTAATGACGTGATATTGTTGATGGCGAAGTAATATTAATTATTTTTCAATATCTTCTTTGCTATATTCATAACATTAATATCATCATTTAGCGTAGGATATGCTTTTTTAAGCCATTCAACTAATATCGCTTCATTTACATTTAAATGAAACTCTTGCTTATTTTTAGATTTTGCAATTTGAGCTGCAGTAGTAAACATGTTTAATAGTTCTAACGCTTCTTTATCTGTCATGAATGTCTTCCTTTGCTAATTTATGAATATCATTAAAACAGTTTTGCATTTCTTTATTTATAATAGCAAAATCATTTTGAGAACCAAATGATACAATTACAGGTGCATAATCATATCCGTTATAAAAAAGAGTCCACTCATCCACCATATAACGATATTTATCCCAAAAATTAATAATACTTTTATAATATCTTCGAATAATATCTTCAGCTGGAACGTCATGCCCACCATTTTCAACTCTTTTTTTAACTCTTTCTATACAAATTGTACAATTTTTTAAAAAAGAATATATTAAAACTGTTTTATAATGTTGTTCTTGAGCTTGTTTAATAATTCTAACGATATTATTTCCAGATAAAGTTGATTCAACTGCAAAAGATTTATTTTCTTTAAAATATTCGTTTAATTGTTGAAAATATATTTTACCGGCAGAAATAGGTACACTGTTGATTGCATCAGGAGCAATTTGTTTTGCTATTTCATCTGCATTTAAAAATTCTAATTTTTTTTCTTCCAAAAGAATTTCTGCCAATGTACTTTTTCCGGAACCATTGGCACCTGCAATAATGTATAATAATTTTTCATTTTCTTGCATACACACATTTTAACATGAATATTTATATTTTTACCTTATATACAACCGGTTAATTGCAAACATTAATCGGTTTTTTCATAATTTAATTATGAAAATTGTTGTTGTCGGCGGGGTTGCGGCAGGAGCTAAAGCAGCCTCTAAATCAAAAAGAACTCTTCCTGATGCAGAAGTACATATTTATACTCAAGATACCCACGTATCTTATTCGGCTTGCGGACTTCCGTATTATATTGAGGGAAATTTCAAAGATTGGAAAAAATTGATTGTTAGAACTCCAGAAGAATTTGAAAAAAACGGAATTCACGTACATTTGCAACATAGAGTAACAAAAATTTTACCGATTGATAAAAAAGTTATTGTCAAAGATTTAACAACTGGCGAAACGAACTTTGTTAATTATGACAAACTTGTACTTGCAATCGGAGCAGCTCCTGATATGTCATCTTTTCCGGATATTAAGCTCAAAAATATTTACAACTTACGAACTTTGGAAGACGGAGTAGCAATAAGAGAAACAATGAAAAAAGTTGAAAATATTACAATAATCGGTGGTGGTTATATCAGCATTGAACTTTTAGAAGCCTTTGTTAGGAATGGAAAAAACATTTTTCTCGTAGAACGTGCACCGTTTATTCTTCCTGTTTTTGACGAAGATATTTCAACTTTCATACAAGATTACATCCTTAAACATTCTAACGGCAAAGTGAAACTTATTACGGATGACGTAGTTAGCGAGTTTTTGGGAGAAGATGTTGTAAAAGGAGTCTTAACCCAAAAGGGCTCGGGCTTCGAAACAGAAATGGTAGTTATTTCTGCAGGAGTAAAACCTGTTGTTGATATTGCAAAAGATGCAGGAATTACTCTTGGAATTACCGGCGCAATAAAAGTTAATAGCAGAATGCAAACAAATATACCTGATATTTACGCTTGTGGTGATTGTACAGAAAAAATAAATATTATTTCAAATACACCGATGTGGTTGCCATTAGGCTCTACAGCTAATAAAGAGGGAAGAGTCGCAGCGGTTAATCTTTGTGGCGGAAGTGAAGATTTTGAAGGTGTTTTAGGTTCTGCGGTCACACGATTTTTGGACTTAAATATATCAATGACGGGTTTATCAGAAAAACTGGCTCAAAAATTAGGCTATGACACAGTTTCAGTCATTGTAACCAAACGTGATAAAGCCGGTTATATGCCTGAAGTCGAAAATATTACACTAAAACTTGTTGCGGATAGACGTTCACATAGAGTTTTAGGAGTACAGGCAATTGGCTCTATTGATGCCGATAAAAAAGTTAATACAGTTTCGGTAGGTTTAGCCGAAAGAGTTACGGTTGAAAACTTGTTGGATGTAGATTTAACCTATGCTCCGCCATTTTCTACAAGTGAAGATATTTTGCACTCAGCAGCAAGAATTCTGAAATCAAAATTGAATTGAAATTTAGTTACTGCGTTGTGATGCTTTCCTTCTTACAGAAAATGTGCCTTTTTAAAATGTTTGAGAGAATAAGTAATAAATGTTGATGAGAGAGTAGTAATATTAATTTCTCAAAGATTATGTTATATTAAACTTATAGCATAGAGAGGTCTTAAATATGTACTATCAAGGATTAATTAATAAATACAGAAAATATTTACCTGTAACAGACTCAACTCCTGTTGTTACGCTTAATGAAGGAAATACACCTTTGATTAAAGCTGATAATCTTGCTCGCAAGATAGGTTTAGATTGCAATATCTATTTAAAATTCGAGGGTTGTAATCCTACTGGAAGTTTCAAAGACCGTGGTATGACAATGGCTGTAACTAAGGCTAAAGAAGCCGGTGCTAATGCAATTATTTGTGCTTCAACCGGAAATACTTCAGCTTCTGCTGCTGCTTATGGTGCAAAAGCCGGTTTAAAAACTTTTGTGCTTATCCCTGATGGTTACATAGCATTAGGAAAACTTTCTCAAGCGATGATGTACGGTGCTGAAATTATCGCAATTCAAGGTAATTTTGATGAAGCTTTGGAATGTGTAAGAGCAATTTCTGATACTCATCCTATTACTTTAGTAAATTCAGTTAATCCATATAGGATTGAGGGTCAAAAAACAGGTGCGTTTGAAGTTTGTGACTCATTAGGAAAAGCGCCTGAATATCATTTTATTCCTGTAGGTAATGCCGGAAATATTACTGCTTACTGGAAAGGCTATAAGGAATATTTTAATGAAGGTGTTGTTAAAAATTTA
The DNA here is from genome assembly GCA_964584885.1 of uncultured Vampirovibrio sp. Lineage (GTDB taxonomy): Bacteria > Cyanobacteriota > Vampirovibrionia > Gastranaerophilales > Gastranaerophilaceae > CAG-196. The sequence continues at coordinate 41,806 of CAZPBG010000008.1, forward strand.
CCTATGATGATGGGTTATGAAGCAGAGGGTTCTGCTGCAATTGTTAAGGGCGAAAGAATTTTTAAACCTGAAACCCTAGCTACTGCTATAAGAATTGGTAATCCTGCAAGTTGGAAACAAGCAGAAGCTGCTAGAGATGAAAGCAATGGTAAAATCGGTTGCGTAAGTGATGAAAAGATTGTTGAAGCTTACAAAATGTTAGCATCGACAGAAGGAGTTCTTTGTGAGCCTGCAAGTGCGGCATCGGTTGCAGGATTAATCCAAGCGCATTCACAAGGACTTGTTAAACAAGGCTCAGATATTGTTTGTGTGCTTACGGGTAATGGCTTGAAAGACCCTGATAATGCAATCAAATACTCAAATTCTGACGTAAAAAAGACAAGTGCTGAACTTAATGATGTTTTAAAAGTTATGGGATTTTAGAACACAAAACAACTAATAATAAACAAATTATTTCATTTTCTTTGAAACTTTTTGAAAAACTTCTTCAAAGCTTTCAATCGGTACTAGTTTGTAGCCACAGTTTTCCGCAAGAGTTCCACCCATTAGGAAAAGTTCTTCTTGTGGGTATCGTCTGCAAATTCCGGGACGTTTTTTGTGAATTTTGCATTTGTTAGTTTCTTTGTCTAAATTTGTGCACTCAAAAACGAGTCCTGTTTCATCTTTATCAATAATTTTTAAGTACGTATAAAATGGATGAAGCTTCTGTAACCGTCTAAATTCTTCTTCTGTTTGGATAACATTTTTGTGCTTAACGTAAATTTTACGACAACATCTGCCACAACCCAAACAACTACCAACTCTGTAGTATTTGCGTTTTAGAATATGAAGATAAAAAAACTTTTTAATTTTTTTAAACATGAACCATCCGTGATTTTGCCAATCTGTATTCAGAAGAGTTTTCGCTTGACAATTCCATAATTTTTGAGAAATATTTGTTTGATTGCTTAAAATCTTTGTTAGAGTATGAAAAAGCACCTCTTTCAAAACAAGATTTGATTATTTTAGACTCAGGGTTAATAAAAGATTTTAAATCTTGAACAATAGTACTGTATTTTGACGGAACAGTGTTGTTCATAATTAAACAATTTTCGTATTCAAACAATGCGAATTGATAATTATTGTAACTATAATATTTTTCAGCCCACTCTTTGTGCCCGTCAATACTTTTGTCGTCAAAACTGTCTTCAAGAGGTTTTATTGTTTTTAAAATTTCCAAGTATTCTTTTTGATTATTGGTTACAAGCGGTAGAATTCTTTTCATAACACAATATGCGCCTGTAAAATCTCCGACATTAATCATAACGTTAGAAAGTAGCTCTAATACATCAAGAGATTTGTTATCAATACAATATGCTTGTTTTAAATAAACAGACGATTTTAAAAACTCTTTTGTTTCAAAATATAGTTTTCCTAGTTGGAAATTTATATCAAAATTCAAGGGATAATTTTTTACGGCAAGGTCCAATGCTTGAATAGCTGTTTCTTTATTTCCGGCAGCGATAGCTCTTTGAGCTTTTTGATATAAATCTGTTGCATAAGTTTTAAAACTTTCTATACTTTTTTTGATTTCTAGATAGAAAGATGCGTTTTTATTTTTTGCGTATCTTAAATATTTTTCGTAAAAGAAAATTGATTGAAATTTCATATCTTTTGAAAAATAAGAAGTTGCGAGATTAAGACAAACATTTTCATCATTTGGTTTTTGTGAAAATGCGATTGTCCAATTCTCAATAGCTTTTTCGACATTTTGGTTTCTGTGATAAATATTTCCTAAAAAGATATATGACGGATTTTTGTAACTTTGCAAAGAAACAGAGCGTGAAAAATACAATTCGGCATTTATCATATCATTAAGTTTGTAATAGCATCTTCCGATTTCGTAATGAATTTTATAGGAATAACTGGCATTGCCCATATCTAAATATAATTTAAGAGCTTCAGAAAACTTGCCGGCATTGTAGAGTTCTTTTGCCGTTTCAAGCTTAACATCTTCTATGTCAGAATTGTCCTGAATATAATAATCCGAATTTGCCATGCCTGTATTCTAGCACATTTTCGAGTACTAAGTACAATTTGTTACAAGATTGTAAACTAAAGCCTAATTTTAATAGGCATTCTGCTATCAACCAGAAGAATCGGGTCGATGCTTTGGATTTTGTCCTTAGCAATATTTATCAAGCAAGTTGCATGAAACTTTTCTGCGCAAGAACATAAAATGTTTTTTAATGCAGCAATACAGCGTTTGTTTTCTTCTAAAGGAGTACCTATTTTGTCAAAGTTTTCCACCCAAATAAGCGCATGCTTACCATTTTCATTGTACGCTTTTTGGGCGCATTCCAAAGCTGAGCCGACATGTGAAAGACTTTCCGTTTGGATAAGAAATTTATTAATATCCTGCTTATTTCTAAGATACTGTTCAAGCTTTTGTTGTACCAGTATACGTTCTTCGTATTCGCGTTTTTCATTATTATAATTTTGATATCTTTGCACAGAAGCATGATATTCTTCTATATATCTATCGTTAATCTCAGCAGTCATTCTTGCCATTTGTATAAATCTGGGCATCACACCATGAGCAATAAAATATCTAGTTATTTCATTATTAGCTTCGTCAAATACTTTTAATGTATTTAATAGTCTTGGATATCTTTCAGGTTTCGGAACCGGCTCCTGAGTAAAAAGTCCAGGGGTTTCAATAAGAATTCCATTTGGAGGGATAATATTACTGTCTTTTTTAGAAGCTTCTATTACAGAAAAGAAATCGTTTTCGAGTGTTTCAATATAAGGTTTTAAAAGTTGTCTTAAATAGTTTTCTTTTTCGAGAGATTTTCTTTCATTTTCAATTTGTTCAGCTCTTTTTCGTTCTTCTCTAAGCCTCTGTTCTTTTTCTGCAATTTCTTTTTCCAGCCTTTCTTTTTCACCAACTCTGTAACCGGTTTCTCTTATTGACATTTGGTCAATAAATTCTTTCTCCGGAGCATTCGTTTGTCCGGTTATGTAATTAACACCTGTATCTAGTGCGCTTCCGGCTATATTTTTTAAATCTCTCCAGAAACCTTTAAAAGCCACTCTATTTTGATGGCTGTTGTTGTATTGAACAGGATTTATTGAATTAATTCGCATTTTTTGTCTTTCTGTTGCTAGCTTTTAATAGAAAAAGAGAAAGAAGAGAAACAAATGCAATACCAAATCCTGCACCTGCAATTTTGTAGAGGTTTTTTATTTTGTTAGTTTTTAATTTTTCTTCTAATTCTTTTATTGTTTTTTGTTCGAGTTCTTTTAATCGCTTTTCTTCGGCATCATGTTTTACTATATATTCTTTAGCTTCTTTTGGTGTGAATATTTTGTCAAAAGATAAACCTTGTTTTTTTATTTCGTCAATCGTAAAGCAATCTCTGCTTGGAATATTTTTATTGTATTCGCAATTGTAAATAGTATCATTACGCAGTTGTTCTAGGACAAAATCTTTATTTTGTTCAAGCAACTTTAACTCATTTAATTTACTATCATAAAGTGGATCAAATATATCATATTTGTCTTGTGAAAGTATATCAAGCATTGAGTTCAATGGATCATTTCCTAATACTTCATTCATTGTATATGGTTCTACCTGAGGATGTTCCTTGGCATAATCTGATTCTCTGATAAACTTGTCAACTAAATCATTCAGGAATTGTTTTTTTTCTTTAATTCTGCGTTCAAAATCTTTTAATTTTATATTGTGTACTTTATTATAACTTTCCAGTTCTTTTTTCGTAAGAATATCTTGCAATTGAAAACCTAATTCTTGTAAATCAGAATTTGTTTTTATTTTCTGGGTATGATTATGAACATATTTAGACTTTTGAATACTATCATTCATTATTCTGTCCAAACTTTCAGCAAGTTTTGTTTTTGTCAAATTAGGTTGTAAAGCGATTTGATTTTTTAACCCACTGTTTGTTTTATTATAATCATTAACTCCAATTCCACCAATAATGCCTCCGCCAACTGCCGTTAGCCCCATTCCTATTTGAGCAGGGGTGTTGTTTGTTTTCTTTTGAGAATTTACTGTTGGAGTACTTTTAAAAGCTATTGCTTGAATCATTATTCAATCCTTTCTTAACCACAAATTGCTTTAATATCTTGTGCATATTTTTGAAGGTGTTCTTTTGTTATATCAGGTAACGTTGATTTAATTTTTGTAATCAAATCCCCTTCTGTTATCTGTCTTCCAAGTTTTGTTGCTTCTTTATAGCAAGTTTCTACAATTGTTTTTATTCTTGAATTACTATAAGCACCATCTGTTTGATTACTAAATAATTCTTCAATAACATTATTGTAATTTATAGGATTTTGAGTTTTACCTTCAAGATAATATTTAAACACAGTTTCTGCATTTTGTTTATTTGGAGGATCAAGATAAACTCTTATAGGACATCTGCCATCAGCAAATAGTATGCTGTCAATATCTTGCGGATTATTTGTCGTCAAAAACATTGTAGCAAAATGTTTATCAGAACAATCTGTCATAACAGCTTTAAGCATTGCAATGGTTTGCTTATTTTCTTCGGTTTTTGCTCCAAAATTATCGAATTCATCCATTAAGATAATAGATCTTGTCCCTGTTTTTTCGAAATTTTCTTTTGATACATTTAATGCATTTTTTAGATCTTTTCTAAGGTCATCTGTTAATGGATCAATTTCTATTAGCGGACATTGAGTTTGTTCTGCAAATGCTTTTGCAAAGGTTGTCTTACCATTTCCAGTTGGACCAAAGAATAATATCCCGTTTGGAAAGCTTACATCTTGCCCCACTTTTTTTTCCATAGTTATGTTGTTAATAAATTCATCCATTAAAATTGTTTTTTCTTGATCATATCCTGCAATTTTACTCCAACCTTTATTTTTTTTGAGTCTAGATAATTCTGCTTGCATTCTCATCATTTCTTCAGCCTTTTGCGCTTTGAGTGTAAGATCTGCAATTTTTTCTTCACTTGCATTGTTTTCTTTTGCAAGTTGCAATAATCTTTTCATTTCTTCGGTATAACGTCTTTGATCTTCTAAACGCTCCTCTTGTGCTATTGCATATGCTTTTACCGCAGCAGCCTCTTGCATGTTGATTTTGTTGATTTTCCCGCTTTTATTCCATACAAAAAGTTTTTCGTCAAGTGCTCGGCGTTCTTCTTCATAAGGTTTCGTTACATCTCTAATACCTTTAAAAGTTGTTTTTTTATAATAATTTTGTGTCCTAATACTTATCGGTGTTATTCTCATTCTTTTATTCTCCTTTTGTTACGTTAATGTTCCTAAAAATAAAATTTGCTATAACACCCAATAAGTTTTACAAAACTTTACAAGGTTACTAGTTTATTAGCAAAAAAATTCTTTACTGCTTTTGTTAAGAATGTAGGAGGTAAAATGAAAATATTATTAACCACTTATTATAATCAAGCTAATACTAATAATAGTACTTTTAAAGGTGGACGAAGTTATGAAGATATTGCAAAAATTATTAAAAATGGTAATTTACACGAACTTCAAAAATTGCAATCATTAAATAGTTGCAATAAAAATGGCAGAAATCTTTTACATGAAGCAATAACTGCAAATAAAATAGAATTTATAGAATATTTGTCAAATTTTATCAGTTCCAATAAATCTGATTTAAATGGTATTACTCCATTTCATTTGGCAATACAAAGTGGCAATTTCGACATTACTAAATTTTTAATGTTAAAAGATGCTGACATTGATAAACCTGATGATAATGGTGAAACTCCTTTACATAAAGCTATTAACAATTTCCCCATTTTTAAATATCTTTTAGATTTAGGAGCTAATCCAAATGTAAGAGATTCTTTTGGCATAGCACCGCTTCATATTGATTATAAAAATGTAGAAACAATTAATTTATTAAAAGAACATGGTGCGAATTTAAATATAAAAGATTGTTCAGGTAGAACCATAATGCATTATGCAGTGGAAGAAGACAATCTAGACTTAATAAAAAAATATCTAGAGTTAAATATAGATATTAATTCTGTAGATAATTATAATCAATCTCCGATATTTTTAACTAAAAATCAAGATACACTAAATTTATTATTATCAAATAATGTTAACCCAAATATTCAAGATATTAAAGGCGAAACAGTTTTGCACAAAGCTGTCAGAAAAAAAGATTTAGAGTTAATAAGATTTTTGCTTGACAGTGGTGTTGATGTTAATATAGAAAATTCGCAAGGATTAGCTCCTTTTGATTTGGATAAAGAAATAGAAAAGGAAATATACAAAGGCTTGGGAAAAGTTATAGGCATGGATGAACTAAAACAAACTTTACGTAAAATGGTAATTGAACCATTCACAAAAGTTGAAAAATACAAAAAATACAAACGAACTCCTGCCAATGGTATTTTGCTTCATGGACTTCCCGGTTGTGGTAAAACATTTATTGCAAACGCTCTTGCGGAAGAATGTGGAAGGAATTTTTATCAGATTAAGCCTAATGAGCTTGATAGCAGTTATTATGGTAGGGCTACAAAAAAAATAAAAGAAGTGTTTGAGGCTGCAAGAAATAACCCTCCATCTATAATATTTATTGATGAAATGGAGAGTATAGCTCCTAAAAGGTCACATGTCGATAGTCCCATTGCTCAAGATAACAACGAAAGAATTGCAGAATTGTTACAGCAAATGAATAACCTTAGTAAAGATGGTATTTTTGTTATTGGAGCAACAAATAATCCTGAAATGATTGATGATGCGGTAAAACGTGCCGGAAGGCTTGACAAATCTGTTTTTGTTCCATTGCCTGATAAAAAAGCACGAATGGGCATGTTTGCGCAACAATTAAGAGAACTTCCTTCTGATAAAGGTATTAATTTAGAACTTCTAGCACAAAAAACAGAAAATTACACTGCTCCTGAAATTAAAAATATAGTAGATACTGCTACAGATGTTGCAATGGATGAAGATCGTAATATAACAATGGATGACCTCTTAAAATCAATTAAAAAAGTTCGTCCTCAAAACACAAAAGCTAATATAGAAAGATATAAGAAAAAAATTGGTTTATCAGAACTTCCCGAACAAAAAGCAGAAATAGATGAAAATAAAATTAGAGGTTTTGCTAAAGTTGCCGGCATGAATGATTTGAAACAGATACTTTATAATGATGTAATTATGCCATTAAAAAATATCAGTTTATATAAAAAATATGGACGCACTACAGCGAGCGGAATACTATTATATGGACCTCCGGGAACAGGTAAAACCTTTATTTCAGAAGCTCTTGCGGAAGAATCAGACAGGCATATTATCTATATGAAAGCTTCATCGGTGGGAAGTCCATACCAAAATGAAACAGTTTTGAATATCAGAAAAGTATTTGAAGAAGCTGAATATAATGCACCATCAATTGTATTTATTGATGAAATAGAAACTCTTGCACCAAAACGCTCAAACTTAGATGGTACAGCTGTTGCAGTGGATATTCAAAGACAAATTTCAGAACTTTTGCAACAGCTAAATAATTGTGTAGAGCGAGGCATATTCGTAATCGCAGCAACAAATGAACCTCAAAGGGTTGACGAGGCAATAAGACGTGTCGGTAGATTTGATAAAACGATTTTTGTTCCGCCTCCTGATTTTGAAGCTAGAAAAGAATTGTTTAGAATTGAACTTGAAAAAACTTTTGCTGATAAAGATATTGATATAGATAAACTCGCTCAGTTGACTAAAAATTATACAGCAGGCGAAATCCAAAATGTTATTATTAAAAATGCTATAGATAATGTTATGAAATACAATAAAGCTGTTAGTGAAAATGATTTAATCAGGGAAATTAAAAATTATAAACCGGCTTTAACAACAGAAATAATTGAAAAATATCGGCAAAAAATCTAAATTTCCAAATCGTTCCAAAGTTTAGAATTAGATACAAGTTCATTTAGAACATCGTCTTCAAACACATCAACTACTCCTGTTGAAAATAGTTCTTGCATTCTTTCAAGATGTGACAAGTCTTCTGAATCACTCATTGCTACTTGGTTAAACTTTTTAATATCCAAATCTTTTTGGAATAATTCTAAAGCATTTGATGAGATTTCAGTTCTATCTACATATGGATTTGAATTAGTGTTAAATAGAGATTTATTCAGATTAGCTTTGACAGATGCCAAATTAATAATATTGCTCTGCTTTTCAAGTTGAGAGTTATATAAAAAATCTGTGTTATTGTCGTTAATATTATTAAACATGAGATCCTAATCTCCCCACCAGTTATCCAATATCATTATTATACATATTTTGTCATTTGTTATCAACTATTTGGGGGATATTTATTTAGACCAAATGGTCTAGATACAAAATAAAATTTCAATCATTGGATTGATGTCACTTGTTAATATATATATTACACTACTAGTGTAGACTGTAGGGTAGGTATAGACCCTGTATTGTAAGTAAAATTACAGAAAAACGGCTGGAGTTATGGTATAACTTCACAGACTTGGTAGGTAAATTAAAATAATAGAGGAGAGCGAAAGGTGCAGCTTTCGAGCTTAGACATAACTTTACATCGTATAAATGCGATTGAAAACCAATTTCAATCCTTAATGTCTTATGCTCAAAAACCTGATGCTGATTTTCAAAAAATTCTTGATACCTCTATCGAAAATAAAGCAAATCCAACATCAACTTCAAGAAGTGAAATTAATGAACTTATTACAAAATATGCGGATAAAAACGGATTGGATGAAGATTTCGTAAAAGCGGTAATCAATCAAGAATCAGGGTTTAATCCAAATGCGACCTCACACTGCGGAGCTATGGGTTTAATGCAATTAATGCCGGCCACTGCACAAGGTTTAGGTGTTACAAATGCGTATGATGCAGAGCAAAACATTGAGGGCGGAACAAAGTATTTGAAAGGATTAATGGATAGATTTAGCAATGACAAATCTTTAGCACTTGCAGCTTACAACGCAGGTCCGAACGCAGTTAAAAAATATGGCGGAATTCCTCCATATGCAGAAACACAAAACTATGTAAAAAGTGTTTTGAGTAAATACGACACATACAAAGGAGCGAACTAATGATAGTTAGAGGATTAGAATCAGCTGCAAAAGGTATGACCGCTCTTATGGACATGAATGATAACATTGCAAACAATCTTGCAAACGTTAACACAGTAGGGTTCAAGAAAGGTTCTTTACGTTTCAAAGATATTATGGAATCTGCTGTTTATTCACAACAAGGTTCTATTTTGAGAAATGATGATAACTCAAGATACTTGGGTAATTTGAGTATGGGTTCTCAATCACTTCAATATGTTCACGATTTTTCTCAAGGTGCTCTTGATAAAACAGGAAACACTTATGATGTAGCAATTGAAGGTGACGGTTTCTTTAAAATCAGAGATATTGAAGGAAAAGAATCTTACACAAGAAACGGCTCATTTGTTGTAAACAGTGAACAATATTTGGTAACAAAACAAGGCGAATACGTTCTTGATGTTAACAATCGTAGAATTAGAATGATTCCGGAAGATTTTGATCCGGAACAAGTAAGAGATAAAATGGAAATCATTATTGGTGAGCAAGGTAATATTGAGATGAATTCTTACACTCAAAAAATTCCTATGCAAACAATCGGTATTTTCGATTTCTCAGATAAAGATGATTTGTTTGAAATTGCAGATACAAGATTTATTCCTCGTGATAAAGTGAATAATCCTGAGTTAAGAGCAGAAAAATTCACTGTACAACAAGGAATGCTTGAACTTTCAAATTCAAACGTAATCAAAGAAATGATTAATACAATCAGTACAACTAGAAACTACGAATCTTTATCAAAAGTAGTTTCAACAAATAATCAGCTTCTACAGACAGCAGTGTCAGTGGGAAGATTGAGAAGCTAATTTCGTGAATAGTGAATCGTGAGTCGTGAATTGCGGTTTACATAAAATAGACAACAGTAAAACTTGTTAAACAAATAAAAAATAAACGGTTAAGACGAGTCACGAGTCACAATTCACGAGTCACGGAAAACAAACCAAACTTGGAGAGGAAATAAAATGTTAAGAGCACTAACAACAGCAGCAACAGGCATGATAGCACAGCAAAACTATCTTGATGTTATTGCAAATAACGTAGCAAACGTTAATACTACGGGATTTAAAAAATCAAGAATTGAGTTTCAAGACTTGTTATCTCAAGCTATAAGAACACCCGGTGCATTGATGAACCAAGGTACTTACCAACCTGTTGGTACAGAAATTGGTTTAGGGGTTAAAACTGCTGCTACAACAAGAGTATTTACTCAAGGTATTGCAATTTCTACAGGTCGTCAGCTTGATATTGAGATTGAGGGTGAAGGATTTTTGCAAGTTATGAAAGAAGACGGTTCTCTTGCATATACTCGTGACGGTTGTTTGCAAGTTGACTCACTAGGTCAATTGTGTACAAATGACGGGCTTTTAATCCAACCGTCAGTATCAATTCCTCGTGATGCTACAGAAATTACAATCACTCAAGACGGTAATATTTCTGTAACACTACCGGGACAAACACAACAATCTATTGTTGGTTCTTTGCAGTTGGTTAAATTCCAAAACCCGTCAGGTTTGTTATCAATCGGTCACAACTTGTACAAAGAAACTCAAGCTTCCGGTAACCCTGTTCAAGATACTCCGGGACAAAATGGTTTGGGTTTAATCCAACAATGTATGTTAGAAGGTTCTAACGTTCAAATCGTAGATGAACTTGTTGGTCTGATTAAAGCAGAACGAGCTTTTGAATCTAATTCAAAATTGATTAATTCTTCAAGCAATATTTTGCAGATTACTAATAATATGTCGTAAATTCTCGTGAATAGTGATTCGTGAGTCGTGAATCGCAATTTACAGAAAATAGACCAAGATAAAACTTGTTAAGCAAATAAGGAAACAATGAAAAAACTTATAACCACAGCATTAATAATGATAGTAACAGCCGTTTGTGTAAACGCACAAACAGTTACTTCTGCAGAGGTTAAATCTCAGGTGGCGAAGCAATTACAAAATGGTTACGAAAAAATGGTTAAAGCTGATGTAGAAGTAAAAATTACAGCTACACCGTTTGCATCTATCCAATTGCCTGACGGAAAAGTTACATACAAAATTGTTCAAGGTGCAGACAAGATTATTCCTCGTGATATAAAAAGAGTTGATGTTTATGTAAACAATGCGTTTGTAAGAACATTGAATTTACCGACTCAAACAATTGTTTACAAAGATGTACTGGTTGCTGCGGATTATATTAACAGAGAACAAGCAATTACAAAAGAATCAACTGTTGTAAAAAGAATTGATGTTTCTCAAAAAATAGATTATGTTTTGTCAGACAAAGTTCTTTCCAAAGAAATGTCAGCAAAAAAAGCTTTCCAAAAAGGTGAAATTATTGACAAACGTTTTGTCAAAATGAAGCCTGATGTAGAAAGAAATATGGGTGTCAGAATTTTCTTTGTATCAAACGGAGCAGTAATGATTACAATTGACGGAACAGCTCTTGCAGACGGAATGACAGGTGATTATATTAATGTCGAAAACAAGAACTACAAAAAAGTTT
>CAZPBG010000009.1:0-41081 GCA_964584885.1 uncultured Vampirovibrio sp.
AAAATATTTTTGATGCATTAATGAAAAAGGTAAAAGTATGCGAATAGTGTTTATAACAAAATTTGAGGAAATCTTTTATGGGAATTGTCAAAAAGATAAAAAATGGAATTGTGTCATTTAATTGTAAACACAATTATGCAAAAGTCTTAAAGCGCATAAAGAAAAATTCAAAAATCCGAGTAGTTTTCTTGATAAGAGAAAATTCTAAATGGACTTATGAATCCGTTTATCGAGAAATGGAAAAATCAGATAAATTTGAACCGGTGGTTGCAGTTAGTCTATTACCGGGTGTAATGAAAGGTAAGGATAAGACAAGGAATGACTTGGAAAGTTCTTATAACTTTTTTAAAACAAGTGGCTACAATGTTGTAAAAGCTGTTGAATACGGTAAGTATGTGGATTTAAAAAACTTTAAACCTGACATCGTTTTTTATGATCAACCGGGTGTACCTCAAATTCATCATCCATTTCATGTTTCATTTTTTGCTTTAACAATGTATTGTGACTATGGATTTGAATTATTTTATAACCCTGAAAATTATAAAAGTAATTTTCATGCTTTGTTATATAAATTTTTTGTAGATAATAAAAAAAATATTGAACGTTATATGCAATACAATCCAAAAGCAGACAAAAATTGTATTGCATTTGGATATTCGAAATTAGATGTTTATTTAAAAGAACAATGGCAAGAAAATATCAATTACTGGAAAGAAAAAGATAAATTTAGAATTGTCTATGCTCCTCACCATTCGTTGGATGAAGGTAGTTTAAAACTAGCTACATTTAGAGATAATGGGAATTTTATATTAAATTTAGCGAAAACTAACTTAGATACAACAACTTGGATATTTAAGCCGCATCCTCGATTAAAATATGCTTTATTAATAAATAAAATAATGACTGAAAGAGAAATTGATGCTTATTATAATGAATGGGATAGAATTGGCAAAGTATATTCTCATGGAAATTATTTTGACATTTTTAAAACTTCTGATTTGATGATAACAGATTGTTGCTCTTTTTTAGGTGAATACTTACCTTCTAAAAAACCGATTATACAACTTGTTAATCCTGACCATTCAGAGTTTAACTCTCTTGGTAAAAAGATAACTTCGCAGAATTATAAAGCATATTCTTGCGAAGAATTAAGCAAGTATTTTCAAACACTTGTTTTTGAAAAGGACGATTATTTAAAAGAAAACCGTTTAGAGCTTATAAAATCGGTTATTGATTTCAACAAACCGAGTGCAACAAAGATATGTGAATATTTGGTAGAAACATTATTAGAAAAGGAAAATCATGACTAAATTTATTTTTGATTTAGATGGTACGGTTACAAAACAAGAAACGCTACCTTTAATTTCTAAACATTTTAAAATCCAACAAGAAATGGATAACCTCACAAAAGAAACTGTGCAAGGTAATATTCCATTTGTAGAATCATTTATTAGAAGAGTTTATATATTGGGTAAACTTCCTGTGGATGAAGTTGCAAATTTATTAGAAACTGTAGAATTATATCCGGAAGTTGTAAAATTTATCAATGAACATAAAGAAGATTGTATTGTAGCAACAGGAAATTTAGAATGTTGGATTACAAAACTTGCTTCCAAAATAGGTTGTTGTTTTTATAATTCAGATGGAATTATTGAAAATAATCAAGTAAAAAAACTAACCCGAATTCTAAAAAAAGAAAATCTTGTAGAACGTTTTCAATCTGAAGGCGAAAAAGTTGTTTTTATCGGTGATGGAAATAATGATGTTGAAGCTATGCGATTAGCTGATGTATCAATTGCTTCTGGCTTAACACATATGCCGGCAAAAAGTGTTTTATCAATTACTAATTATCTTGTATTTACAGAGGAGGCATTATGTCGTCAACTAAATCAGTTATTATAAGTTGTGCCGGAATTGGTTCAAGACTAGGATTAGCCACAACAAAAGCGTTGGTAAATATTAACGGACGTTCCTTAATAAGTTGGCAATTGGACTTGTTAAAAGATGTTGAAGATGTGAGGATAGTTATAGGTTTTCAAGCAAAAGAAGTTATCGAAGAAGTAAGAAAATATAGAGAAAACGTTACTTTTGTTTATAATCATAACTATTTTGAAACAAAAACAGGTGCGAGTTTTTATCTTGGCGCAAAAGACGGTAACGATTTAGCAATTGGTTATGACGGTGATTTGCTTGTACATCCTGACGATATGAAAATGTTACTTGAACAAGAAGGAGAATGGATTGGATATGGAGATATAATGTCTGATGATTCAATTCTAGTTAAAACAAATTCTATTGGCGATGTATTGGCATTTTCTAAAGAAAATGGAGATTATGAGTGGACAGGACCTTGTTGTATTAAAAAAGAAAAATTAAAATATTCTTCAGGTCACGTATTTAATCAATTAGAAAGCAACCTTCCAATGCGAGGAATAAAAATTAGAGCATGTGATATTGATACATATGAAGACTATCAAAGAGCATTAGAATTTATTAAAGGATGGTAACATTGAAAATAGGAATTATTGGAGGAGCAGGTGTAGCTGCAACAAACAAATTAAATGAACTTATTGAGATTGAATTGACAAAAGCCGGTGCATATAGGGATTGTCATCATCCTGAGATTATTATTTGGCAAGCAACTAATGCGCCAAGTCGTTCTATGTTTTTAGAAGGAAAAGGAGAGTCTTTTATTGAAGACTATGTGCAAATTGCAAAGCACTTAAAACAATGCGGTTGCGAAAAAATTTGCATGTGTTGCAATACTGCTCATTATGCAATTGATGAAATTTCTCAAAAAGCAGATATAGAAATTATAAATTTGGTTGAAGAAGTTGTAAAAGAAGTAAAAAATAAAAATTACAAAACTGTTGGATTAGTTGCTTCTGACGGTTGCTTAAAAGGTAGTGTGTATGAAAAATATTTTAAGAAACATTGTCCTGATGTAAAAATTATTTATCCTGATAATGATATACAAAAACTTGTAACAAAAGGAATATGCAATACAAAAAATTTTCACCGTTTTGATGAAATAAATTCAGAAGAAAGACCAAATCAAATTTTTCGAGAAGTAAAAAAATCTCTAAAAGAATTCGGTGCAGAAGTAGTTATTATGGGATGTACTGATATTAGAGTAGATTATTATGAAAATAAAAATATTGATTCTCTTGAAATTTTAAAGAATTTGATAATCGCTCAAACCCGCACCGCCGTAGAGAGAGAGAGAGAGAGAGAGAGAGAGAGAGTAATTCTTTACCTACCTCAAAGAAAGTTAGCAGCTTAGAAAGTGGGGTAGGAAAATGATTGATTTTTTAGCACGTCTTTTAACATTTTGGATTCCCCAAAAATCATTTCGAAAATTTATTCGGCAAAGTATTTTAACACGACTTTATGGCAGACAAGTTTTTAAAACTGCAAAAGTTATTGGTAAACATTTTTATTGCGGGGGTTATAGTTTTGTTAATAGAAACACGGAATTGGGAGAGCGTGTTTGTTTTAATGGAATGCAAATTCATGGAGCAGGAAAAGTTAAAATTGGTAGGAATTTTCATTCAGGTGTAGAGTGTTTAATCATTGCACAAAATCACAATTACGAAGGAACAAAAATCCCTTATGACGAAACATTTATATATAAAGACATTGAAATCGGTGATTTTGTTTGGATTGGTTCAAGGGTTATGATACTTCCGGGAACTAAAATTGGCGAAGGTGCGATTATTCAGGGTGGTGCTGTTGTTCATGGTGAAATTCCGCCTTATGCAATTGCAGGAGGAAATCCCGCTAAAGTTTTTAAGTACAGGGATATTGAACATTTTAATAAACTAAAAGCAGAACAACGTTTTTTATAATAGTGCTAGACATATTGTAATAAAAATCTATTCTTTTCGTGAGTCGTGAATCATGGGTTACTTTGAGTAACACCAGTAGGAGATAGAAACACAAGAGCAGTGCACCATTGCAACTGCTCTTGTTATAATTAATACTGTACTAAACTCTCCGTTAAACTATTTAGAAATAAAGTCTAAAACTCCA
Source organism: uncultured Vampirovibrio sp. (assembly GCA_964584885.1). Taxonomy (GTDB): domain Bacteria; phylum Cyanobacteriota; class Vampirovibrionia; order Gastranaerophilales; family Gastranaerophilaceae; genus CAG-196. The sequence goes on from CAZPBG010000009.1 coordinate 4,033, forward strand.
TTAATAAATGTTAACGGATGAATTGGACATCCTGGAATATACAAATCTATTGGATATTTTTCCAAAAACTCTCTATTAAGTTTAGTTGAGTCTTGGAATACACCACCTGATATTGCACAAGCTCCTGCTAAAATAACAATTTTAGGGTTAGGAGTTGATTTGTAACAATCTTCCAACGCATAAGCCATATTTTCAGAAATTGGTCCTGTAATTACCAATCCGTCAGCATGACGAGGAGAAGCGACAAAATCAATACCAAACCTTCCCATGTCAAAGTTACAGTTTGAACAAGCGTTTAATTCCATTTCACAACCGTTACAACCTGCTACTGAAACTTGTCTTAGTTTTAAAGATTTTCCAAATACTCTATGGATTTCTTTACGAGCTTTTACTGCAACTTTTTCATAATCTTCAGGTGTCATACCTTCTGTTATTACAAGTTTTTCTCTAGAATCCGCTGTTAATTTATAATAATTACTGAATTCAACGCATTCGCCTTTACAAGCTCCGCATAATGTACATTTACCTAAGTCTATTGACAAAGGATTTGCTTTCAATGCACCTGTAGGACAAACTGATTCATCAACACGACTTCCTGCTTTAAGAATTGGAAAGCCTCTGAATTGACTTCTCATCGGTGCATTTGGAATATCTTTTATAAATTGATTTCCTTGAAAATATTTTAATTTAAGTGTATCTAACATTTTTCTTTCCTTTGATGTTGTCGGCTTTGTAAAGCCGACCTACTAACTTTTCTTTTATCTCGTAGTTTCTTTTTATGAGTCACAACTTATGTGTTCCAATCACATATCTACGTGTGCAGCACTACAAGTCATTTCCGCAATATGACAAGTTAAAACTCTTGTTACACAATGGGAAGTCAGAAACTCCATTATTTCTAACAGCCATTGCTAACATATACCAGTTATTGAATGACGGATCTTTCATTTTATATCTCAAAAGTTCTCCGTTACCGCCTGTCAAACCGATATGAACAAGTTCACCTCTCCAAGCTTCTACAACTGAAATAACCATTGAATTTTGAGCTAAATTTTTGTTTGGCTCAACTTTTAATGATTCATTATTGTAATTTTCCAATGTTTTAAGAAGTTTTTTCACAATCAAAATAGATTGTTTTACTTCTTTGTAACGAAGTTTAAATCTTGAATAAACATCGCCTGTTGCTTTAAACGGTTTTACAACATCTAATGAAGTATACCATTTGTCATTCAAATCAAATCTTGAATCAATGTCTACACCGGAAGCTCTGGCAGCCATACCAACTGCTCCAAGAGATTTTGCGGTTTCTGTATTAACAACACCGGTTCTTTCTAATCTTGAAATAACTGTTGGAGCTTTTAACATAACTCTTGTTGTTCTGTCTACTGTTTTTCCAACTTCATCAAGCATTTTTACAATTTTATCAGACATTGCTTTATCAATATCAAAATTAACACCACCAACATTGATTAAACCACGTCCAAAACGGCTTCCTGAGATTTCAAGCATTGTATTAATAACAAGAGTTCTTGTTACTCCAAAAATTGATGCGCCCATTTGATAAGCCACATCACCTGCTACAGCACCCATATCGCCGATATGGATTGCCATTCTTTCCATTTCCAAAGCTATTCTTCTGATAATTTCAGATTTTGAAGAAATTTTTGTGTCTGATAAAGCTTCCATAGCCTGAGAATAAGCCAAGTTATAAGCAATTACGGAATCACCACAAACAGATTCTGCTAATCTGTTATTATAACGATTTTGTTTCAAGAAGATTTCTTCAACACCTCTATGTTGATAGCCAAGCATAATTTCTAAGTCATAAACTTTTTCACCGTGACACATAAATCTAAAGTGACCTGGTTCAATTACACCAGCGTGGATTGGACCAACTGCAACCTGATGCACTTCATCGCCTTTCATTTCAAAGAAAGGATATGCATCTTGATTTTTACGTACAGGTTTTAACCATGGGTGATTAAGTGGTTCAATACCAAATTCTTCAAAAAATTCACGTTCAAAGATATGGAACATTGGAAATTTTTGAGTAAATGAGTCATAAGATTTTGTATTTCTGTCAAATAAAGTTGATGTAACATATAATTTGCCAACTTTATCATCAGACAACACAACAAACAATCTTACATTCTCAAATTCTTGTTTTCCAAAGAATCCGATTAAACGCATATTCATATTTGCAAAATCCGTTTTAATTTCGTCTATAGAAATTGTCGGAATATCGTTTGCGTTAATTCTTTTATTGTTTTCTGTTATAATCCAGTTCATTTTCTTACCTTTCGTATAAATTTACAGGTTAAATATTAACCTTAAAAACCAATTGCTCTTGTTACAGTCTGAACAACTTCCAATACGTATTGAGGCATACAAATACCCAATACAAATGCCATTGTTAACAGAACAAATTGTGGAGCATACATTGTCCAACTTAATTTCTTTGTCGGAAGTTCTTTTTCTGTGCTAACTGCAGAGAATGTCATTCCGATAACAGATTTTGCCAATCCAAATAAAATTATTGTAAGTAAAAGCACAAATAATACACATAAAACTATTTTATTTTGTGCCAACAATTCTTTCACTGTCATAAATTCACTTATAAATAAAACTGACGGAGGGAATGCTGCTATACCAAGGAATGATGCAATCCACAACCAGCCTGTTTTTCTATCTGTTTTTAGCAAACCTGTAACAGATTTAATTTTCTTTGAACCGTATAATTCAAGAACATTTCCTGATGTTAAGAAAAATGCAGCTTTTATCAAAGAGTGACCAACTAAGTGTATCATAGCCGCAATAGCAGCAATACCACCTAAAGCAGCACCTATTATTAAAATACCCATATTTTCAATTGAAGAATATGCAAGCATCCTTTTGTAGTTATTAATATGATACACAAAAACTGCTGTTACAAATAAAGATAAAAATCCCATTGTAAGCATCATTATTCTTGCATAACTGTCAGCTCCTGCTGCAATCATAATTCCATAAACGTTTAAAATCATTAAAAATGCTGAGTTTAAAAGTGTTGCTGACAATAAAGCACTTATTGGTGATGGTGCTTCTGCGTGAGCATCAGGTAGCCAAAAGTGAACAGGTGCTAAACCCATTTTTGTACCAATACCAAATAATATGAAAACAAATGCCAATTTTAACCAGAACGGATTAAATAATTGAGCGTTGTTAAATAAATCATCATAGAATAATGAATTCAAACTACCTGTTGCAACTGTCAATAAAATTATACCAACAAATGCCAATGCAATACCTATTGAACAGATGAAAACATATTTCCAAGCCGCTTCAATAGAATGTTTTGTTTTATGAAAATAAATCAAATATGCACTTGCTAATGTTGTACCTTCAATAAATACCCAAGCTGCGCCTAAGTTTGTAGCCAAAATTGCACCGGTCATTGAAAGAACAAAGAACAATACCATATATGTATAATGTCTTGCTTTTCTTGCATCAACTTCACAACCTTTCATATATCCGTTGTTATAAATTGCTACAGCTAGAAAAACAACTGACATAACAGCTAGGAAAATAAAGTTTTTTGGTGTAACCGCAAAGAATTGTGATTGTGCCAATGGTAAAACATCTCTACCAAATATGCAAAAACTCAATGTAGCTAAGAAATGTAGTATTGCATATAAATTTATCATTAAATTGTTCAAAAATCCTTTTTTGAATATGAACAATATTAAACACGCTAAAAGCGGAAATAATAAAATTAAATTAGTCATTGTATTCATAGTCCTTTAAATCTGATAATTGTGAAACTTCCAAATCGTCAAACTCGTTGTTGATTTCTCTAACCAACATACCCAAAATAAATACGGCAATAAACAAGTCTAACAAAACACCAAGGTTTACGATAATCGGCATTTCTTTTGCAACAGAAAGTGAAAGTAAGAAAATCCCGTTTTCCATTGTAATAAATCCGATAACATTTGATAAAACCTTATGTTTAATAGTTATTAGCCACAAGCTGATAATAATTATTGCTAAAGAAACACCGAAATACATTGGATCTACTAGTCTAAAGTCTTCTGTCGCAACATTTGCAACCAAAAATCCTGCAAATAAAATTATGCTTGAAATAACTAAGCAATAAAAATGTGGAATATTTGCATCTGTATCTCTATGTGCATGAGTTTTCTTAACAACTTTCTTTAAGAACCAAGGAATTACAAATGCTTTAACAATAAGAGTTTCAAACACTACAAACAACAAACCCCAAATATGAGGAAGATTTGCAATGAAAAGCTCTTTATTTGTTAGCATATTCAACCCAAACCAAGGTTCTTTCGCAAAACCGGTTAAGCAAACAAAGAATAGTAACCAGCCTTGAGCCACAAGCATATTCACATGAGCTGCCAATCTACTTGTTGAGGCTATATATATCATTGATAAACCAAGTAAAATTATAAAAATATTTTCCATAACCTAATTCCCATATATTCTGTAAGTTACAAGAGCAAGAATTAAAAGTGCTGTTAAAGACATAATAAATATGAATTCAAAAACGTGTGTCATTCTAAATCTTGCAATTGAAGATTCTATTGTACCAATTAGCATTGAAAGCAATGTAGTAATAATTAAGAAAGCTGCAATACTAATCCAATCATTTACCCCTGTTGGAATAATCAAGTTTGCAATCAAAGCTTCAAACAAGAACATCTTGATTGCAGCACCCCAAGTGATAAATCCTAAATCAGCACCTGAATTATCAAGTATCATAACTTCGTGAATCATTGTTAACTCAAGGTGAGTAGTAGGGTCATCAACCGGAACTCTACAACCTTCGATTAGTAACATAATAAACAATGTAACTACAGCCAAAGCAACGATTACATAGCCATATACTCCGGTGCCGTTTAATATAAATTTAAAACTGTCAAATGAATATACTTGACTCAATGCAGCAATAGAAGCAATTGTGATAAAAAATGCAGGTTCAACTATTGTTGAAAAACAAGCTTCTCTTGAAGCACCCATACCCTCAAAACTGCTTCCTGTATCAAGAGCAGCAATTAATGAGAAGAATTTTCCGAAAGCCAATATATAAGCAAAAATTATAAATCCGAATGGAAGCGACACAATTGACACTCCGTTTGCAAGAGGTACAAAAAGTGCTGCAAAAATTATAGAAACAAAACCAACAATCGGTGCAAATCTAAATACCCATGATGTTGTTGTACTATAAACTGCATCTTTCTTTAATAATCTTGCAAAATCCCAAATAGGTTGGAATAGGCTAACACCTTTTCTACCAGCCCAAAAGGCTTTTGTTTTCTTAATTATACCAATCATTAGGAATGGCATAATAAGAAGTATTAATATATTTACTAACGTAATTAACATAATATTTACCTCTTACCTCCTTAGCCTAAAATTACCAAACCAACTATTGCTAATACGAGGAATATTAAACCAAACAATATATATTGTTGAATATTACCATTTTGAATACGTTCAAATTTGGTTAATAACTTTTCATCCCATTTTACGATAGGATTTACAATATATGCCTCTTCAATGTCCTCTATTTCAAGTTCATAATAAGCATCTTTAGGGAATAATTCCTTAGGTTTCTTAATATGTGAAACTCTTTTGAATAAAGGTTTCAATGTTGAAATAAACGGACTTGCATAAGATGATGCAGTGTATTGCATATGATTATTTGCTCTGTTATATCCACAACCCCAAGTGCAGTGTGTTTCATAACGTCTGCTGATAATAAATCTTACAATCATAAATACTGCAAGCATTACAAAGAATATTGCGAAACATATGCTTAAATTTTGCATCAATATCAATACATTGTTAAACATTGGAAGAACAGCTTCTCCACCAACAAATTGTGATACTGACGGCAATATTAATCTTATTACATATTGTGGTAAAACACCAATAACAAGTGTGAATAATCCCAATATGCTCATTGGAATAATCATTACTGCTGAAACATCTTCTTTTACATTCTCTGCAGCTTCACTTCTTGGTTCACCCAAGAACATAATTCCTGATGCCTTTGAGAAACAAAGAACTGCCATTGTTCCAACCATTGCAAGAGCAGCAATTGAAATAATAAGAGTAATAAACATGCCCATTTCTGATGATGGTACACCAAATAACATACCGGCATATATTAAAAATTCGCTTATGAAACCATTGAACGGTGGCAAACCACAAATTGCAACAGAGCCAATTATAAACAATAATGCAGTGTATGGCATTTTCTTGATTAAACCGCCTAAAGTTTCAATGTTTCTTGTATGTGTTTTCAAATAAGTGCTACCGGCTGCAAAGAATAATAATTCTTTAAATATAGAGTGGTTAACCACGTGCAATACAGCACCTGAAAAACCAAGCGTTGCAACCATAGCGTTACAATAAGCAAGTCCTAACATACCAACAGCAATACCAATACCGATAATACCGATGTTTTCGATACTGTGATATGCAAGTAATCTCTTAATGTCATGTTGAGTGATTGCATAAAGCACACCATAAAGAGCTGATACAACCGCAACAACCAAAACCAAGTATGAAACAAATTTTGAAGGAATACCTATGATTAATAGAGTTCTCAAAATTCCATAAATACCTGTTTTAATCATCACACCTGACATAATACCTGAAACGTGGCTTGGAGCTGCCGGATGAGCATCAGGTAACCAGTTGTGAAACGGTACAAAACCTGCTTTTATACCAAATCCGATAAAAGCTAATATAAATGCAATATTCGCTAATGCAGGATTTTGTGTTGCAACTTGAGCAAAATCAGAGAATGCAAGACTTCCTGAAGCATTTGCAAGAATTGCAATCATAGCAATTATAAATATTACAGAAAAATGCATGTAAACAAGGTATTTAATACCGGCTTTCAAAACATTTTTCTTTTCACCCTCAAATATAACAAGGAAGAATGATGAAAGTGACATCAATTCCCATACAATAAGGAAGAATAAACCATTTTGAACAGTAACTACACCAAGCATTGATGCGATTAACATCATTAAAAAGAAACAATGCGATGGAGTATTCATTCCTTTGTTTAAATAAGGTTTCATATAACCGTTTGCATAGATTACACCAAGCAAACTCATAATTGAAATTACAGCTATAAATACAGCTGAAAGCGGATCAATTGCTAATAAAACATTACCAAATAATGGTGTCGAACATAAACTACCGCTTAAAGTTTGTCCGGTAAATAAAACATAACCTGCAGGGTAAAGAGCAAACATTGCAGCCACAGTTGTAAACAATGAACAAACTTTTAGTTTAAAGTCATCTTTTACAAATAGAGCTGAAAGTGCACCAAACAGCAGGATTACAATAGATAAAATAAAGTATTCCATAACTATCTAAATTCCGTTCCCCATATATAGTGTCTAACTTCTTACTCTTTTCGTTATATTGCTAACAAAAATGAAAATCAAGGGGAATTTTTCTATGCTCTTGAAAATACTTCTACATCTATATCATCAAATGTTTTATCAAAGAAAAATGCTGCGCTTGCTACCATAGAAGCGTTATCCGTACAATATTTCATAATTGGAGCATAAACTTCATAGCCTTCATCTCTTAGATTAAATATTTTCTTACGGATTTCAGAATTTGCTGCAACACCACCGGCTAAAACGACTTGTTTATATCCTCTTTCTTCGGCTGCACGTTTAACTTTTTTCAAAAGAGTTGAAGATACGCATTCCTGAAAACTTGCACAAACATCATTCACAGGCATTTCTTGACCATCAAAGCTTTTTACTAAACGCAATACAGCTGTTTTTAATCCGCTAAAACTAAAATTATAACCGTCAACACGAGCTTCAGGTAGTTTAAATGCGTGTGGATTACCTTCTTGTGCTAATTTATCGAGTTTTGGACCTCCAGGGTATGGCAAACCAATTAGTCTTGCGACTTTGTCATAAGCTTCTCCAACAGCATCATCAATTGTTTCACCAATAATTTCAAGTTCAGAATAAGATTTAACATCAATAATTTGAGTATGGCCACCACTCACAAGCAAGGCTATAAATGGAGGTTCAAGGTTTGTATCAATAAAATTAGCACTAATATGTGCATTTAAATGATTAATCCCGATAAAAGGCTTGTCATAAGCTAAAGCTAAGCTTTTTGTCGCATTTAAACCAACAAGCAAACAACCAACTAATCCAGGACCAACAGTTCCTGCAAAAGCCGTAATATCTTGAGGTTTAAGATTTGCTTGCTTAAAAGCTTCGTCTACAACGACATTAACAGCTTCTAAGTGTTCACGAGCCGCAATTTCAGGAATAACTCCGCCATATTCTTCGTGAATTTTTATTTGAGAAGCTACGACATTTGCTAAAACTTCTCGTCCGCCCTTAACAATGGCACATGCTGTTTCATCACAGCTTGATTCAAGAGCCATAATTATTGAATTCTCGTCAATTGTAACAGGTTTGTTACTAAATAATGTATTCTTTATCTTGTTCATAGTAGTATTATAATACAAAGGGGGAAATATGGTACACCCTTCATCAGGGCTCCGCCCAAAGGTTAAAAAAAAGTAATAATCCACCAGTAATTTGTTCCAAAGGAGCGCTAGGAATAAAAATACAGATTAGTAGTAAGACGGAATGCGCTCCGCCCAAAGGTTGAAAAAAATGAAGTTCTTGGATAAAGCAAAAATAAGAGTTATATCAGGTCATGGCGGAAACGGCATGGTCGCATGGCGTAGGGAAAAATATGTTGATAAAGGTGGCCCTGCAGGTGGAGATGGTGGTCGTGGCGGCGACATTTATTTTGTTGCTGATGAAAACATGTCAACGCTATTAGATTTTAAGATAAAATCTGTTTATAAAGCTCAATCCGGAGAGAACGGTGGAATTAAGGGTATGCACGGAGCATGCGCAAAAGATACTTATATAAGAGTTCCTTTAGGAACAATTGTTCGTGATACTAAAACAGGTAAAATAATTGCGGATATAACAGAAAATGAACAAACTGTTTTGATTGCAAAAGGCGGACGTGGAGGTCGTGGTAATGCAAGATTTGCTACAGCTCAAAAACGTGCGCCACAATTCTGTGAACCTGGAGAACCGGGTATTGAAAGGATTTTGGAATTAGAGTTAAAACTTATTGCAGATGTAGGTTTGCTTGGTATGCCAAATGCCGGAAAATCGACTTTTATCAGCTCTGTAAGTTCGGCTAAACCTAAGATTGCGGATTATCCTTTTACTACATTAGTTCCAAACCTTGGAGTCGTAAAAAAAGCTGATGCCGGTTCTTATGTTATTGCTGATATTCCTGGACTTATTGAGGGGGCTTCAGAGGGAATTGGATTGGGGCATGAATTTTTGCGTCACGTTGAACGATGCAGATTTTTGATACATATTGTTGATTTAACAGCAGAAAATCCTGTTGAAAATTATAAAATAATTAATGAAGAATTGAGAAAACACTCTGAAGGATTAGCAAATCTTTATCAGATAGTAGTTTTAAATAAAATTGACTCAATTGATGAAGAAACTCGTGAAACTTTTGAAAAAGAGTTTAAGAAACTTACTAAGGATGTATTCTTGATTTCGGCGGTTACAAAAGAGAATTTAACACCATTACTTCATTTTATTGATAAAAAAGTTGATGAAATACCTAAACCTGAATTTGATATTGATATTGAAGAGGATTTAGGCGCATTTGATAACGATGATAGCGCATTTGAAGTTATTAAGCTTGATAAAGAAACTTATTTGATTTCAGGCGGGAAAATTAACAGATTAGCGAAGGTTACTGATTTGCGTAATACTGAACAGGTTGTAAGATTTCAAAATATCTTAAAAAGCATGGGAGTTTTTGAAGTTTTGCATAAACATGGGTTAAAAAACGGTGATACCGTAATTTGCGGACATTTGGAACTTGGCTATTATGACGATGAAATCTGGGGCGAAGGAAGTAAAGTCTAGTGAAAGATGCTATTTCACAAGCAAAATTATGCACAATTGATGTTCCTATTGGGTGTGTAATAAAAAAGAGTGGACAAATCATTGCTGCAACTCATAACAGACGGGAATTGGATGATGATGTTACTGCACACGCTGAAATTCTTGCAATAAAAGAAGCTCAAAGAGTTTTAAATACTTCTCGTTTAAAGGGATGTGAGATGTATGTAACATTAGAACCTTGTCCTATGTGCGCTTGGGCAATTGCTATGAGTGGAATTTCTACTGTTTATTTTGGGGCTTATAACGCTCAATACGGAGCAATGGGTTCTGTTGTTCAATTGCCGATTCAGTCTGGATTAAAAATTTATGGTGGAATAGAAGAAGAAACTTGTAATAAAATATTAGAAGAGTTTTTTGAAAGAATAAGATATGATAACAAAAACTGAATTAGATAAACTTGTTGAAAAATATGAAACAATTGAGTTTATAAAAGATGACCCGATACAATTTATTCATCAAGGTAAATGTAAGGAAGACCGTGAATTGCTTGGTTTTGTAGCATCACTTTTTGCTTACGGAAACAGAAAAATCTTTATCAAAAAGCTTAATGAAATATTTTCTAAATCAGATGGAGATTTTTCCGGATTTATTAAAAACGGTGATTTTTCTTCTCTAAAAGGGCTTGAATACAGATTTTCAAAAGAAAATGATATTATTCCGATTTTTCAGATATTGAGCAAACTATATAACAAATCAAACGGTTTCGAAGAACTTTTTAGTTATGCTTTTAATTCTGATAATTTTTTGCAAACAGTTATTGATTATTTCTATTCAAATGCACCAAAGACGGTAGGACAAGGCTTTTACCATATGATACCAAATCCACAAAACGGCGGAGCAATGAAAAGAATTAATATGTTTTTGCGTTGGATGGTAAGAAAACCGCCTGTTGATATAGGAATTTGGCAATTTATGCAACCAAAAGATTTATTAATACCACTTGATGTTCATGTTGCGAGAGTTTCAAGAGAAATGGGATTATTACAGCGGAAAAGCAATGATTTCAAGGCTGTTCTTGAATTGACGGAGATGTTAAGAGAATTTTGTCCTGATGATCCTGTAAAATATGATTTTGCAATGTTTGCTTTTGGTGTAGAATATAAAAGTAATTTAATAAAGATTTAAGATTACAGGGAGGCTTTATGGAAAAATTTGATTTAGGAAAAGCAAAATTAGCTACTGCAATATGTGTAATATTATTTATTTTTGTTATGGTTGTAGCAAATGCTTATAAATATATACCGGAAGAAAATTCTGAAAACATTAACACTGATACAGAGTATTCTGATACTGTTGAGAATTATAAAGAAGATGAACATCAAGAATTAGATGAAACATCAGACTATGAAACTAATATTGAAGAAAATAAAGTTTCTGAAATTGATGATGAAAAAATTAAAAACACATCTAATACAAAAGAATATGAAATTTTAGAACCAATTTCTAGGAATGAAAGCATTAATGAAGAAAAAGTCGCAGATACTTATGAACAAGTATTTAGTGATGCCAATCAATTAATTGAAGATAAGAAATTAACTAAAGCAATTGAAGGATTTCAAAATGCTATAAATTTAGCAGAAACAAATAAACAAAAAGCAGATTGTTATGAAAAAATTTCTACAATTTATGGAATTTCAAAACAATATGGAAAAGCTCTTGCTTTAGCACAAAAAGCTTACAATTTATCTCCTTCAACAAACAGAGAAATGTTATTAGCAAGACTATATTATAAGACAGGAAATGTTGATAAAGCAACAGATAGAGTTAATAATATTTTAAATAGAGAGTTTAGTTTAGATAGATAAAAATAAAGACCTTCCTAAATGGAAGGTCTTTATTTTATACCAATAATTCTTCAAGTTTAGGCTGAGCAATAACATTTCTTACGTACTCATAATAGCCACTATTAAAGCCGTATTTTTCTATTTCTTTTAAAAGTTTCTCTCTTGAAATAAAACCTTGATTATAAGCAATTTCTTCAAGACAAGCAATCTTTACACCTTTATTTAATTCCATTGTTTGTACAAATACGCTCGCCTGCAACATTGAATCATGAGTTCCTGTATCTAACCAAGCAAAACCTCGTCCTAAAATTTCGACATTTAATAATCCGGCTTCCAAATACATTCTATTCAAATCTGTTATTTCTAATTCACCACGTTTAGAAGGTTTTAGTTGTTTTGCAAAGTCACAAACTTTATTATCATAGAAATAAAGTCCTGTAACAGCATAATTTGATTTTGGGATTGAAGGTTTTTCTTCTAATGAAATTGCCTTTTTATTTCTATCAAATTCAACAACTCCAAATCTTTCAGGGTCTTTAACCGTATAACCAAATACTGTAGCACCGTTATTTCTTTCTATAGCCCCTTTCATTAAAGTTGAAAAGCCATGTCCATGGAATATATTATCACCTAGAATTAATGCTACATCATCACCTGCAATAAAATCTTCACCAATCAAAAACGCATCAGCAATACCTTTTTGCACATACTGAATTTTATATTGTAAATTTAAACCAAATTGAGAGCCATCTCCCAATAATTTTATAAAATTATCATAATCAATTTCATTAGTAATAATAAGAATATCTTTTATTCCGGCTAACATTAAAGTTGATAGCGGATAATATATCATTGGTTTATCATAAATAGGCAATAGAATTTTTGATATAGGTTGCGAAGCCGGAAATAAACGAGTACCAGCGCCTCCTGCAAGAACAATACCTTTCATCTTTTAAAACCTCCATTATTTAATAAACAAATTAACTTTATTACTTACACAAGAATACTCTAACAAACAATCTGAAGAAATAATTTCTCCTTTATTAGCTTTAGAATTTATTAATGCAACAAACGGAACATAATTAGCTCTGAGTTTAGTTGCTAAATTCACACCATAAGGAGTTTCTCCATTGATTTTTACAAACTTACATTTTTGCCCATATGCAGAAATTAATCTCCGATAATTTTGGCTAAATTTCATACAATACCCACATTGAGGTGTATATATGTATAAAAAGACATTCTCATTTGTTGCCATTGCATCTTCAAACTGTCCTGCAATTACAGGAGGAACAAGAAGAAAAGCGAACAAAACAAATATTTTTTTAATCATAAGATAATGGTAACGCTTAATCATACACAAGTCAAACAATTCAACTAATCAACTGAGAAAATTTCCTTAATGTCATCCATTGTCAATGACTTAGTAATATTTCTATCAATAGACACTACGCTATCAACAAGGTCACGTTTTCTGCCTTTGATTTTTTGAATTTTTTCTTCAACCGTATTTTTTGTAATAAGTCTATAAACAAATACTTTCTTAGTTTGTCCAATACGATAAGCTCGGTCTGTAGCTTGGTCTTCAACAGCAGGGTTCCACCATGGGTCATAGTGGATTACATAATCTGCACCCGTTAAGTTCAATCCAGTACCACCGGCTTTTAAACTAATCAAGAAAATCGGTATATTTGGATTATTATTAAAGTTTTCAACAGCTTTTTGTCTATCTTTAGTTTTACCTGTCAAATATTCATAAGGAATACCGGAGCGTTCTAACCAGCCTTTTATTATATCAAGCATGTCTACAAATTGGCTAAACAATAGAACTCTGTGTTTTTCTTGAATAATTTGCTCAAGCATACTCTTAAGATATTCAAATTTACCAGATTTAATAACCCCTTTAACGTGTTCTTTGTCATAAAGTTTAGGGTGACAACAAATCTGACGAAGTCTTAGCAACGCAGAGAAAATTGACATTCTACTCTTTTCAAGTCCATTAAGCTCAATACTCTTGAACAATTCTTCTTTCGTGCTATCCAATACGTCAAGATAGAAATCTCGTTGTTCATCAGTAAGCTCGCAATATGCCATATTTTCAACTTTATCCGGTAAGTCTTTTGCAACATCTCGTTTCATACGTCTTAGGATGAATGGGAAGATTTGAAGTTTTAAACGTTTTTCAACAGTTTTATCCTGTCTTTCCATAATCGGTGTAACGTATCTGTAGTTAAATTCTGCTACATTGAACAAAAATCCAGGCATTAAGAAATCAAATACAGACCACAATTCTTCTAATTTGTTTTCAATTGGTGTACCTGATAATGCCAATCTGTGATCTGCAACAAGTTCTTTTACCGATTGAGCAGTTTGAGAAATTGCATTCTTAATATTTTGAGATTCATCCAATATGATATATCTAAATTTATATTTTTTAAGTTTAGCAATATCACGTCTTACAAGTGCATAACTTGTGATAACAATATCATAATTAGGAATTTCTTTAAACAAACCTTTTCTTTCAGTTCCGGCGAGTTTTAAACAAGATAAATCCGGTGTAAACTTCTGAATTTCAGCTTCCCAGTTAAATACAACTGTTGTTGGAGCTATTACAAGGGTTGGCATTGGTCCGTCAACTTCTTTAGCTTTTTGCAAAAGCGTCAATGCTTGTAGAGTTTTACCTAACCCCATATCATCAGCCAAAATACCATTCAAACCGTATTGGTACATAAACCACAACCAACTAAAGCCTTTTAGCTGATATTCACGAAATTCAGCATTAACTCCTGTCGGCAAAGCAACACCCTCTGAAGTTGTAGAGAATGTTGAAATTTGTTCCCAAAACTTTTGGAATTTTGGACTCATAACCAGTTCAAAACCTTGGTTCTGAAGTTCAGTAATCAAGCCAACACGATATGTTTTAACCAAAAATTTGTTTTCATCGTTTCTATATGCATCAAATGAGTTAAAAGAACGCATAATTTGGTAAATATTTTGAGCCGGATACTCAACAAAACCAAGACTTCTAACTCTTGCATATTTTTCACCACTTTGAATAGTATTATAAATTTCATCAAAATCTATTACTTCTTCTCCAACTTGTCCATAAAGCTGAATTTCCATACTATCAATAGATTCTTCCGAAAAATCAATTTTTGCACACATTTTGAAAGGTTCAGACATTAATTTAAAGAAACTCATGTCATCACGTTCTTCAAACACCCAACCCTCACCTGCTTGTTGTTTATAATAATTATAAAAATCAATGGCATTCTCTTTTTCAAGAGCAAGGTTGTTTGTTTGCATTGGGACAAATTTACAAGCTAATAACATATTATATGCCATTTGCTCGTGTTGATAATCTCTTTTTATCCAATAAACCAAATCCTCTTCTTTACTTTTTACAGATAAATAAGGCGCTTTATCGGTATTACTTTTTGAATAAGGTACTCTCATACCAGAGTAATCAAATTCTAAAGAAGCTTTTAGCGATTGATCATAATCAATACCTAATGTAACAATATTAACTGGTGGCTTATGCTCCATTAATAACTTGCTGATATTTTCTGCAATTGTCACATTCATTATTTCTTTTAAATGAGGCAACTCTTCATAAACAAATTTCCCGCCATCAGATTCTTTTAAATCTGTAAATGTAGATTTAATAATACTTTGAGGCAGCTCGTTCATCGCAACATTTATTGGAAAAATAAGGTTTCTGTATCTTCCCCATCTTATTTGACGTGAAAAATACTTAATTTCTTCAAATGGATAAGTTTCGTCCTTATCGGGTCTTGACCAAAATAACTCTAAAACGATGTTAGTAGCACCGTTTACGTTTGTAGTAGACACATCTAAATTCAATGCCCACTCATTATTTGTAAACATAATACGTTCTTTGGTTTTTTCGTCAAGAACTTCTTCTAACTCAGCCAATAGCGGAAATACCGGTGCAAATTTTGTAATCGGTACATCATACCAACCGGCTTTCTTATCTTGTTTTGAAATTTTCAAAAGTGTTTGGAAAAGAGCAAGCTCTGCTTTTTGAACTTCATTCAATTGAAAATCAGGATTTAATTTCTGAACTTCAATTAAAGCTCTTAAAATTGTTTCTAAAGAACGAACAATCTTATTAGTAGCTCTATCTCTTACAAGAATTGAAAAGAAATTTTGTCTACGTTTTGGATTAAAGTGAATGATATAATTACCCATTGGTTTTTCAATCGGTGGAGCTGCTATATCGCTCAGATCAGGTTCTACACCGTGTTTTTCAAGCAACCAATTGTCATAAGCACCTGTTTCAATAGCCTTTAAAGCAACTGCAACAGAATGTTTGCACCATTCTTCTTTTAATGGACAATTACAACGAGCTTCTACCTTGTTTTTCTTAAAAATAAGGTCAGTAACATAAAAATCTTGATAATTGCCTTTAACTTTACCTTTAAAAAAGTTTTTTTCAGGTTCTGCTTCTAAAAGCAAACCTTTTTGGTAAAGTTCATAGCCACGACGCCAACTCCCTTGAGTTGCGCTCTTTTTTAGGTAATCATAATTAAACTTATATTCACTCATCAGCGTGAAACACTATCCTTCTCGGGTTAATAACATAAAAACAGCAAAAAAAGATTAAATAAATCTCTTCCTCCGCTAAAGGCAATGCCTTGAGAATATTATTACATATATTTTTGTTAAATGCAATAGGCTAATTCAACTCTGTTTCAAATAAAACAGAACTATGCCAATGGAATTTCTACAATAAAGGTTGAACCGTTATTTACTTCACTAATAACAGATATTTTTCCCCCATGAAGTTCTGTTAATTCCTTTGTAATTGTTAAGCCTAAGCCTGTAGAGCTTTCTTTCTTTGTATATGCGCTATCCAACTGTACAAATTTAGCAAAAATTTTTCCGTGATATTTTTCATCAATACCAATACCGGTATCATGAACAACTAATTTGAAAGAATTTTCATTGCAAGTTGCCAAAATATCCACTTCGCCATCCATTGGAGTGAATTTTATTGCATTACTAACCAAATTGTATAAAATCTGTTGTATTTTTTGATAATCAGCAAATACCTCAAAATCAGAAGTTGATTTTTTTACGATACGAACCCCTTTTTTATCTGCCAATGGAGCTAAAATATTAGCAACCTCATCAACCGCTCTTGATATCCAAAATTTACTTTTTACAATCTTTATAGCATTTGCCTCGATTTTTGACATGTCCAAAATTCCGTTTATCATACCCAAAAGGTGTGTTGCAGAAACTTTAATATCATTAACGTATTCTTCTTGTTTTGAGTTTAAATTTCCATAAAGCTGTGCACCCAAAATATCTGAAAATCCTAAAATTGAGTTTAGAGGAGTCCTTAATTCATGCGAAATATTAGCTAAAAATTCATTTTTTACCCTATCAGCTTCTAAAATTTTCTCGTTTTGTTCTTTGATTGTTTTATAAGCTTCATTTTTTTCTACAATTCCGTCCTTAAGAGCTTGTAACTGGATTTTGAAAACATTTGCCAATTCCAAATCTTTTAACACATATGATAAAATCGATGATGCTGCATTTAATATAATTAAGTCTTTTGGTTGATAGAAATCTGCTTCTTGTTTAGCAAGAAGAATAAGCCCAAACACAGTAGACTTGATAGAAATTTTAGCAACTATATATGATTTTTTCTTGAGATTTAAAAATCCAACAGTTGAAATTAATTCATCATCAGATTTTAAAATAAATCCATCTTTACTGTAAATTTGTTTTTTTAAATTTTCATTAAATGGGAATACCTCATTAATTTTATAATTATTATGAGTTTTGAATGTATATTTGAGTTGTAAACTATCAGGGTTTAAGAAGTAAATAAACCCCTCATCAAAACTTATTACAGATGCAAGTTTTTCAAATATTGTTTTTCCTGTTTTATCAGTATTTAAGTTTATATCAAACAAGTTTGGTATAAGTTTTAAAGCTTCTTCCATAATTTAATTTATCCCTAAAACCTTTTCTAACTCCAATGCGGTTTTTGTTTTAGCTAAACCTCCTTGAGAAGTTTCTTTTAATAATGGTGACATCAATTGACCTGTTATTTTTAAAGTATCGACAACTTCATCTGCCGGAATTTTACTTTCTACACCACAAAGTGCCAATTCTGCCGCTGTAACAGCATGTATTGCAAGAAAAGCATTTCTTTTAATACAAGGTACTTCTACTAAGCCGCAAACAGGGTCACAAGTTAATCCTAAAATGTTTTTAAGGGCAAGAGAGACCGCTTGAATTATTTCTTCTGACGTTCCTCCAAGCATTTCCGTAAGAGCAGCTGCAGCCATAGCAGAAGCAACACCACATTCGGCTTGGCAACCGGCTACTGCGCCGGCTAGACGAACTTTTGCTGAAACAATTAAGCCTACTATACCGGCAGTTAACAATCCATCAATCTGTTTTGATTCCGGGATATTTTCTTCTTCTGCAACAGCAACAATTACTGCCGGAACAATACCGCAAGAACCTGCTGTAGGACAAGCAACAATCCTTCCCATTCTCAAATTTTCTTCTGCTGTAGCAAGAGCATATGTTGTAATTTTTTCAAATAGCTGCCCAAATAGAGCATGCTTTTTAGCATATCTTTTAGGCAATTTTACGCAATCATCACCGCACCAGTTTGAAACAGATTTTTCAGTCGATTTTAGACCATTGGCAATTGCTTGACGCATAGCTACAATATTTTCAGTAACTTTTAGCCTTATAAATGGAACATCAACTTCTGCCAGTTGTGCCTCTTCCTCTTGAGCTATTTCATAAATAGCTTTACCTTCTTTTTTTGATATTTCTAATAAATCTGAGAATGATAAAATCGCCATTATTTTAACTTTCTGACATTTGTCACAAAAAATACATCCTTTAATTCTTTAATTTTCTCAATTAAAGTTTCTTGAGCCGGAAAATCAAGTTCAATACACATAGAAGCTGTACCACCTTTAGAGCTTCTTCCGCAGTGGAGCGTTGCAATATTAATTTTATCCTTTTGAATAATATCACTAACGGTTGAAACCATCCCTGGTTTATCTTTATATATCATTAATATTGTGTCATAACTTCCATTTATATTCACGTTGAAGTTGTTAATTTGATTTATTCTAATCTCTCCTGCCCCAACAGAATCACCTGAAATTGTCATTTCATCATCAATAATTATATCAACGCTATTGGGAAATCTTGAAATATCTTGAATATACTCGTATGAATATTCGATATTTTTTACCACATTAAAGATGTTTTTTATTGTCGGGTCGTCGACCATATAACCAAGCAAACCCGCTAATAAACCTTTATCAGTACCATGCCCAAAACCTGTTGTTGCAAAAGAATTATATAATACAAATTTAACTTTTTTAAAAGAGTTTTTGTAAATATTTCTTGCCATTAACCCAAGTCTGACAGCACCGGCGGTATGAGAACTTGAAGGTCCGACCATAATGGGTGATATCACCGAAAATATTGACTGTTGTTCCATTTATAATCAGCTCCTACCAGTCATCTTCTTCTTTGCCGGCATTAATGTAGTCATCCATTATTTTGCATAATTGGTTTTGCCAATCGTTATTTTTTTCAAGGAAAAAGTCTGCTCCTCTGGCTTTACATTGTTGCTCAATTTCTTTTCGAGGAGAAGCCGTGATAACTCCAATAGTTGATGTTATACCGTAATTATTTGCCAATTTCTTTAGCTCGGTTAACAAAATAAAACCTTCTCTTTCAGTAGGTATAAATAAATCCATTATTACATACTCATACTTTCTTTTTTTGAATTTATTTACAGCATCATAAATTTCTTGGGAACAATCTATATCTAAATCAAATTTTGACAATAGAACTTTTAATTGGTACGTAATAACCCCTAAATCATCTACTACAAGAATTGCAGGACCAACCGGTTCTTCTTCGGTTTCTTCCGTGCCAAGAGCTTTACTTGTAACAGGTTTTTTTGCATTTTTATTTAATTCTTTTAGTGTATCCACTATATTTATAAGTTGTTTCTTTAAATCTAATAATTCAAGATTTTCAGGAACTTTAGAATTCGTAATATTGTAAAAAAGTTCCAAGAATTCCGCATCCAAATCAACTAATGCCATAATTTCTCCATTTACGTAAACAATTGTAAAAAAATTATATCATGTTTAGCAAAAAAAAGTAAGAGGAAAACTTTATTATATATATGTAGAAAAAGGTGGTTTTATGTTTAATTGTAAAGATTTTTTAAAATACTTGAAAGGTCTTGATGTAAAAACAGAGGCAAAAGCACCTACTTCAAAGACTTTTTTTGCCTCAACGTCAATGGCATATCTTGTTTTAAAAAGCAATGACAGAATTGCAAGTAAAGCATGATTTCATTTGTTTGGTTTATTTATGTATAAATCATTTTGAAGTATAATTTTTTTATGAAAAAACTTATACTTACATTATTTATATCATTGTTTTTTATTCAAAATGCTTATGCATTTTCATTGTTTGAACATTCTGATGATGTAGCAATAAAAAAAATGCTAAAATCTCAAGAAAGATATGCAAATAAAACAAATTTAAAAAAACTCATAGCCACATATGATAAAGATTATATTAACGGTGATGGTTTAACATTAGAAACGTACAGAAAACTTGTTGAAGATATTTGGGATACGTATAGCAATATTGAGTATAATATTGAAATTAAAAAAATTACCGTAGATAATGACAAAGCAATAGCAGAGGTTACAGAAACTTCAAAAGCCGGTGTTATTGCATCACATGTCATTCCAGGGAAGCTAAATTCTGTTTCAAATAGCATTTATTATCTAAAGAAAACTGATAAAGGTTGGAAAGTTACATCGGATAAGGTTATTAACGAAACAACTTCTTTGTTATACGGTGATGCACTGGATTTGGATATTAAACTTACTGTTCCTGCAGATATAAACCCTGATACTGAATATACTGCGACTTTAGAATTTAAGCCGCCTGTAAATTCCATTGCGATAGCATCTATTGCATCAGATGTTATTGAATACCCTCAGAAACAGACAGAAGAAATATTTAGAGCGATGCCGGAAGATAATATATTAGAAAGATTGTTCACTTCAAATAATCGTAATCTAAATGAGTATATTGTTGCATCAATTGGCATAACAAAAACAGCTATCGATGATCTAAGCGTAAAATTAAGCTTATCCGGTTTTGGATACTATATAAAACGGGTAAATGTAAATAAAATAGAAAAAGGAGAATTAGAGTCAACGAATGTCAAAGTTGAGTAAAACAATATATTTCATTCTTTCAATTATTATTTTTACACTGTTTGATTTCTTTATATCGGAGTGTATTTTAGAAGAATTACGTTTTAAATTACCTCAAAATAGTATATTTGACCTGATATTTGTTCAAAATACAGGTGCTGCTTTTAATATTTTTGAGAATTCAAAAATATTTTTAATCCTTTTTTCCTTATTTGCAATTGTTTTAATTTCAATTTATACAATAAGAAATTTGTCAAAATATTCAACAATGGCAATCTTTTGGGCTTCAATGCTTATATCAGGAATAAGTTGCAACCTCTATGAAAGAATTGCATTTGGATATGTCAGAGATTTTATAAAAATTAACATTATAGAGTTTCCTGTATTTAATATCTCTGATATATTTATAAATTTAAGTGTATTCGCCCTTGTAATCATAATTATAAAAAATAATTATTTAAAAAAATAATTATTCACTAATTTTTTCAAGCATTACAACTGCGTTTGCTTCAATTGCCAATCCTTCTCCTACTGAATCTAATTTTTCTTTAGTTTTTGCTTTTATTGAAATATCCGTGTATTCCAAACCCAAAACAACAGACAAAGCTTCTTTCATTTTCGGTATATACGGCATCATTTTAGGAGCTTGAGCAATAATATTTGAGTCAATATTGTTTATCCAATATCCCTCTTTTTGAACCAAATCATAGACTTTCTTTAACAAAATTACACTGTCAGCGTCCTTGTATTTACTATCAGTATCAGGAAATAGTGTTCCTATATCATCAAGAGCTAACGCTCCTAATAACGCATCAATAATAGCATGGACCAATACATCCGCATCAGAATGACCTAATAAGCCTTTTTCGTGTGTTATTTTTACACCACCAATAATTAATTCTCTGTCTTCTACCAAACGGTGAATGTCGTAACCTATACCAATTCTGTATTTTTGTTCAGCCATTTATTTTCTCCTCAAAATTCATCTTTACAAATCTTAACATATTTAAAGAAAAAAGGCAATTTTTCAAAACAAATATACTTTATATATATGTAAGCGATATTTAAGAGAGAGATAACAAAAATGGCAACAACATATTCAGCAATTGAAAGAAATAAAAAACCGGCAGGATCATTAGAAATTCCTTCAGATTTCAATTTCTACTACTTAAATAAACAAGATCGTCAAATGAGATTCAACAATGGTGGTGATCCAATCTACGCTATTTTTGACAAAATCGACCAAAGACCTCTTTCTAAAATCGCTAAAGATTTTGTTAAAGAATTAGCAGATGACACAATTAGATTTGTATCTACAATCTTAGCTTAATAAGAATTAGTAGCAAAAAATATTTTTACGGGTTTTAATCCATGAGTACAAGAATAAAAGGAAGGTGCTCATGAATATTATCTCTCTTCAACAAAATCCTTTAAAACCCCAGTATCAACCACATTTTCAAGCAAATCCAAAAATTGCGCAAGAAAAAATTCTCAAGGGCATCTCTGAGAATTTAATGTCGAATGCGCTTAAAAATGGTGATGTGCTTGAATTAAGCACTATAATCAATGATCCAAAGAAGAATAAGGTTTTCTTTGCGACTTTAGGCAGTTTAATGGTTGCTGCAGCGACAAAAATAACAGAAATGCTTACCGGTGGTAGCAAAGAAGATGTTTCAAGTAGTGAAGATATTATTGAAGGTACTAAAGTTAAAAAAGGAGATGAAGTTCAGCAAAAAAATGAAGAGACCTTTGTTGATACAAAGGTAGCAGATAATGAGATTATTCCTGTCGTAAGTGATAAATCTAGTGTTATTAATAAAGAAGAACCTCTTAAGGAAGAAATAGTGCTCATAAGACTTTCAAGACACCAAGGCATGCCTAATGCAAAGGAAAAAGCTTTAGAAATAGGAATAAACGATGTAAGTGAACGCTTGAATTTAGAAGTTGAGGACAAAAACTCATTAATATCTCTTTATAATAAATTCTGTGGAAATAACTACAAAGGAATTTCATATAACCAATCAAATGCAGAATTATCAAATAGTGTAATATCCCAAGAGTTAACCGGTGAACTCGGACAATGTTCTGATAAAAAATCGTTAAAAGAGATTATTAATAAGTACAATCTGTATTCATCAGAAAAATTTGAACAACCTATTGAAGAGCCGGTTAAAGAAATTCCTGTTGAAGTACCAGCGGTTATTGCAACAAGAAATAATATTAAAAACGCATATGTATCATTGGATGAAGATTCAAGACAGTCTGTTAATGAATTTTTAGACTATGTTGCAAATCAAGATTCAATTTTGCCAAAAAAGGTTTTACAAAAAATTAATAAAGATTATTCAGACTGTTTACCTGAAATCGCAACAATCAATTCCAAATTAATTCAGCTCGTAAATGCACAAAACAAAGAAAATGAATTTTTGTCATTATTGTCTAACGGACTAATTGCAAAAGATGCTCTTAAAACTTATTTATATGATGACTTGGCAAAGAGTTTTAGTTTTATAGAATACAATTCCCTTGTTTATAATAATTGTTCTACAGAGTCAATAGAAAACTTGGCAAAAATGCGTAATAAAGGAGATATTTCGTCTATTATAATGAATTATGCAGATAATAGTTTTGAGCTCAAATTTCATAGTAATTATATTGACTGGTCTCTTAGAACTATCTTAAAAACATTCAAAGCTATTCATGGTGATTCAACAAGAGGTTTGCAGTGTTACGAACAAATATACAAAATTGAAGATATTGAAAATGAAATCAACAATAATAAAGCAACTTATCCTTTGTTATATGAATATTTAAATATAAAAGGTAAAAACGTTTTAAACAAAGGTAAAGAAGAACAACTATTGAAAATATACTATGGTGCAAAAGTTAATCAAGACTTCTTTACAATGCATAGTTATTTACGATTTGTGGAACGTTACATCATGCCAAAATTTAAAAACGAATTAGGAACGTTATCTTCAACCCAAATAAAATATGAATATAAATCAAAATTTGCAATATTGAGAAATTCAATTTTAGACACAATAAAAAGTTCTGTAAAAGTGTATGAATATTCAGTTGAAGAAGCTAATATTAAGGCACCAAAAATAAAAGTTCCTTATGGAAACGCTGGTGAATTCTTTGAAATTACAATTAATGATGCTGGTAAAGTTCATACAATATTTTAACAAACTTGATTTTTGTTAAATATTTCGTAAAATAATTGTATGTTCAAAAAAATTCTTTTGTTATTAATATTAGTGCTTGCGGTGCCGGTTTTTGCAGATTATAATCCGCTTTCGGATGAACCGATTAACAGTGTTGAAGAATTCAATGAAGAAGATATAGAAATTGATCAGATGGAATTTGAGTATCCTTCTTCATCACAGCAACCGGCGCTAACGGTAGAAACCAAGCCAACGAAGAATTATCCTAAGATTTATAATGATTTGCAACCAGCGGATTTCTCATATTTGCACAACATTGATCCTGATCAATACTATGATATGAAAGATGCAACATGGTCACCTTATCCGTTGCTTAGACTGAATTCCCCTATATATTTTAAAGAAATAACTATTGAACCGGGATATTATTTATTAACTCCTCGTGAACATAACAATAAATGGTATCTTTTATTTAAGCAAAATGGAAATGTTGCGCACATAATTCCTGTTTACGAACGAGGAATTACACCTGAATTTTTCTATGATAAACATTTACCAAAACCAAAATTAACAAGAGCACAAAAAATACACATGGGAGCACTGGATTTCCTTGGGAAATTTAAAAGTACCAAAAGAAAAGAACCTATAAAATGCTACATGGAAATTAATGATTTAGAAAATCATTTTGTTTCTATAGTCATTTATTATGGTAATCATAAGTATTCAACAATATTTAGAACAATTAAACTTTAAAATATAATATTGATAAAATCTTATCCCATTCTCTTTCCAAATATTGATTTAAAAAATGAAGCTATACTACCACCGTTTTCAGCTCTATCTTTGAATTGTTCGTAATTGTTCAAAACAAATTGGTTTCTTGGATCAACTTCTTTTAATCTATCAAGATACTCTAATGCCATTGTATAATCACCGATAGAATCTCTGAAAACAGCTAATTTCTGTAGCGCATTAGCATTTTTTGGTTCTAAATCAACAAGA
Organism: uncultured Vampirovibrio sp.; assembly: GCA_964584885.1. GTDB lineage: Bacteria > Cyanobacteriota > Vampirovibrionia > Gastranaerophilales > Gastranaerophilaceae > CAG-196. Next base: position 29,265 of record CAZPBG010000009.1, read on the forward strand.
CGTTCATAGAATTCACAAGCTTTTGTAAAATCTTTCATTCCCTCTAATTGAACAGCAATCGTTTCTATTAAATCGATATTTGAATTATCAAACTGATAAGCAGTTAAGTATTCATTCAGAGCAACTTCTTTGTCGCCTTTTAGAATATTGTATTTACCCCAATTAACGTGCTCATTGAACGAATCCCCAATGTTTTCGTATATCAAAGCTCGCATTTGATATATCAAAGGAGAGTTTGGTTCAAGCTTTGCATACTCATCAATTTCAGCAAATGCTTCGTCTTTCATTCCTTTTTGGAAATAATATTGTGCAATCAATGAATGTAAAATTGGTTGTTTTTTATATTCGTCTTTAATTCTGTTTAAAATTTCAAAAGCTTCGTCATTTTTGTCCAAATCCATTAATGCTCGTGCTTTTGTCAAATCGTTTTTCGTAATATCAAGAGCTTTTTGTGGTTGAGAATTTCTAATATAATATCCTGCAAGAATTTCTTCAAACTCTTTGAAACCACCCTCTTTTAAACCTCGTTCCAAGATTTCTATTGAAGCAATTATCCCCTCTGTTTTTTCGTACAATTCAGCGAGTTTCAAGTACACAACAGGATTTGTTTCATCATAATCCGCTATTTTCAAATATTCATCAATTGCTTCTTGATACTTTTCCTGTCCTTCTGCCATTGCCGCAAACAAGTATCTTGCAGGCAAAGATTCTTGAGGGTCTTTTGCGTTATCAATCGCTTTTTTGTAATCACTTTTTGCATGACTGAATTGTTGTTGCAGAGAATGCAAATTTCCTCTCAACAAATAATACTTAAATCTGTCTTCATGAACAAACAAATCAATCAATTGTTCATGTGCAAGAACATTTGACGGATCTATTTCAAGCAACTTGGCATAGTAAGCCTTTGCTTCATCTTTCTTTTCAAGAATTAATGCCAAATGACCTAATTTAGTCAACAATTCTGGATCTTCTTGTTTATGTGCAAGTTCTTTTCTATATTCTGCATAAGCTTCTTCGTATTTTTCATCCAACTCAAGTTGTTCTGCTAACTTCATATTTTCTCCTTTATTTTAGAATCACTCCCTATAATGATAAGAGATGAGCTCCTTAATTAAATTTATTTTGTGCTACAGAAATACCCTCTTTAAAAAAGCATTCTATACCATTTTTCGCATTTGATAAAACGTCTTTCAGTTTTTCAAGTTCCTCTTTTGAAAAATTTTGTAATACAAAGACTTCTGACGGTAAATTTGGTTGAGGTCCAATTCCGATTTTTAACCTCGCAATATCTTTTGTACCTACATGCTGAATAATTGATTTTATACCATTATGACCACCGTCAGAACCGTTTGGTCTAAACCTTATCTTACCCAATTGTAAAGATAAATCATCATAGACTATCAAAATATCTTCTACCGATATTTTATAATAATCCATTACTGCACGAACCGCCTCACCCGATAGGTTCATAAATGTAGTAGGTTTAATAATCAAAAAATCATCTACACCATTGCGCAAATTTGTCATTAAACATTTTAATTTGGAATTTTCACGGAACGTTAAATTGTTATTTATAGCAATACTGTCTGCAAGCATAAAACCAACATTATGCCTTGTAAAAGTATATTTATTTCCAATATTACCAAGTCCTACAATAAGTTTCATAATTAACTTATTTAAACCTCCGCATATTCTTCATCATTTGGTGCATTGAAAGCTTACCTGCACCTTGTTGTCCAAGTTTACCTGCCATTTTTCCCATTGTTGATTTTAAATCCGACATGCCTTTCATCATTTTGCGCATTTGTTCAAATTGGTTTATAAAAATATTAACATCATGAAGCGGAATTCCTGAACCTTGAGCAATACGCTTTTTGCGAGAAGAATTCATTAATTCCGGATGTTCACGTTCTTCCGGTGTCATTGATTGAATAAAGACCTCTATTCTTTTAAATTGTTTATCGCTCTCATGAGAAATCATTTGTCTGTCATCTTTTGAAATTTTTAATCCTGGAATCATACCCAAAAGTTGATCCATTGAACCAAACATTTTCATTTGAGATTGCATTTTCAAGAAATCATTGAAAGAAAATTCAGCTTTTGCCATTTTCTTTTCCATTTCAAGACTTGTTTTTTCATCAAAGACTTCCTGAGCTCTTTCTACAAGTGAAACAATATCACCCATACCAAGAATTCTATCTGCCATTCTTTCAGGATAAAAATCTTCTAAAGCATTTAATTTTTCACCTGTACCGGTTAGTTTTATTGGCTTACCTGTACAATAAACAATACTTAAAGCCGCACCACCTCTTGAGTCACCGTCCAATTTAGTTAGCACAAGCCCTGTTATACTTAACTGCGCATCAAAGTTTTCCGCAACATTAACAGCTTCTTGACCTGTCATAGAGTCAATAACAAGAAACTTTTCAGCAGGCTTAAATACTCTGTCTATCAGTAACAGCTCTGCCATCATTTCTGTATCAATTTGCAAGCGACCTGCTGTATCAAGAATTAATACATTAAAGTTTTTTTCTTTCGCATAGGATATGGCATTATTGATAATTCTTTGAACATCTGTACCGACTTCTGAAAAAACTTCTACACCAATTTGCTCACCTAAAGCTTTTAATTGTGTAATCGCCGCCGGACGATAAACGTCACAAGCAACAAGAAGAGGATTTTTACCTTCTTTTTTTAATTTTACTGCAAGTTTAGCAGAAGAAGTGGTTTTACCACTACCTTGTAAACCCAACATCATTATTAGAGATGGATTTCCGCTAAACTCTAAAGGTTTAGTTTCTTTTCCTAATAAGTTAATTAGTTCATCGTGCACTATTTTTATTAATTGTTGAGATGGATTAACCCCTCTAACAACATCTTCACCCTCGGCACGATCTTTTATATTTGAAATAAAAGATTTTACTACACGCAAGTTAACATCAGCTTCAAGCAATGCTCTTCTGATTTCTCTTAAAGCATCTTGCATGTTTTCTTGTGTAAGTTCGCTTTGCCCCGAAGTTTTAGCGATAATATCCTGTAATTTATCAGATAAAGATTCAAACATCTGTTAATACCCCTTTATAATATTTTAGGGTAACACAAACATGTTTAATTTTTAACCGAAGATACTAAACGTTCGCTCTATATTGTCATTTTTGACTGAGTCTAATCCTTCAAGCATTTGTTGTATCGCAGATTGTTCTGTTTGTAAATCTTGCATTCTCGTATCAATTCTTGTTTCCTTGGCATTAATAATACTCTTTTTATATTCATATTCAGCCATTGCTTCATTTTGTGTATCAGTATCATTTACGGTATAAACGTGATTATTGTTTGATGCAATATCAGTAGAATATTCATACGTATACTTCGCAGAGCCATCATCATTTGAGCCATCAGCGTACAAACTCTTTGTCATAGTTGTTAACGTATAACTGCCATTTTGCAACATTTCATTAAGATAATTTGTATCTTTAACATCATTGTTATAAGTCCAACCTTTTTCTGCAATAGCTGTGAAAATTGCATCATAAAAAGCAATATCACTTTCGGCAGATGCGGTAAAGACTTCTTCTAATGCGGATTCAGCAGCATTATATGTTGCTAAACCCTCTTCATAACTTTTTTGCCAATCTTGATTTTTTTGGTACCAATCTTTATACTCATCAGTATCTGTATCATACCAAATATAGTTAGCCGTTGTTGAACCACTATAAGCACTGTCACTGGTACATTTTTCGACACCTGCCGTATTTAATGCTATGTTTACGAGTGATACTACATCAACTTTGTAACCATCTTTAGGTGAACCAGAAACAGTACCACCTTCTTCTATTTTACTTCCATTATTTATAGAAGTTAATGAACCTGTGATGCTATTATCAATAGCTTTTTCAAAAGCATCTTTGTCAATGTCAGGGAAATATTTTGAAAGAGTTTTTAGTTGATTTGCAATTCCTTGCAAGTCATTTGCAGAAAAAATTTTAATTTTGTCTTCATTTCTGTATGCATCTTTCCAATTGTTTTTAGATACAAAAGAACCTCCACCGGTTGTACTACCTAGATTTTCTAATAAATCAGCGGTGTTATGTTTTTCAAACTTTTTCTTTAAAGGGTCAATATTTTTTTCTTTATCAATATTTAATTCATCCAAATATGCTTGAGCGGAATCAAGATTTGCTTTGCAAGAATCATAATTAGCAAATTGACTTTCATCAAATCCAACTAAATCAGCAAGAATTTTATTTCTATTGCTTTCCCAATCTCCACCGGCTCTACCATCCGGAGAGATCATTTCCGCATATTTTTGATAACTTGAATCAATGACAACTTTACCGGAAGAATCTGTCAAAAGATATGGTTGTTGTTGATTCATAGAGCTTGGCTTCATCAAATTTGAATAAGTTAAATCAACATAAGAAACACCCGAGTTGTTTGACCATTTCAAAACTTTTGAACTTTGAGCATCTCTATATTCACTTGAAATTTTTTGCATTTCACGAGAAAGTGTCACCTTTTGGTTTGACAAACGTGACAACTCGCAACCAATGTCGTTTTTTCGACTGGTGAGAGCAAGAAATCTACCTTGTGATGCTGCCATTCCCATATTGTTAACCGCTTTCCTTTATAGTTGTCCCTTTTCTATGTATTACGGCTAAATTTTGACAAAACTTTAATAATAAAGTAAAATCGTTACAAAAATTTACATTATTAATTAGGGTAAACGTAATGGTTATTTAGTAATTTTTATAAATTTTTTGTTAATACTAAATGTTCTTTTTCAGATTCAGCTAACTCAAAGGATTCTTTCTTTGATGGAAATAGTTCATCCTTTACTTCTTTTGCATATTGTCTAACACCATCAAGCACAACATCATGAAGATTTGCAAATTTTTTAACGAATTTTGGTGCAAAATCCGTGAATTTTCCCATAATATCATCTGTTACAACTATTTGACCACTACATCCAACACCTGCTCCAATTCCAATAGTTGGAATGTTCAAATTGTTTGTAATATATTCTGCGCTTTCTGTTGGTAAAAGTTCCAATACTACTGCAAAAGCTCCTGCTTCTTCAAGTTTTTTAGCGTTCTTTAAAATCAACTCAATATTTTCAAATGTTTTACCTTGAATTTTGTATCCACCAAGTGTATTCAATGCTTGAGGAGTTAAGCCTAAATGTGCTAGAACAGGAATTCCGCATTCAACACAATGTTTTGTTAATTCTAAAATATGTTCATTACAGCCTTCTAATTTTACAGCATTTGCACCGGCTTTAATCATTTCAGAAGCATTTTTCAATCCCTGTTCTACAGAAAGATTGTAACTCATATATGGCATATCACCGATTACAAAAGTGTTTTTAGCACCTCTTGCAACTGCTCGAACAAAAATTAACATCTCATCAAGAGTTATGTTATATGTATTTTCATGTCCAAGAGCAACCATCGCAAGTGAATCACCTACAAGAATTGCATCGATTTGAGCTTCATCCAACACTTTGGCTGTAGAATAATCATATGCCGTAAGCATTGCTATTTTTTCGTTATTATTTTTTAATTTTTGGAAATTAATTATTGATTTCATTATTATTAACTCACTTAATCAATTATTTTTTTAAAGATTTTTTATACCAATAATAAACAGCTCTAGCAACTCTATGAGAAGAATGTCTAACCAAACCGTCTTTATTCTCTTGTATAAGCTTTTGTGAAACAACTGTAACACCTGTTGGTGCAATATTTTCCATATCTAATCTTACAGGTATTGAACCACTTTTTGCATACCCGTCCGAAATATTATCCGGTAAAGAATTATTTACCAAAACAGCATCAATAATTTTTCTGCCCTTTGCATGGCTCAATAACGCATTTACGTGGCTTGCAACTGAATAATTATCAGTTTCTCCAGGTTGAGTCATAATATTACAAACATAAATCTTTTTAGCAGTAGATGCCATAATAGCTTCTACAATACCAGATACTAATAAGTTCGGAATAACACTAGTGTACAAACTTCCTGGACCTAAAATAATCAAATCCGCATCTGCAATAGCCGCTAAAACCTCAGGTAATGCTTTGCAAACTTCAGGTTCCGTGTACAATCTTTTGATTTTTTTGTGAGCCTCAGGAATATTCGATTCGCCGTTAACGGTTGTTCCGTCTTCAAACTCAGCTGCTAATTTCATATCATCCAAGGTCGCAGGAAGAACAACTCCTCGAATATTTAATACGTTTGAAGACTCTTTCACAGCTTTTACCATATTTCCAGTAATTGCACATAATGCAGTAAGAAATAAATTACCAAAACTATGACCTTCTAAGCCTTCACCTTTTTTAAATCTATATTGAAACAGTTCTGTAATTAAATTGTCATCATCTGCAAGCGCAGCAATACAGTTTCTTATATCCCCCGGAGGAAGAATTCCCATATCTTCACGAAGTCTGCCTGAGCTACCACCATCATCACCAACAGTAACAACTGCTGTAATATTATTAGTATATTTTTTTATACCTCGTAATAACATTGATAACCCTGTTCCACCACCGATTGCTACAACTTTTGCACCTTTATTCAATTTGCTTCTTCTGTACAATTTTTCCAGCAAAGAATTATTTCCCTTGGAAGAATCCATATCCATCATAGAAAGAGTTGTTTTCTTCCAACCTTTAAAGAATACAATTGCTCCAATAAGTATAAATGTTGCAGCTAAAATATTTGTAGGCAAAATAAAAGCCGCTCTTTTAATGATATTCATTATTTTATAAATCATATGAGCGTCTGCAATTAATAAAAATCCCAATATCATTAAGATTGAACCAGCAAAAATCAAGAACAACCAGCGTTTAACATTCAACCCCGGAATAAGCCAAACAACGTCTTTAGACATTTTTATATTATTTTTTACATCAAACATAATTAATCTACCCATCCTGAAATCTTAGCATTGTTGTAATTAACCGGAGTTGGAAGAATTACATTTCTTGCTTGTTTAATTAATTCAATAGAATTTTTGTATTTATTTGAAATATGTATTGTATCAACATCTGCAAAACTCATTCCGCCTAAGTTATTGCGAATTTGTGAGGTATGAATAAGATGTTGAAATCTTTTTATTAATTCATAATTATTTGTATTATCTTCTTTTTCATAATCAATTGTTAAATCAGGATTATAAGTTTTTTCGAGAGATAATTCCTGAGCAACTTGGATTTGAACATAATCAGCAACTTTTGCGGTAATATCACCAACCGGAGCATAATAAACAAGCCATTCAGAACATTTTTTAATAGCTCTTGCTATTGCACAAGAGAATGTAAAATCTTCTCCTGCCATTTTATACATAGCACCGTGTGGTCTAACGTGTTCAATTGTCAAACCATAAGCTTTCGCAAAAGACATTAGAGCTCCGACTTGATAAACAACGATTGCTTCTATTTCATCTTCTTTCAATTCAACAGGTCTATAACCAAAACCTTGAATATCATTAAAACCGATATGCGCTCCGATTGATACATTTTTTTCTTTTGCTTTTAGCAAAGCTTCTTTTATAGTTAAAGCATCTCCGGCATGAAATCCGCATGAAATGTTTACAGAACTAACATAATCTAATAGTTCAAATTCATTGTTATTTTTATACACACCGTAAGATTGCGCTAAATCACAGTTAAAATCAATATTTTTGATTGACTTTCTTTCTAAAACTTCTTGCATTTTTATCTCCCATTTGTAATAAAATTATACTACAAAAAAGCAATGACAAAATATTTATTTAGAAGTTTTATAATTAATATGAAACTGAATTTATTTACACAAAAAAATATTAGTACACTAATGCCTTTTAATAAGGGCGGAAATCGTATTATATCAAGAATTCCTACGAAATTTTCAGCTTCAGAAGCTCCTCTTGGCACAAAAAGAGCAGAAAAGCTTATCATTGAACGGGAATTTGGAAACAAAAAAACGAATGTAAATCTATATTATGATTCCAAGGACAGACTTATTGGTCAAAAACGTGAAAATTATCAGGGAAAAACTCTACTTGACTACATAGAGTCCCGTTATACAATAAGAAAAAACTCTGCTTGGGAGAAATATTTAATCTCCATAAGCGATGTACAGTCAATAACCTATGCCTCTGATAATTCTATCAAGAGTGGTGTTCGTCATAAAGTAGATATTGTAAAAGAAGCTGGGATTGAAAAGCCTTCAATTAACATTATGAAATATAAAACTGTAAAAAATAAGGATAATAATTATACAGAAAATTTTTCAATCTCAAATGGGTATAATCATATAATAACAGATGCAGAACGTTCTGAAGCCGGAGATTTATTACAAATAACTACTAATGCCAGCGAAAATATCCCAAAAGAAATAACAAATGACGAATATCTTGTTTTACGTAGTATGCCGGATGAAATTGCTATAAAATCCCTTGTGCGAACTTTAGGTAAAAAAGAAAAATTAGAACATCTCGACAATATCAAACTTTTTTACATTAAAGGGGATGACATTAACTATGTTCAAGGAGTATCCTTACAAAATGAAAATAAACTTGGTGTAGGAACTTTGCCAACTCTTGGATATAACATAAATACAGTTGCACATGAATTAAGACACTTTAAGCAACGTGAATTAAAAGCTAAACTTAAAACACAACTTTGGAATAAATTTTTTAACCCCCAAAAGTTCAATCAAAGAGAACTAAATTTAGCTCTACATTTTCTAAAATGCAGAATGCTTGAATGTCCATTTCCTGTTACAAAACTAACCGAAAAATGGTATTCTTCATCAAAAATTGAAGAAGATGCTTTTCGTATTGGAGAACGATATGAAGCAGATTTTCAAAGAAGAACAACGTTGTTAAAGAAATTCTTTCCAAAAATAACTACACATAATCTTGGACTTGAGCCTACGTTGCCCAATTAATAGCCCGTTCTTTCAATATCTCGTTACATCTAATAAAATGGTCACAATCCATAAACCCTCTGTGAGCAGATAATGGTGATGGATGAGTTGTGTCCATGATAGTAATTCCTTTTACATTTTCGAAACAAGCACCTATTTTTTGTGCATGAGCACCCCAACGCATAACAATAATATCACCTCTTTTAGCTAATATTGAAAAAATATTTTCAATAACCGGCGCCCATAATTTTGTATGTTCTTTCAATAATTTTGTATCTTTCCCTTCAAAAGTAAGAGCCGTATTTAACAAGAGCACTCCTTGTTTTTCCCAATCAAGCAAAAGGTTTGTTGTATGTTTGCAATCAGGAAAATCTTGTTCAATTTTTTTAAAAATATTTTTCAATGAAGCCGGAGTCTTTTTAGACAAGCTCGAAAAAGCCAAGCCATGAGCATGTTCTGAACTAGGATAGGGGTCTTGACCGATTATTAACACCTTTACATTATCCAATGATGTTAATTTAATTGCGTTTAAAACATCCTCTTGAGCCGGCAATATTTCTTTATCTCTGCGTTTTTCAGCAATTATTTCCATAATATCAGTGATTAAATCAACATTTAATCCCGCATCAATCCAACTTTTATCAATTCCGAAATTTTCCATATATTGATTAAATCATAAACAATATATTATGTCTTTATAAATTTGCGAAAGAATTTTAGCTTAAAAATAACCACAAAGGCAAATATGTACTTTGTGGTTATTCTTGAAGTTAACTAAAACAAAATCAAGGAGTTTTTTTAAAATTCATCTTCTACATCATTAACGGTTTTAGGTCGTTCAGATGCTTCAAGCTTAGCTTTAAGGTTTTCTAAATGAGCCTTTTCTTCTAGTTCTTTAGGAGATAATGTTCCATTTTTTTCTCGTTCAGAAAGCGTGTATAAACCTGAATTAATTTTTGTTATTTGATATTGCAAAAGATTTGCTTGTTTTTCAGAGAGCAATCCCATTTTCTTTTGAAGTAATAGTTGCTCTAAAGTATTTGGATCGATTTCCTCATCTTTTATCATTCTGTCAATAAGATTAAATTTTTTCAATCTTTCAGGATTAATATCTCGTCTTGAGTTGATGAATACTTTAAAGAAAGAATCTTTGTAATCACTATTTCTAATATCTTGTTCAAGGTAATCAAGGAATGCATTTTGGCAGATTACTCTTAAACCGTCATTACTGAAAGCACCTTCTTTTGTATTTGGATTAATAGTTTTTGCGATTTGTTCATAAGGCATATTTTCATAATCTACATGTAGCTTATCAATTGTACCATCTTCAAGCATTTTTAAAACATTTGCTCTACCTTTGTCGGTAAATCCTACAATACTATTGATAGCTTCTCTATAATTTGGATCACCTTTAAATGCTTTAATTTTGTCTGCAACATCATTCATTTTTTCAAAATAAAATCTCAACACTTCTCCCAAGTTGTAATCATCTGCTAATCCTACAGCGATTTTTGTGACTTTTCCTTCTCTGGTTAACAAATCAGGATGGATTAAGTGCGGATAATTTGTTGTAATAAAAAACGTTGAGGCACTGCGTGGTCCATCGTATCGTCGATTTTCTGGGGGATTTTTTGATACTTCATCAAGCAAAGCTTTAAAAGTTGAAATGATTTTCATATTGTTACCATAAGCATGTAACATTTCTTTATCCATTTCATCAAGAGTTATGCCCAAAAGAGGAGCATCTTTTTCATTTATTGCAAAGATTTTTTCAGCATCATTCATAAGGAATATTGTACGTTTATGTTCATTAAAAAATCTTTCTTTTGCCCGATCTAAAAATACTTTCAAAGTCCCTTCAAAATCTCTACCTTTCAAAGCTGATGAAATATCAACTACTTCGGCATAACCACCTTCTCTAGCTTGGTCTCTTATTCCGTTTAAGAAAGTTGTTTTACCTGTGCCGGTTGGACCATAAAGAAGAACTGCAGGAGGCACATCTGCATCGCTATCTGTTTTAGATTTAGCAAGAGCTTGCACAAATTTGGAATTGATTTCATCTTTTACACTTTGATAACCTGCAATCCTATCATTTACCCCACCCCTAGCAGAAAGCATGTCATTAATAGTATCTTGTAAACCTTGATAGCTTATTAACCGTTCTTTTGCCGCTATAATTTCATCAATTTCTTTTAATCTTTTTTGCTTATTTTCTTCAGATTCATTTGCTACACGCACAATTGCTTCGTAGTGACTTTTGTTTGACTTAAGTTTATCCATACTTCGACTATATGAATAGTATTCCGACTCCATTTTTTTACCATATGCATTATAGTATTGTTTAGAACCATCTCCATGGAAAAACTTCCAAGTACCACCATGACCTTTAACGTGCGATTCTTTAGCGTAATTCCCTGCACTAATTGCCAGATCACGGGCATAGACATAACGCTCTGAATCAGTCCAACATCCATTCTCTTCGCCGTAGAACCAAGCTGCGATTTTTTTAAGATTAGTTTTTGCTTCTGTTATAGCAGAATCTACAGACCTATTAAGCAAAGATTCTTTTTCTAACTTTAGTCCACTAATTTCTTTTAACAAAGTTTGGTTTGTAAGTCCCATCTTTGCTCCAAATGCCAATTGTGAAATGTTATATTGTTTAACATTCATATCCGCATAACCGTAACTTGGAACAGGACTTGCTGTAACTGGTTCATTACCATTTCCTTGCTTGTTTTTTTGATTATTAATTCTTTTGCCATAAATTGTGTTAATTTGTGGTGTTTGAATTTTTTGATTTAAAGTTAACTTCATATACTTTCTCCTTTCCTACATTTTATTTTTAAGCTAACTATTATTTTTTGCCTATTTGTTAAGGTTTGTAACAACGAATTACACCCACTCACT
>CAZPBG010000009.1:41181-53323 GCA_964584885.1 uncultured Vampirovibrio sp.
ATTCTTGTTGTTCACACAATTTGTCAAATTGCTTCAGTAAGGCTATTCCGTCGATAGGAGGTTCTTTTGGAGTATTAGCTAGTTTTTGTACAGGTTTTTCGACAACCGGAGCAGGTTTTCTTATTGCAGGTTCTTTACCTTTTCCGCTCTGCATCAAGTCATAAACATCTTCCAAAAAAGCTCTGTTAATAGGATCTTGTGCAAACAAGATTTCACCATTACGTTTACCGATACGAATAAAATTAGCAGCAGATTGTTTTGTTAAAGATTTCATTTCTGTAGAAATTTCTTCATTTGGTTTTCTATTGTACGCTTCACTTGCAGATTGTACGTTACACATAAATTTAGCTGTCGGAATTGAATTTAGCTCGGCAAAATCCATTATTCGTTGTAAAATATCTTTGTTTTTGTTAACAAAGTGACTTTTTCCTGCATCATTGCAATAGTTTTGAATAATGAATTGCAACTCTTCATTACTATTTCCCAAAAATTCACCTAAAAATTCTTCTATTCTTCCCAATAGACCACCAACTCTCTTCCTTTCAATATTTGCTTCTTTTAGTCTTGATGTAGATTTGTCCAATAATGACTTTACAAATTCTTTTTCTGCTAGCATATTTGCTCTAAATGATATACTATCAGGTTTTTCAACAGGATTTGAGTACATAAGTGATCTTGTCACATTCCTTCTGTTGTTTAAAACAACAGAATTGTTTGCTTGAATTGTGTTCATAAAAATCTTCATAATTTACTCCTTTATATTTTGTTCAAAATTTCTGTTATCATCTTTAATCTATTTTGTTGTTCTTCGCTTAAATCTTTTTGCAACGAAATTGATTTAATTTCTTCTAACTCATTTTTTAATTTAGCAATTTCTTTAAATAATTCTTGTTTCTTAGCATTTGATAATAATCCCATTTTTCTTTGTAAAAGTAACATTTCAATAGAATTGTTGTCTTTTTTTGAGTTCCCAAAATCCATAATTCTATTAATATGCATAAATCTGCTACACACACTTGGTGAAATATCACGTTTTTGAGATATTATAGCAGAAATAAATTCAGGTAGAGTTAATGATTTTTCAAGTGCCTGTCTTATATTTACAATACTTAATCCTCCATTACTGGAACTTGGATTTAATGTTTTTATAAGTTTATTCCAAGGAAATCCATCTAACAATATTGTTGGAATTTTGAATTTTGCTATATCTATTATCATTTCTTGCAAAATATCATTCATGGGAATTCCTAAATTCAAAGCAGTTAATTTACCTTGGCGTTTTAATAAATCTTGATGTATTAAATGCGGATTTTCACTAGCCATTATAAATGTCGCAGCTGAACGGAATTCATTATTCTTGTTTTTTTCAGGAGATTTTGATACTTCATCTAACAATGCTTTGAAATACGAAACCTTGCTCATATCACTCTGTGAATTATTGAGAATTTCTCTATCTTCTGCATCAAGATTAATGCCCAATCCCTCCGCCTCAGCCATATTAGTTGCAATAAATCGCTCCGGTTCATCTAAAAAAATTGCAGTATGTCTTCCCGTCCGAAAATAATTCTCTTTAGCTTCCTCCAACATATTTTGTAAATCACTATAGAAATTATTTTCAATTTTTCTAGCTTTAATAACAATTCTTTGTGGATTTATTTCTTTGATTGCAGCTTTGACAAATGGTATTGTTGATGATTTCTGACCACATAGCAATAGTGCCGGATGCACATCGAATTTTTCATAATTATTGCTTTTATTAATTTTTTCTATAAATAGAGTTCTGATTAAATTTACAGCTTTAGAATACCCAGGGAAATTTATATCCAAAGGTTTTACACCGGCGCTAAAAAGTCCTTTTATAATATTACCAATAGATTTTTCTAACTCACTAAACCACTCGACTTGTAGCAATTGATTTGTTAATTTTGCTTTTTGTTGTTTTAAATTATTCAAATTAATTTCCATTGTTATCATATCAGAAATTATCTTTTCTCTTGTGCTTATCAGAGATGAAGCTGATTTGAAACATGGTTTTGTTATCGAATTCGTTCGAATATTACTTATTTTCATTCGTGATGTCCTGCCTGTTGTTGTTTTAGTCTTTCTTGTTCTTCTCTTAAATGATAAAGTCTATGTTCTTCCTCTGTCATTTCTCCATGATGATGGTGATGATGATGAGTTTCTTCTTGCGCATGTGTATGATATGAAAGTTTTAATCCAACATCGCCAATTAATCCTTTTCCGGTATTTACGACTGTTTTGTTTTCAGCTTTATTCTGATATTCAATCAAAGCTTTTAAGTTATTTTCAAATTCTTCGCCAAAATCTAATACTTGTGATTTTGCATCAAATTCTTGTATTAAAGCTATCGATGCTCTTTTTTGCTCTAAAGTCGGATTAGGCCCAATGTTACTTAATTTCATTATTCTGTCATAGGTATTATTGCCATAAATTTTATCCACAGCACACTCAATTATTCCGATTAAATTTTCTACTTGTTTTTTACTATTATCATCTAAATTTTGAGTTTTTAACTGTGCCTTAACTCTATCAAGCAGCAAAATTGTTGTGTAAAGTTGCGTTCCGGATTTAGCTTTTTGGAGTTGCTCAGGAGTATAAGCTTTTGAAGTATTTTTATCAATTCCACTTAGCATATTTAATTTTGTTATATTATTGATTGTAATTAATGTGCTTATGGGATTATTTAACCCATTTAATTTATTCATCATAGTAATTAATGGTTTGTTTAATGAAAGTGAATATGTTGGAAGCATTTCAGCTGTCGAATATTGAACATTACAATATTGAGAAAACAATTTTGCAGCTTTAGCACTCGCATTATCAAGTAAATCATAGCGAGTTTGTTTTAAAACATTTTTTGCATTTATACGATTCATAGCTGCTTCTTGAGTTTTAAGAGTCCGCTCCACGGCGAGGTTAAATTGCGCATTTAGTTGACTCATTGCTGTTATATGTGGTGTACACCAACCAAAATTTATATAAGATTTAGGGAATACTCTATCCTTTACAGAATTTGTTGTTTCAAGATTTTGTCGTTCCGTTTTTAGTAATGAATACGAATTTAAATTGTAATTTGTGATGGATTGAATTTTCATAATAATCTCCTTATATTATTTGTAATATCAATTTTTAATTTTTTACTTAATGCATAATTCTCATAATATGTACGCATTTTATCCGCAACATCTGTTGTTAAATATTCAATAGGATTTTTACCTAAAACATCTTTTTGGTTTATATTTGAATTAAGTTCCAAAAATTTGCTCAATAAAATAACACAGTCTGATTGACAAATTCGATGCAAAACATTTTGCTTATTATCATCCAAAATGTTTATATCAGGATTAAATTCTAAAAGTGCAAAAATATTATCTATACAATTTAATTTTTCTCTTGTTGTTGACAATGTCGCATATTTCTCTAATGCACTCATCAAAGGTGTTTCCTTCATCTGATTTAATTGATTAACATCAACTTTATCTTTTTTACATAATTCTTTTATGCATTCTTTAGTATATGGGCTACAAATTTGCATTAATTGATGTAATAGATAATTTCCATTTTCTAATTGAATGTTTTGTACATCGTTTATTTTATTTCTTTTTAATTGAAATGCTAAATTACATAATGCACTGTTATGATTTGTTTCTTTGACTAAATCCTCAAAAATATCCCTTTGTTTCAACCGAACTTGGGTTGTTTCAATTTTAAAATTATTACATTTATCATCAATAAGATTGCTATTCTCTAAAAGTTTGGAATGCGCAGAATATTGTAATGCTACAGCTGGCAATAAACCGTATAATTCAGGATTAGATTTTAAATTTTCTTTAAACTGAATATAATCTTCAGATTGCATATTTACAATGGTTTTTATCTCATTTGGCAAGTAATCAAATGGCATTAAGCCATTTTCATCTTTAACCATAGTGTTAGCATTTCTATTAAGGAGTGAATAAATAATTTTTAAATCTGAAAAATTTGTATAATTAATACATGCATAATGCAATGCTGATTGTCCATTTTGGTCACATATATTAACATCCGCACCATTATTTATAAGGAACGAAGTCATATTATCGTATTTTTGTTCTATTGAATTCATTAATGGTGTTATGCCAAATTCATCTGGAATATTTAAACTCAATCCGGCTTCAAGAGCTTTTTCAATTAATAGTATTCCCTTTCTTTGATCTTCATTCTTACTAAATATATGAATAGCATTTTCTCCGATATCATTTGTAACGAATGGATTTTCTAATTTGCATACAAGATCTGCAAGAATTTGTTGGTTTTTACGACTCCTTAGTAATGTGTCAATAGGAGTTTCTCCTTTAGAATTTCTATTGTCAATATTAGTTCCAATAGACAATGCTTTTTTAAATAATACATAAGCATAAAGCTCATTATCTGATTGTGCAGCAATATTAATTAGATTATTGCCATTAGAATCCGTAAAGTTGATATCAACATTCATATTTTTCATAACATCGTCTAATATATACATTACTGTATCATTTGCGTCATATGAATAGTTTTCTAAATCTGTTGTTTGTTTAATAAATTCTCTTGGAATTTTTATTTCTTGATTTTTTTCATCATAATCAAATTTATTTGGATAATATTTATTCATAAGATTTATTAATTCAGAAGAATTGTTTCGATTTTTGCAATTATGATTTTCTATTTTTCTTGTTAGATAACTTACAACTTTTGGATTATTAGATGAATATAGAATATATGCACTAGCATTTTCAGGATAGTTTTGCATTGTTATAAAAGTATCTGTAGCATTATCACAACCACATAATTTATCTAAATTAATATCATTCCTTTTCAACATTTCTCTGTAAATATAAGGTTTTGAAAGCCTTGAACACACATATAAAGGATGACAGTGAATAGATTCTCTAAAATTCAACAAAAGCTCATCTTTAAAACCATAGATATAATTTACATCAAAATTTTTATTTTGAACTAATGCTAATAATATTTCGTCATATTCATCTGTCGTTAAACAATTTAACCGGTATGAATCTGCATATATATAAAAAGTATCCAGTAAAAACCTTTTATCTGTTGAATTTTTAATTTTTTCAACCAATTCGGCATTCTGTTTATAATGTTTTGGGTGTGCTATTTTGATTGGTATACCAATATAATCAGGTGGGATGTAATCTTCAGTTGCATCAGGGAATAAACCTAATTCTCTCGCAGTATTAATATCTTCTAAAAAAACTTTTTCTGGTTCAATCTTTGCTTGTTTAATCTTAAGCCTAGGCATACAATATTCTTTAACATTCCAAAACTTTTCATTAAAATTTGATAGATTAACATTTTTAATATCTTTAATCTTTGTTATACAGTTGTTAATAACACATTCATTGTTTTTTCCTATAATTTTATTATTAATAGCAATACATTGTGAAATCTCTGCGTTATTTCCATTTCCAATGATAGCTCCTGTTGAAGGAAGATTTGGAATTGTTCCTTCAAACCATACTCCTGATATTTTGGTTGGTGCAAAATGTGGGGATGTCGAAATTCCAACAATACCACCACAATCCATATCAGCCTTTATATTCATATTAGTATATACATTTGTTATTTCACTTGCTTCATCTCTTGCTATAATACCGCCAAAAGCAGAATTTAATTGTTCATTAAACATTGAAGAATCAAACAAGAAATTTTTAGCAATTTCAGAGGACTTTAATTCTCCGGATAAAAGAATGCTGTTAATTTTGTTATATTTGCCAACACCCACTAAACCTCCTACATTTAGTTCTCCTATAACGTTTCCTGAGAATTCACAATTGTTTATTACTGTATTTTCTGCATAACCAATCATTCCTCCGACTTCACTTCTGGCTATAATATTTGCATTTTCTATTTTTAAATTAGAAATTTTTGCATTATTTGTAAATGAAAACATCCCCACATCATCATCAGAAGAATTTATAGTAAGATTTTTTATGGAGTAGCCATTCCCGTCAAAAACTCCACAGAAAGGATTTATATAACTGCCTATTGGTTGAAAGTTACAATTTTCCATATCAATATCTGAGGTTAAAATAAAATAACGGTTTTCCATTCCGGAAGAATTTGCGACTGCTGTTAATTGTTCTGAGTTTTCAATAATTAAAAACTTTGAATTGTTTTTTACTGTACCGTTAGGAGCAATTAAAATCTCTTCATAACCTTTATCAATAAGATTATATTTATCTAGTTGTTTTTGCCTTTTAAAAGAGATTGTATTGTAATAAGGATTCTTAATAATATTGTTATTTAGCTCAACTGTGCTTGTATTATTTGAATTATAATTGCATTTATTTTTCAAAATGTGAAGATTATTTAATGAATTTATTTTAAATATTTTCATATGAACCTCTTATGCTAAAATTATTTTGTATGGAAAGTTCTGCTCGTTCTTGTTGTTTTCGTAAAATGGCTGCAGTTAATTCTTCAAGTGAAATAGATTTAAACTCACTTTCTGTATATGTTGAAAGAGAGTTGTCTTTATATGTATTTAATATTCTGTCAACAAATTCTTCTTGAGAATTAATTACGGCATGTTCGATACAAGCTTTAATATCTGCATTAGATAAGCCTTTGGTCAACTCAGTTAATTCTTTAATAGCTTCACTATTATTCGCTAAACCTTCAGATACTTTCCGGCTTTTTAGAACATGAATTAAATAAGCACCTCTTGCTTTTGCATCCGGATAATCAATTTTTATATGATCATTAAATCTACCAGAACGTATAACATTTGGATCTAAGTTATTGTAATTATTTGTTGCGGCAACTACAACAATCCCATTGTTAGATGCATTTGCCAGTTCTTCTTTTAAGGTATTTAGGATATTCGTCCTTTCCTGATCAGCACTGGTGCCGCCTTGGGAATATCCTAGGATAGAATCTGCTTCATCTAAGAATAATATACTGGATTCACCGGTTTCCTTATATTTTTTCTTAAGTTGATTGAAAACCTTTTTAATATTGTTTGATGTTTCATTTATATAAGAAGAACCTTGCTCACTCAAATTTAATTCGTAAAGAGGTATTTTAGCCTCGGCAGCAAGAGCTCTTATTATAAATGTTTTACCAACACCACCCGGACCATATAAAATTATGCCACTGGAAGTTGGAATTTTGTTTTCATCATAATATTTTTTTATTTTAGGGTTAAGTGGCGCTATAATTTTAAGTTTCATTTGTTTTTTTACATCGTCCATACCAATAACGTCATCTAAAGATTTTGGGTCGCCGGCAGATGTATAAAAAGTCCTATCTAAAAATTCATCATAAACAGCTGTTTTATCTAACCAATCCAAACCGGCAATATTTTTTTGCTTTAAATTCATTTTATTAATTTCCTGTTTTTTAGCAACGATTGAAGATTTAATTTCGTCGGTTTTAATAGGCATTGTTTCAATATATTTATCAAGTTCTTCTTTTGTTGTAACGATTTCCGCTAATTTAGAAGCTTTGCTATACTTAAGGTTAGAAAATATACCCGTAATTGTAGCATTGGACAACCCCTTGGTTAACCTTGCTAATTCAAGAATTTCTGCATCCATATCCTTTGTCGCAAAAATTGGACTTTTCAATGCCCTTGATATTAAACCAATTCTAGCTTCTTCATCGGGATAACCAACCTCAATTTTCGTATCAAAACGACCATCTCTTACAATCGCTGTATTCAAATTATCTTTTTCATTTGTGGCGGCTACAATAAAAATACCATCATCGCCTGCATTGTTCATTTCTTCCTTTAATGTATTCAATATATTTCGATTATCAGTATTATTGCTTTTTGCAAAGAGTGAATCACACTCATCAAAAAATAAAATACTTGCCTCGCCAGTTTCTTTATATTTTTTTCTAAGTTGATCAAATATTTTTTTTATGTTTTTCTCCGTTTGGTTAATATAACTTGAACCAATATCGCTAATTTTAACTTGATACATAGGGAGTTTTGTTTCGGCTGCAAGAGCGTTCATAATAAAAGTTTTTCCACACCCGGGAGGGCCATACAATAATATACCATTCGGTTTTTTGATTTTATTTCTAATATAAAAATCTTTTAATAGCTCTTCTTTTTTTATTGGAGTGAAAATCTTTCTAAGCTTATTTTTGACTTCATTCATTCCAATTACATCATCTAAAGATTTAGGATCATTGACAGAAAAACTGACTCTTTTTTGAAATACATCATAATTTGAAGTAGTTCCTTCATCATTTAAATCTGTAATATTATAAAGTTTTGCATAACTTTCAAGTTCAGAATTTATGTCATTCATTGTTGGATTGTTATTTTTATTGAATGCTCTTTCAATAATTCTAGCAATATCATTATAAGAAAGCCCATTCATTCGTCTTGCAAGTTTTGTTATTTCTTCATTTGACATTGTATCTTCTGAAATTTTAGCTGATATTAAATCAATGATTTCATCTTTTTTAGGAGGTTTTAACTCAATAATTTTTTCAAATCTTAACGAATTTAAAACAGAAGAATTTATATCTTCAATATTTTTTGTTGTAGCTAGTAAAATCATTCCGTTTCGAGCACTATTTTCAATTGATTGCATTGCACGAATATTGTTGATATACGTAATATTTTCAGGGAAAAACTTTTGAATTTCATCAATAAACACTATTCCCTGTTTGTTAGTTTCTATATAATATTTCTTTAGAATATTTGCTACACTACTAATTTCTCTTATTTCATCCGGATTTATTCTAATAATACTATTTTCAATGAGAGTATTTATTTGTGGTTGTTCGGTTTCTGACTCTACTTGTGCATCTTTAGCTGAAGTTGCAATTAGCAAAGATGCATCAATAATTTCCTTATTAAGTTCTTCAGCTAATTTTTCGACAGTAAAGGTTTTCCCGTTACCGGAAAGTCCATGCAATAAAAAGCCATTTGTGAAAACATTTCGATTGTCACTTAGTGGTTTGATAATTTCATTTTCTAAAGTTTGTTTTAACTCTTTTAAGCCAATTATTGAAGCTAATCCCTTTGTACTCGACGAAACATCAGTTAAATCCTCTTCAAACATTTCCTCATCTCCAAACGAGATACCCCCAAGATCTATAGCTTCATCTATTTCATTTCCGACTTTCTCTTCTGATTTTACAATTGTTTCATTTGTAACGTCATCTTTTTCTTCACTTTTTGCACCTACAATTCCCCCTAACGCAGAGTATATGGTTTGTTTTATGGAATTGTCTTTCAAATAATCTAATGGACATTTATTTTCAGCATTAACACTACTAATAATTTGTTGAACTTTATCTTTATTTATACGAAGTAATTTTATGGCTTTTTGTATAAATGGAGGAGTTCCCTCTCGACATGCGATATGTAAGAAATTATTACCTGTTTTGGGGTCTTTTTCAAAAACGTCAAATTTTATATTATTTAAAATTACTAATTGTTCTTGTTTGTTTTTATTCCGTACAGCATTAAAAAATCTAGTTTCTAATTCCCCTTTAAAAATAGTTTTACGTTCTTGTCTTGGACTAGTTGAACTAGCAGCAGAAAATTGTTTAATAATCATATTTTTATCCTCAAATTTTATTGAATAAAACCTTATAAAAACTATTTTTTGCTACAGTATCAATGATAATAACGTAAAAATTAGCAAAACCCACTTATATCAAGAAAAAGTCACCTTAACAATTCTTAATAGAAATTCCCCAAATAAATAAAAAGTAAAAAATAAAGAAATCTTCAATAAAAAAAATAAATTTCATTGAGGAAAATTTTTCCTTGTGATACACTGAACATATATGCCCTTACGGGCATGAGGAAGGAAAAAATTATGGATATATTCTCGATTTTTACGCTTTGCGGTGGACTGGCATTTTTCCTATATGGAATTTCTATTATGTCAGCCGGTCTTGAGAAAATAGCAGGGGGACGTTTAGAGCGAATTTTAAAGAAGGTGACATCTAATCCGATAAAAAGTTTAATTTTTGGAGCAGGTATTACTGCAGCAGTTCAATCATCTTCGGCAATTACAGTTATGCTTGTTGGGTTGGTTAACTCCGGAATTATGAATTTATCACAAACAATAAGTGTTATCATTGGTTCAAATATCGGTACAACTATAACTGCTTGGATTTTAAGTTTATCAGGGATTCAGAGTTCTAATTTCTTTTTAAGATTATTAAAACCTGAATCCTTTTCTCCTATATTGGCACTTATAGGTGTAATCATGATTATGGTAGCCAAAAGCAACAGGAGAAAAAATGTCGGCACAGTGTTAATGGGTTTTGCAATTTTAATGTTTGGTATGGAAGTTATGTCAGGCTCAATGGCGCCACTTGCTGATATGCCAAGTTTTAGACATACCTTAATTGCATTTACGAACCCAGTATTAGGCATGCTTGTTGGTCTTGTTGTAACGATGATTATACAAAGTTCTGCTGCATCATTGGGTATTTTGCAAGCTTTATCACTAGTTGGCGGTATTACATATGGTATGGCAGTACCTATTATCATGGGACAAAATATAGGTACTTGTATCTCGGCAGTTCTTTCTGCAATTGGGGTTAATACAGCAGCCAAACGTGTAGCCGCAGTACATGTTATTTATAACATTATTGGTGTTGCAATTTGTTTACCATTATTCTTATTATGGAACAAAATTTTTCCACTTAGTTTTGTTCCAAAAGACATCAATCCTTTAGGAATTGCTATTGTTCATACAACTTATAACATTGTTTCTGCAATAATGCTTTTCCCATTTATGAAAACATTGGAAAAATTTGCAATTGCATTTGTCCCTGATAAGAAGGAAAAGAGCAAGTCTGTATTTTTGGATGACAGACTTTTGCTTGCACCTTCTTTTGCAATTGCAGAATGTTACAGACAATCTGTTAAAATGGCTGAAATGGTTGAATACAATTTTATTAATTCTACTAAAATGCTAAAAAGTTATCACAAAAAGAAAGCAGAGCAAATTTCTACAAATGAAATAAAAATTGATACTTATGAAGACAAATTAAACGCATTTATGCTTAAACTATCAGCGAAAGAATTAACAGAAGAAGATAATGCAAGAATTTCACAAATTCTACTAGCAATCGGTGATTACGAAAGAATGGGCGATCACGCAACATATATTTTGAAAATCGCTGAAAAACTAAAAGAAAGCGATAAGAAACTTTCTCCTGAAGCGGTGGAAGAGTTAAAAGTTATTGTTCATGCTGTTTCAGAAATCTTTACAGTTGCATTTGAAGCATATAAAACTGATAATTTACAGTTGGCTCAAGAAGCAGAACCATTGGAAGCTGTAATTAAACGTATTATAAGAAAGGTTAAAAATCGCCACATTCAAAGACTTAAAGATGGTTTATGCACAGCAGAATTAAGCTTTATGTTCTCAGATTTGTTAAACGATTTAAGAAGAATTGCGGCGCATTGCGGTAATATTGCAACAAGCGTAATTCAGCTTCATGACCAAACAATTGATAAGCACGAATATAATCACAGAAACAAAGATGAAGATTTAGAGTTTATAAATAAGTATGAAAACTACAAATCAAGATATTCGGTTTCTAAGCATAAATCAATTGAAACTGTATAAAAAAGAGCAATAAAAAAGGTTCCTTATAGGAACCTTTTTTAATAACAGCTTATTTTTCTATACTGCCATTTTTGATTTTTCTAAACAATCAATCAATGTTGATGCAACAGTTTTTTGTTCTTCTAATGTTAGTTCTGGGAACATTGGAAGTGAAATAACCATTTCTGTATTCTTTTCAGTAATAGGTAAATCACCTTTTTTACCTCCAAGGTGAGCATGAACTTTTTGTAAGTGCAATGGAACAGGATAATAAAGCATTGCACCAATTCCAGCTTCTTGAAGCATTTTGTGAATATTATCTCTGTTAGGAATTTTTACTGTGTATTGGTGATATACGCAATAAGTGTTGTCCAATTCTTTTGGAGTTTGGATATCAGAGCAACCTGCAAATAATTCGTTATAAGTTTTTGCGTGGTCACGTCTAGCAGAGTTCCATTCATCAATATAATTCAATTTAACTCTCAAAATAGCTGCTTGAATTTCATCAAGACGAGAGTTCACACCGATTTCATCGTGGT
>CAZPBG010000010.1:0-48945 GCA_964584885.1 uncultured Vampirovibrio sp.
AATCTGACGATTTTCTCGCAATGACGTACAGCCAGTAATTTTGCGCCCTGTCATTACGAGCATTAGCGCTTCATCCCCTAAGGGGAGGAAACATAGTATTAATTCCGTTACAAACAAATTTTTACACCGGAACTTGTTCCCAATCTTGTTGCACCAGCTTCAATCATTCTTTCTGCAGCTTCTTTATCTCTAATTCCACCGGAAGCTTTAACTCCTAGTCCTGCATTCTTAACGGTTTCAAACATTAATTTTACATCTTCTGCTTTTGCTCCGACTCCATTTTTTACAAAACCGGTTGATGTTTTTACAAAATCAGCTCCACCCTTAATACATAATTCACAAGCATGTTTAATCTCTTCTGAATTAAGCAAATCAGTTTCTAAAATCACTTTCAAATTCTTTCCTTGGCATGCACATTTTATTGAAGAAATTTCGTTTACAATAAAATCATTTTCATTATCCTTTAGTTTGCCAACATTCAGAACCATGTCAATTTCATCAGCACCATTTTTAACTGCATCAATTGTTTCTAAAACCTTTGATTCAGTAGTTGTTTGTCCTAAAGGAAATCCGATTACCGTAACAACTTTTACAGAACTATTTTTTAAATAATCTTTTGCATATTTTACATAACAAGGATTTACACAAACTCCCAAAAATTTGTATTCAAGAGCTTCATCCAATATTTTTTTAATTTCAGATTTTGTCGCATCCTGTTTCAATAACGTGTGTTCAATATATTGGTTTAAACTCATACTCTCTGTCTCCCCGTCTATTAGTTCTAATCTATTTTACAAAACTGAAAAATATAGCTGCAAAAATCCCCATCGCCAAACAATAATACCCAAAAACTGAAAGAGAAAATTTTGAAACAAATTTTAAGAAATATTTAATACATAAATACCCTGAAATACCTGAAACTATTGTTCCAATAATAATTGCAGTCCAATTGTAAGTTGCAACTTCATGTACATCAATAGATACCAAAGGATATACCATTGAAGCTCCCAATATAATAGGAATAGACAACAAGAACGAATATCTGGCTGCTTCAGCTCTTCCAATCCCATTCAAAAGACCTGTTGCAATTGTTAAACCTGAACGAGAAAATCCTGGCAATGCAGCCAAACCCTGAGCAATAGCAATTAATACGGAATTTTTTAGTGTCAATTCTTTTTTATCTATAATCTTTTTAGCGTAATTTTCACTAAATAATAATAAAACACCTGTGAAAATTAAAAGTATTCCGACAATAGCCGGTTTGAATACCAATTTTCCTGCAATATCACTTAGTGGTAACGCTACCACGACGGAAACAACTGTTCCAAGTATGATAAAAACTCCCAATTTAAAATTTTTATCCTCTTTATTACCGGAACACAATGCTCGAATTATTTCAAGGATTTCTTTTCTGAAATAAATTAAAACAGCTATCAATGTGCCTAAATGCAACATAATATCAAGAAAAATCTCTTGATTAGACTCTGCTACAACCTCAATTCCTTTAAACACCTTGTAAAAATTTGAAGTTAAAACTAAATGCGCAGAACTTGAAATTGGTAAAAACTCGCTCAAGCCTTGCACTAAACCCATTAAAATTGTTTGAATTATATCCACAATTAAACCTCATAATATGATGCACAAGATGTTGGAGTTTCCCAAACTGAAATTTTGCTCACAAGTGGAATTCTTTCTTTTAAAGAATTATAAATAAACTGTGAAATCATTTCACTTGATGGACTCTCACCTTTAAAATAATCTAATTCATTCAAATCCTTGTGATCCAATAAATCCAAAACAGCCTTTAATTCACGTTTTAAAACTTTATAATCAACAAGTATATTACTTTTATCTAGCAAATCGCCTTTTACATAAGCTTCAACTAACCAATTATGTCCGTGCTGATTTTCACACTCGCCATCATAATTAAGAAGATGATGGGCTGCTGCAAAATACATTTGTGCTTTTAATTCAAACATTTTTTATACCTCATTGTCGGAGTGCATTCTACCTTCCTACAAGATTATGTTATACCTCCAAGCACTCCCTTGGGACAGGCTCTGAATTCAAATCTTCTCTTGTAGATTTCCTAACAACAAACTTCTGCAAGTCGTGCCATTATTCGTTCCGTAATTACTTTAATATATTCTTTATCAACCATACCATTAATAATACAATCTGCGATTTGATAAGTCGGACGAATATATTGTTGTGCAGTTGCATTTACATCCTTAAACTGCAAATCAGCCGCCTCTCCTGTTTTACCTCTTGATGCAGCTCTTTTATACCAACGATCTTTAATAACGGCAAGTGGTGTAAACACATAAACTCTTACATCCATAATATCTCGAACTTCTTCGTTCAAGACATACAAGCCTTCGGTCAGAATAACTTTTGCAGGATTTTTAACATCTCCGTTTGGATTTGATTCGCAAGTTACAAAATCATAACGAGGTGATACGATTGACTCACCGTTTTTTAAGGATTTGAGATGTTCTTTCATAAGAGAAAGATTTATTACATCAGGTGTATCAAAGCTAAAACCGGTTTTGAACAAAGCATCATAACTGCCGGCTTCTTTCAACTCTTTCGAAGTGTCTTTGTAATAATCATCTTGACGGATAACTGTATAAATTCCC
Source organism: uncultured Vampirovibrio sp. (assembly GCA_964584885.1). GTDB lineage: Bacteria > Cyanobacteriota > Vampirovibrionia > Gastranaerophilales > Gastranaerophilaceae > CAG-196. The sequence goes on from CAZPBG010000010.1 coordinate 2,640, forward strand.
TCTTTTTTATCACGAACAACTGCTTCAATAGTGTTATCTACAAACACAGTTTTGCCGGATGCACTTTCGCCTGTAATTCCGATTAAAAAAGTTTTCTTTTTTTCTTGAACGACTTTGCGAGCAATGTTCAAAATAAAATCATCAGCAACCTTTAAAAACAAAGGCTGTTCTTGCTTTTTGTCCTCTTCCAAAATTTCTTTCAAAGTATCAACGATAGTTGTAATAAGCTCCATATCTAGTCGACTTGAATAAAAATTGTAGTTTGTTAATTCAAAAGTATCCATCATGAGTCAATCCTTAATTCATCATAAACATTGTATAGTAAAGTATAAAAAAATGCTCGTATTTTTTTACTATTGTAAAAAAAGTTTACTAATTATTTTTTTCGTGACTCGTGATTCGTGAGTTGTGAATTGAGGGTTACTTTTTTGAAGTGACTGGGGGACTGAGTGACTGAGTGTTTACGAAATTTCCTCCCCTAAGGGGGAGGCTAGGAGGGGTGCGGTCATTTCGTGACTCGTGAGTCGTGAATTGTGAATCGAGGGTTACGGTTTTTTTAAGTGATTACGTGGTTAAAAATCCGAGCATTGCGGAATGAGCAATTATTGTTTGTGAGACAACAACAAAACGAGTGCTGTTTGAGTGCGTTAGCACGAGTTCACTCGTTTAATGTCGAACAATACAAATAATTAGTGAATGAAGCAACCGCTCAGGAGTTTCTTTGTGTCACGTTTCTATCGATATAAATATGCAAATAAACTTGTCATCCTGAAAGCATAGAAAATAAGGATGTAAGTCTGTAATTTTCGAGCTGTTCAGGATCTGACCAAATCATAGGTATTATGCCAAGTTGGTAAGATACTGAAATATACCTTATTTATTATCTACTAAATAAGGAGGAATTATGATTAACACTAAAAGATGTCGTTCTGAATTTTTATCACTGTTAAACAATCTATATAATATTAATGATAAAAACTATTATAATCAGATTGCACAACAAATCAAAAGCTTAAAAAAATATATTAAAGATGAATATTTTTATGACAAAGAACTCCCTAAAATCTCTCATCAGTTTATTGATAAAATAAATCAAGATTTGGAAGATGTTGAAATCCTTAATAACAACCTTTTGCTATCTAAAAGCTATAATTTACCAGAAGAAATTAAAACAGATAATCAAAAAATACTACAAAAAGCTTCTGAGCTAATTCTTGAATATCAAGTAAATAATAAGATTGATAAAATTCAGTTTTCTTCTTCGAACTGCCCCTTAATGCTAAAAATTTATTGCGAGACATTTGGAGAAACTAATGCTATCAAGGCTCTACAATGCGGCTTAGATATTTTCTGCAAAGAAAGGAAGCATATTTTCAAACCCTCAAAAATTAGCATTGATGGGGTAATCAACGATAAACTTATAAATTTAATTGGCAATGTTTCTAGCAAGTATTCTACAGATGTAATTGAAAAATATTTAGTTAAAGGACTTTTGAGTAATATTATTTTCGAAACGAAAAACACAAAGAATATAAACACAAAAGAATTAATTAACAAAATTTATGAAATAAAATATAGGAGGATTTATGAGTAATATAGTCCTTGAAGGCGGTATTGGAAACTATAAATATATCTGGCATTCCAATGATTGTGCTTGTGAAAAATGCCAGTCATTAGAAGGTACTGTGTATGATAATGAAAAAGATATTCCAAATAAACCACATCCCAATTGCAAATGCTATATAGAAGTTGTAGATGAAAACGAATGTAATTGTTTATTAGATTTAATTATAGTGCTCTCTGAAATCACACAAGAAGCTATTAACTTAAAAAATGAAATTATAGCTAGCAAAAATGCATTTGGAGAATTATTACTAACTAAAAAAAGAGATTCTGGAAATGTTATTATTATCGAAAATATTAGAGATGCCTTAGAACAATTGTTTGGAACTGTTGATGATTTTATAAGAAATTATAACGATATGAAAGAAGCAAATGTAATTGGTGCAGATAAATATTTTCATTCCAAGGCTAATTGCGAAGGTACTCAAAGAGGAGAATTTGGAGAACTTGTAGCGAAAGCTATAGGTGATTTAAGAGAATTAACCGATTTATATAGAAATATCATAGAAAAGGGGTACAGCTTAAAACTTGCTTTAGATGATAAAGATGCCGATCTTGAAGCAAATAAATATGGAAGAGAACAGGGGAAAACACATCTAGAAGAAGACAGTAGTGTTCTAGTTGATATCTATAGACCAAATGGATTGCCAAATAAATATTGATTGAGATATAATTTTTAAATGAAGTTATTTGAAAAAATATTAAATATAATAATTATATTGGGAATTATTTTTATATTTTCCCTCTTTATTTTATTACACAGATATCTTACGGACGATGTTGATACTTGTTTGGATATAAGCTTTTGCAAAGAAGGCTTGTCTCTAAATATTGAAGGTAAGAAAATAGTTGTAAGTGAACAAACTTGCAAAGAAAATAATGGTACTTGGTATCCGGATAAAAAAAACTGTTACTTCAAATAAATTATGTAGTTTTGATTCAATATCGGCGAAAACACTTGATATAATTAGCAGTATGGTGCGTATAAGCGCACCCCCACGACGGATAGAGCAATTTGAGCATTTCGAATTTGGTGCAAAAATTGCCCCCTACCACTTTTATGGGTACACCTCAAAAACCTGTAAACACTTAGTCACGTAATCACTTAATCACTTCAAAACTCCGTAAACATCGGCTCACGATTCACGAAAATCACCCTTCAACCCAGACACAAAAAACAATTCCACTAAACTTAGTGGAATTGTTTTTATCCTAATTTTCCCTATTTTTTCCTTTTTCCGCTTGACTCTGAAGCAATTTAACTTCCGGTTAAATTACATCACTAAAGTTTTTGCAAGTCAATGACTTGAACACTTATTTCTAATCGAGCAAAGCTTCCAAAATTGCAGCATTTTTTGTTGCAATTGAAGATGATTTCACTCTGCTTTTGTACATGTAGCTTCTTAAAGCTTCACGAATTAATTCTGAGCGTGTGCGATTTTCACCCTCTGCTACTTGATCGATTTTGTCTAAAAATTCTTCCGGCATGGAAATTAGTACTCTTGCCATATATGTCTCCTTTTACTATGTATTATTTAATAAGTGATATCTGATAATATCCTTTGTATATATATTAAGTCTTGAGAAGGAAAAAAATTGCCTTTTTTGTTTGAGTTTGTGAAGTTTTGTAAAGACGAGTTTAAAAAACACTACAAAACTACGCTATAATACATATATGAATATTGCGATTTATCCGGGTAGTTTCGACCCATTTACAAACGGACATTTAGATATTTTAAAAAACGGTGCAGAAATTTTTGACAAAGTTATTGTAGCAGTATCCTACAACGTCAATAAACAAGGGTTTTTACCGATTGAACAACGTATTGAGTTAATCAAAAAGAGTGTTTCAGATTTAAAAAATGTTGAAATAGATTCTTATGAAGGTCTGACGGTTGATTATGCGAAAAAAATTGGTGCAAATGTTATTTTAAGAGGTTTGCGCAATCAAAATGATTTTGAGTATGAATTACAAATTTCTCAGACAAACAATGCGTTATGGAATGATTTAAAAACCGTATTTTTGATTACAAAACCGGAATACGGATATATTTCATCTTCTATGATAAGAGAAATCCTTGCTCACAACGGAGATGTTTCAAAATTCGTTCCAAGTGCTGTTAATGAGTATTTAAAAACTCTATAATGCGTTCAAATTTCATACTTCTTGACGCTTTTAAGAATATTTTTTTATCTTTGCTAATGTTGTTTTTAATATAAACTACAACATCTTCAACTGTGTCAAAATGTTGTGCATTTGGCATATTTTTAGATAATTCACCAACTGTAAGCACATTCATTCCTTTTGATTGAATATATTCACCGAGTTCTTTGTGATATTGATTTTCGTTTTCACCAAGTTCACCCATATCACCAAGTACAATCACATAATTTTTATAGAGTTCATAAATTGTGTCAATAAACGCTCTCATTGATTCAGGGTTGGCATTATAACTATCATTGATTATTTCATATCCTCCGGCTTGAACAGCTTCCCAACGTTTTTCAATTGGTTTATAAGACTTTAAACCATGTGAAATTTCATTTGGTGTCATACCGGATTTTAGTCCACAATTTATTGCGCTCAAAGCGTTTTCTATATTATAATCACCGCCAACATTGAGTTCATAAATATTGTCGCAATATTCAAACTTAGAATAATGCACATCTTTTTCAAAAATTTTGACATCATTTAGCGAATAATAAATTTTTTCTCCGTCAAATTCAACAGTCTTCTTAATAAGTTCGTCATTATGTGCAATAAAGACATTTCCTCGTTGATATTTTACGATTTCACATTTTGCTAAAGCTATATTTTCACGACTTCCCAAACGTCCTATATGAGCTGTACCGACGTTGGAAATTATTGTTATATCAGGTTCTGCATATTTAGAAAGTAGTTCTATTTCGCCTAAACCACGCATTCCCATTTCCAATACCAAAAACTCTGTATCTTCAGGTGTTTCAAAAATTGTTTGGCAAAAACCTATTTCGTTATTGTGATTTAGCGGGGTTTTAAAAGTTTTATATTTTGCGCCAAGTGTTGATGCAACAAGTTCTTTTGTGGTAGTTTTTCCGGAACTGCCTGTAATGGCTACGACTTTAAAATTTAGCTTGTTACGTCTGTAGTTTGCAAGTTGTAAGTAAGCTTCTAATGTGTTGTTAACTTGAAGAGTCCCGTTGTCTTCGGTGCAAAACGCACCAACAGCGCCTTTTTCTAATGCTTGATTAATAAATTTTTCACCGTCAAAAGAAGTACCTTTTAGCGGTAAATAAAAATCTCCGGCTTGAATTGTTCTCGTGTCCGTAGAAATTCTTACATCAAGCTCTTCATCTATATTTTGTAAAACTTTAGCACCTGTGGCTTCAATAATTTCTTTTATTTTCATAAAACTATTATATGCTGAATATTTTTGGGTTACAATTGGTTTATGAATATTTTAGATGAATTTGATACAATTGCAGCCGTTGCTACACCTTATGGTACAGGTGGAGTTGGTGTAATAAGGATTTCAGGCGCACAAGCGTTTGAAATTATTGAAAAAATTTTTACTAATCCTACATTTGAGCCAAGAAAGTTTAATCATGGTTGGATAATTGATGGAGATGTTAAAGCTTGGGAAAAACAGCAAGAGGAACACTCGGAAGCTAAAGATAATAAGGATATGACATCTGACAAAAAGCCTATGTGTGTAGCATTGGACGAGGTTTTAGTTTTGCCTTTCTTTGCACCAAATAGTTACACAGGTGAAAATGTCGTTGAAATTCAATGTCATGGTGGAATTAATATTGTAAAAAATATATTAAATCTTGTATTGAAAAATGGCGCAAGAATGGCTGAGCGTGGAGAATTTACCAAACGAGCTTTTTTAAATAAAAGAATGGATTTGTCACAAGCAGAGTCTGTTGCAGATATTATTCACGCTCAAACAAGTGATTTTGCAAAAATTTCCGTAAAAAACTTGTCAGGAGTTTTAAAAGAAAAAATCAATTCTATACGAAACGAGATTTTCGAAGTTTTATCACGAATTACAGCCGGAATAGATTTCCCTGAAGACGTAAAAGAGCCTGAATATTCTTATTTGATTGAAAGATTTGAAAATATTATTTCTCAAATAAATTTGGTTTTATCTGATGCAAATGCTTCAAATATAATGCGTCAAGGAATTTCCGTTGCAATTGTCGGTAAACCAAATGTTGGCAAGTCTTCTTTGTTTAACGCATTACTAAGCCTTGATAGAGCTATTGTTACTGATATTGCCGGTACAACCAGAGATGTAATCAAAGAAACACTTGATTTAGGAGTTCCCGTCACTCTTATTGACACAGCAGGTATTCGAGAAAGTTCTGACAGAGTCGAAGAAATCGGTGTAGAATATTCAAAGCAATCTCTCAGTGAAGCGGATGTTGTACTTTTTGTATATGACTCAGCTCAAGGAATAAAAGACGAAGATAAAGAGATATTAGATTTAATTAAAGATAAAAATCACATAATGATTGCTAATAAGTGTGATTTGTCATCAGAACGACAATCAGATATTGTTTATATTTCAGCTTTAACAGGAGAAGGAATTGAAGATTTAAAATCAACGCTTACTCAAAAAGTTTGTGCTGTTGAACCTGAAAATCTCGAATTTGTGACAAATTCAAGACAACAAGTTTGTTTAAATCGTTCAAAAGCTGCATTAGAACAGGCACTTTTGGCTTCGCAAATAAGAGAATTGCAAGACTTGATTTCAATAGATGTAAAATCAGCGATTTTGGCTCTTGATGAAATTACAGGTGAATTAATTACTGATGATATTTTAGATAATATTTTCGACCATTTTTGCATAGGAAAATAGGAGAAATTTATGGAAAAACTAAGGATTGGTTTAATTGGACTAGGTACGGTTGGTTCAGGTGTTTATAAGAGTTTGCAGGATTTTGACAATGTTGAAATCGTAAAAATTGCAGTTCGAAATATTAACAAACCCCGAACCGTAGAAGTTGCGCCTGAAATGCTTACAGACAATCCGTATGATGTTGTAAATCATCCTGAAATAGATGTTGTAGTTGAACTTATGGGCGGTGTTGAGCCGGCATGGGATTATATCAAAACAGCATTGGAAAATGGAAAACATATTGTAACTGCAAATAAAGAACTTCTTGCAAAAAAAGGTGAAGAGCTCTTTAATCTTTCTGAAAAATATAATAGAGTAGTTCTTTATGAAGCTGCAATTGCCGGTGGAATTCCTATTATTATGCCAATCAAAACAATTCTTGCAGGGAATAAAATTCATAAAATTCAAGCTATTTTGAACGGTACAACAAATTATATTCTTACAAAAATGGATGCAGACGGAGCTTCTTATGAAGAAGTTTTGAAAGAAGCACAAGAATTGGGTTATGCTGAAACAGATCCAACCGGTGATGTAGAAGGTTTTGATGCAGCGTATAAAATTACAACTCTTGCGACAATTTCGTTTAATTCTCGTATTAAATTTGAAAATGTTTATAGAGAAGGAATTACAAAAATTCGCAAAGAAGATATTCAACGAGCAAATGAACTTGGATACAAAATTAAATTAATAGCTTCGGCAACTATTGATGAAAATAATAATGCGGATGTAAGAGTTCATCCTATGCTTGTTTCAAAACATAATATGCTTGCTCACATTAATTATGTAACAAATGCGGTTTTGATTACGGGACATCCTATCGGAAGCATAGTTTTGTCAGGACCTGGAGCGGGTGAATTCCCAACAGCAAGTTCTGTAATAGGTGATATTCTTTCTATTGCAAGAGAATGGAAAACTACTGAATACCTACTTCCAATGATGAGATGCCATCACCATTCGGTTGCAAATCCTGTAAATATTGAAAACACTTATAACAAATATTACCTTTCAATTACAGCTCCAAATGCAATTGGTGTGATTGCAAAAATCGGTACAATTTGTGCAAATAAAAACATAAGCCTTTCAAGTATTTTACAAAAAGGGGTTTCTAACGATAATACGGTTGAAATTACTGTAATTACGGAAGAATGTCTTGAAAAAAGTATTCGTGAAGTTATTTCTGAACTTGATAATTGTTCTGTCAACAGTTTTATTCGAGTAATGGCATAGTTGATAACTATAGTAATAAATTCGTTACGGATTATTTAGAATAACTTGTTTATTAAAACTCCTTTGAGTTAAAATGTAAAAAAAGGAGATTATAGGATGTTATTAGGTGTAAATATAGATCACGTTGCAACATTAAGAAACGCAAGAGGTGGGTTTGAACCTGATGTTCTTATGGCAGCAAGAATTTGTAAAGATTGTGGTGTAGCTTCTATTACAACTCATTTAAGAGAAGATAGAAGGCATATTAAGGATTCTGACGTTGAAGCTATTAGAAAGTTGCCACGTACACATTTGAACTTGGAAATGGCAATGACTGATGAAATGCAGGAGATTGCTTTAAGATTAAGACCTCATGCGGTTTGTATTGTACCTGAAAAACGTCAGGAATTAACTACAGAGGGTGGACTGGATGTAGAAGGACAACTTGAAAGAGCCATAAAATTTACAAAACCTCTATTAGAAAAAAACATAGAAGTAAGCTTCTTCATTGACCCTGATGTTCATCAAATTTCTGCTGTTTCAAAAACAGGTGCTCCATTTATCGAACTCCATACAGGACGATATTCAGAAGTTTTTGGAACGGAAGAAGAAGAAAATGCGTTTCAAGATTTAAAAGGTGCTGCTATATTTGCGCAAAATTTCGGATTAAAAGTTAATGCAGGACATGGATTGAATTATCTGAATGTAGGCAGAATGCACGAAATACCTAATCTTGTTGAATTAAATATTGGACACTCCATAATCGCACGTTCAATTTTTGTTGGACTTGAACAAGCTGTTAAAGAGATGAAAGGATTGGTAGAGGGTTAAAAATGGCAAAATCAAAAGAAGAAGTAGTTCAAGAAATGCAGCTTGTTGTAGAACAAATGCGTCTTGATGATATTGAAGAAAATCCTGATTGCGAGTTTGAGTACTTTACGTGTAATGCTTGCGGAGATACAAAACCTTTAGCCGGTTCGATTCAGTACGGGCCATACAGACTTTGTAATGATTGTGTTTTATTTGCCGAAGTGGGTTTTGAGCTTGGACAAATAAAATCAATAGATGATTTAATTGAAGCAATGGAAGATAAAAGACTTGAGGCTGATTGCAAATTCATCAAAAACGAAGAAAAGAAATTGCAAAATTAAGGATGGCTATGTGAAGCTAATCTAGCACTTAACAATAAAAAATGTAGTCTGTTCCATTTATTGCAAAATTATGAACTTTTTCTCTAAAGGCATTTTGCTCTGCTCTTTCTTCCTCTGTAATAAATCTGTCAGGCTCAAAAAAAGTTTTATTTATATTATATTTTGCAAGATATTGTACATACTTTCTGAATTCTTGGATAGTAACGTTATTCCTATCATAAATTATAGGAGGTGGAGGTATAATTTTTTCAGCTTTTTGTAAGTTTTTGTGTTCATTGGCTGATTTAAAAAGTTTTATTATTTTCATCAAACCTCCTTTGTGCAAATGATTATAGCAGAATTAACCGTTTGGTGCAATATTTATCGTTGACTCGAGTAAATAGTTCGGGTTTCAACCCGACTGTAAAAACTTTCTTGCAAACTCTAATTGTAAAAACATTGTTACATCTTTGATTAAAATTTTTATTGATTGTAGAATAGTATAAAGGATGTACTTGGGTAAAAGAGAGTAAGAAATGAATTATCACAATATAACAAAAGAAGATATGCTAAATGGTGACGGACTTAGAGTAGTTTTGTGGGTTGCAGGTTGCACTCATCATTGCAAAGGTTGTCAAAATCCGATTACTTGGGATGTTGGTGGTGGAATAACTTTCGATGAAGCAGCTGAAAATGAATTATTCGAAGCTCTAAATAAACCGTATATTTCAGGTATAACATTCTCTGGTGGTGATCCATTGCATCCGTTTAACAGGGACGAAGTTTTCCGTTTAATAAAGAGAGTTAAGTCAGAATATCCGAATAAAAATATTTGGCTTTATACAGGTTTTTTGTGGGAAGAAATTAAAGATATTCCTGAACTTGCTGACATTGATGTTATTTGTGAGGGTAAGTTTGTTGAAGAACTTTTAGACAATAAACTTCATTGGGTAGGAAGTTCAAATCAACGTGTAATGAATGTTAAAAAATCCCTTGAAACCGGTGAAATAGTTTTGCATAACTGATTTAGGGCTTTTGTTAAATTGTTTGGCATGTTGTTTGTATTAACAAAGTAAAAGCGGTAATTAAAAAACTACCGCTAGTTATGTGTGTGTATTATATTATAGAAATTTATTATGCAATTGCTTTAAATTGCTTTGTTTCGGCTTCAGAACCTTCGTTATTTGTAATTAAGTTGAAAGTTCTGTATAATTTGTAACCTAATGCAACAAATGGATTTGAATCAACTGAATCTGCTTTTCTTGCATATTCTTGGCTTTGTTGAAATTTGATTGATGCATTTGGATCTCTTAACATAAGGATTGCACTTTCAGATTTCATTTCTCTTGATAAAGTATTTTCTTTGAAGTTTATATGATTAATAGCGTTTATTCTCATAATTAACACCTCCGTTTTATTAAGTGTTTTTCATACACTTCATTCAACATTTTTATTATGCACCATATAAGTTTTTTTGTCAAGAGGAAGTGTGAACTTTTGTAAAGGAGTCAAAACACTTGTAAAATCAATACTTTGGGATAAAACGTTATTTTTACACTTAAAAATAGTCCAACTGGTTAATGTTCATTCGGTGTATTTTTTACACTAAATCAAAATGAGGCATGCTTTTTTGTTTTAAATTTCTTTAAATATATAAATTCCATTATTGTTAAAACTATGCTATAATTCTTAATTATGAGGCGTTTTTTTAGAAAAATATTCCCATTATTATTGATTTTAGTTCTTTGTGCGGTCGGATATTTTTATCAAGATTGGTTTAAAGAGCAGTATCGCCATGCGAAAGGAACTTATTATATTTATAAAGGTGACAAGGCTTATGCAGTTGATAATATGGGGAAAACCCTAGATTACTATTTAGCAGGACTAAAGCTCTATCCTCAACATTATGAAGCGTGGTTTAATTTAGGAAACATATATGCAGTACATGAAGATTACTATTCTGCTGTAGATGCGTACCAACACGCTATTGAAGCTAACAAGAATTTTGTAATGGCGAGAATGAATTTAGGAATTGTTTATTCTGAAGATTTAGGTTTTTTTGATGAAGCTATTGAACAATTTGACATTGTCCCTACAATAAAACTGTTTAAACTTTGGATACCGTTTGTTTATTCAAACATTAAGAGCGTGGAAACTAATCGTGGCTTAGCATTTTTTAATAAAGGGGTTGCTTTTAGGCAAAAAGCCTTGTATTTACCACTTGAAAAACAGTATTTGGCATATGAATACTTAGGTCACGCAATAGAAGCTTATACAAATGCGACAAAATTTATTAAAAACAGCTATGATATTTATTACAATAGAGCCGTAGCGCATCATTTGCGAGGTGAATACAGAGAAGCCGGATTAGACTATTGCAAGGCAATTAACATTGAACCAATGAATTTTGAAGGACATTATAATTTGGCAGTTCTTTTAAGAGGTTTAAATCGTGATAGAGAATCAATTGCAGAGTTGGAAAAAGCTGCAATATTAATTTCAGAAAATCCAACTGCATCGACTGTTCAAACGACTTATATTTTTAACCTTTTGAATGAAGTTACTCGACGATTAATAACCAGTGAAGCGTATTACACAGAAAAATTAACAAATGAACCAATTGGAAGTTTGAGTAATAGTTTTACATACGTTAACGGTAAAATTGTTGCGGATGATGAATTTGATAAGGCTATAGAAAAGAATTTTAAAACATGTGCCGGATTTAGTTATTTCAATGATGATGAAGAGGAGTAAATTAAACTAAGATGAATGACAAGTTGCATTTTTTAGCTAAAACTGCGGATATCTTAATAAAAGAACTTGATGCTTATGAATTGGTAAATGAGCTAAAGGATGTTGTAAATACTTATATTCATCTAAACGATTTAAATATTTATGTTTTTGACCCGAATACTTCAACATTAAGAAATTATGCGCAAAATTGGTGTGTCATTGATGAAGTTTTGCAGTGTGATATAAAAGATGTAATTTATCATGCTTACGAAGAAATTCATGGAAATGATTTTGTTATTAATAACAAAGCTTTTAAACTTCCACAGACAATTAGTGAAATTAGTTTTAAGATAGACTCAATTTTTATGCCAATAGTTAAAAATGGTATGGTTTTTGGAATAATTGAGCTTGATTTTGAGCCAAATACGACTGTAGATATGGAATTTTTGTTCTTGATGAAAATTCTTGGAGCGCAAGTATCGTTAAAACTTCAAAATATTGTTTTAAATGAACAATCTCAAATAAATGTAGAATTTCATGACTCAATGAAAAATATTGCAAAAATCATTGAAACTCAGTATGAAATTAATTACATTGTTCCGCTTATCGGCGAAATGTTAGACAGATTTATTTCTGACCATTTGATTTATGTATTCTTGAAACAGAATGAAGAATTTTCACTGGTTTGGCCAAAAGCTTGTAATGATGAAAGAGTTTTTGACGTACTAAAACAACTTGATAAGGATTATGGATATATTTTGACAAATGATGACAAAATCGGAGCTTTCCCGCTTGTTAGCGAGGATGAAGTAACCGGTTGTATTGTTGCAAGAAGTATGATTGAAAAACTTTCAAAACGAGATATTGATTATCTTGAACAGCTAACAAGACAAGCTGCTGCAACAATAAATAGAGCTAATACTTATTCAACAATTTTGCAGTATGCAACTTTGGATGCTTTGACAAATCTAAATAACAGAAGACAGTTTGAAACCCGTTTAGGACAAGAAATTTCTATCACAAAACGTCAAAATAATCCGCTTTGTGCAATGATGATTGATATAGATTTCTTCAAAAAGGTTAATGATACATATGGTCACGCAGCTGGGGATGAAGTTTTAAGAAGTGTAGCAAGTACAATTAAAGAACAACTTCGTGAGTCTGATATTCCGGCTAGGTACGGCGGAGAAGAGTTTGCAGTACTATTACCGTTCACCCAACTTGCGGAAGCTCAAATTGTAGGTGAACGTCTTAGAAAAGCGGTTGAAGCTCATCCTGTCAGAGTCGATAATATTGACATTGCGGTTACAATAAGTATGGGCTTGGCTGAATACAATAAAGTTGAAACAGGGGAAGAGTTGTTTGAACGTGCCGATAAAGCTTTGTATGAAGCTAAAAAGAATGGCAGAAATCAAGTTAAATGTATTTAATTCAGATGTTTAATACACTATTGAATGATTGCCATTTTAGCTTGCTTCATGTATTCTTGTAATAAAGAGAGAAGAGGGATAATATGACAATTATTGACAAGATTAATGATATTAACAACGTAATTAAAGAAGTTTTTGAATTTACTCAATCAAATGAAACAATCAAGGCTGATTTTGATGAATATTTGGCAACTATTGGTGCGAGAAACATTTCACTAAACCAAATGGAAAAAATATTTTTACCATATGTTTTTGAAAGAAGAATAGCAGATAAATCTATCTTGGAAATGTTTTTAGAAACAGCTAAAAACAAAAAAGTTGCTCAAGCGCTTGTTGATGCTCAATCTTCGATTTATGAAATAAAGAGAATTCTTAAGAATGGATTTGAATTATATAATTTGATTAATGAAAAAACTTACACAGTTCTTTCTCTTACTAAAATGACAAATTTTAGAGGAGTTTATGCCGGACAATATATTGTAGCAAGAATTTTTGAATTAAACGGAGAAAATTTTGTAATTGAAATATCAAGCATACTTTCACATTCTCAAAGAGATGAAGCAATTCGTTATGCTGTTATGAAGTTAGTACAAGATCCAAAACTGTTGTATCTTGACAATCCACAAAAAGAAGAAAGTATCAAAAATACTGTATCAGAAATGTATGAAAAATTTATTTCTACATTTAATAAAGATATTATTTTGACAACAAATAAATATGCTGATGATATTATTGGTGCGTTTAATGATGGAGAAGAAATTAGTCTTGACGATAAACTTTCAAATTTAGAAACTCCGAAATTTTTCCATGTTAAAGAGTTGGACAATAATTATTCAAACTTTTTAGAAAACTCTCTTGGAGGATTTTCTTCTCACACGGAAACATATGACGTTGCAGTAATTTTTGATAAAGAAAAAGGTTTGTATGCAATTCCTTTTTATGAAACTTTTACAAAGATTTTTGAAGGTAAGGATACAGTTGAAAATGCCAAGGCTTGTGTAGAATACTTTTTATCAAATGAGTCAATTCCTGATAGTATTCTATCTCGTGTTGCTGCACAATATCCAAATTTTATGGATGTTGTAAACGAAATATTAGACAAACAGATGACTTTTGAAGATATGATTAAAGAATACAAATCAACATATCTAAAAAATAAAATATATTCTTCTGCGACTGTACTTTATTGCTCAAATGCATTTTCAGATGTTTTTGATGTAATTTCAGCTCCTAAACCGGAACAAAATGTAATGGCACAAAAAGTAGGACGAAATGAACCTTGCCCTTGTGGTAGCGGTAAAAAGTTTAAAAACTGTTGCGGAAAGGTATAAGTAGGTTTTAATAAGGGGCGGAGCCGTACCGGCTCCGCCCCTTATTTTTCTTCTTTTGATTTTTTGGAACTAATTTCACAATCTTCTATCCAAATAAGTGTAATTGGTCTATGGATTGTAAACGGATTTGAAGCAATTTTGTCATATTGCTCTATTTTTTTATTTAGAAATTTGAAAAAAATCGGTATGTTCATACTTATATACTAAACCGTATTAAAACCGATTAATCAGTCAAAAAGGTAATTTATGAATGATTTTGTTAGCCTTTTTATCTAGTGCTTTTATAACTTTCTTCAATTTTTTGCTTTATCATTTTCAATTCTTCTCTTGTTAAAAACGAAGAAAATCTAACAAATTCATACATTGCATCTTCGTATGAATATTGTCTTCTTTCGACTTTTTGCAACCATTCTCTTACATCTCGTGTTAACATAATGTAAACCTCAATGTGCCGTTTTCATCAACTGTTTCATTCCACATAACCATTGGTCTTACCCAAATGTCGCCGTTTTTTATTGATTGATAAACAATCATATCTTCTTTCGTTTCAGAATGTTTTGCCAATGCAATAATCTTGTAAAGGTTTCCTTTATAGTGTTTGTAAGTTTTTCCGACTGTTATTTCTTGCATTTTTTTCTCCAATAAAAAGGAAAGTCTTGCAGAATGTGCAAGACTCAAAAATATACATTTACCCCACTAACTTTATAACATATTTGTTAATTGTTTGTCAAGTGAATGTAATTTAAGAAGCAGTTAATCTTTTGATTAACTGCTAAATCATACGATTACATTTATGACAATGACATTTCATATTCATCAACTAGTCTTTTTGCTGCTGCAAACTGGCCGCTTGAACAATTCCAATCGCCAGCGTCATTTAGCTCATTACTTATTGTTTTTGCAAGTTCAGGGTTTAATTCCATTGCTCTTTTGTATAAATTTTGAGCATCTTTTGGATCAACGTACGGTTCATGAGAAATCCAAGGTTTACCTTCTAAATTGTTCATTAATGCTTTTCCGTTAGAAGGTGTTCTAGCGTACTTTTCTGTTATTTCAGCTATTGCTTGTTCCAGTTCCGGAGAAATTTTTTCAGCAAAATACATTGTAATCGGGTCATGTCTTTCGCACCATTCGTTGAGGCTTGCTGGTGTTTTGTATTCAGCAACGGGTACTTTTATTTTTACTCTTTGGCCGTTTTTATTGATATATTCCCCTTTTTCAAGAAGCATATCTAGCTCTCGCAAACACTCTTTGTCAGCGACTACATTAAGCGAAACTCTATCTACCGGATTCCAATTTCTGTGACTGTAGTTCTTATTCGGAACTCTAAGTGACCAGCCGCCCATATTGCATATTTTACAAAATTCTTTTTGACGAAAATCTTCGAAAATATATGGTAGTTCAATATCATTATCGGTGATATTTCTAATACTTGCTTCGTAAGTATAGTTTCCTCTACGAAGTTCATCATAATATTTATCCATTCTCATTTGGAAATCATTACTGTTATAACCTGAAAAATTTAAATCAGGTTTCCATTGTGCTGCATAATCAGCCTGTGTACTATTTAATATTGTGCCATTTTTAGAAGATAAATCTGTGACGTATATTTCACCGTTTATTTTTTCAACTCTTAGATGTTGAGATGATACATATCGATTGTTTATACAAATATCATTAGGTCCGCTTACGTTTCTACCGATAATAAAGAAATCGCCATCTTTCATTTGATTAAATTTGTCTGACAAATCTTTTAAATCAATATCAACTCTATTTGCTAAGCGAATTTTTGTAGATGTGTTAACTTTTTGTGGTGAATTAGGTCGTAAACGAAAATCAACACTGCTATTTGCAACACTAGATGTGTGTGAATGAGGGGTTTGTGCTGCTACATCAATTCGACCATGATTATTGTGTACGTTTTCTTCTACGTCTAAACCGACTTTTTTAGCTTTATTGTTTAGTCTTGACATAAGTTCTGAAAATTCAGTTGGAGAATCTTTGAATTTATTAGCAATAACTGATTTTAGCTTGTTGTAACTGCTAATATCGTTTAATGTATCAATACCTCTTTCAACAGCTTGATATACTGCAAAAAGATTTGCGCCAAGTTTTCTGCGTAATCCTGCTGCTTTAACAGGGTCATTTAAAGAAGATTTTGGTTCATCAACGTGAGGAGTTGCATCCACGACTTCGGCTTCAACCTCGTCATCAACTCTTACGTTTTCGGGCTCGTCAACGACTTCGACTTCAATCTCGTCATCAACTCTTACGTTTTCGGGCTCGTCAACAACTTCGACTTCAACCTCGTCATCAACTCTTACGTTTTCAGGTTCGTCAACGACTTCGACTTCAACCTCGTCATCAACTCTTACGTTTTCAGGTTCGTCAACAACTTCGACTTCAACCTCGTCATCAACTCTTACGTTTTCAGGTTCGTCAACAACTTCGACTTCAACCTCGTCATCAACTCTTACGTTTTCAGGTTCGTCAACGACTTCGACTTCAACCTCGTCATCAACTCTTACGTTTTCAGGCTCGTCCACGACTTCGACTTCAACCTCGTCATCAACTCTTACGCTTTCAGGCTCGTCAACGGCAACGACTTCAATATCGTCAGAATTTACAGAATGGGTATTACTTGATGTTGTTCTGTTTTTTTCTATTATATCAACAATTTCACCCTCGTTATTTCGTTTAAACTCAACAGAATAATTTATAGCATTTGTATTTCCATCAAATGAAATTATCCTTTTTGGTAATATAATGTCACCATCTGCAGAGAATACATATCTTATACCTGTATTCTTATTAATAAATGAACATAATATTTCACCATTTGGAGTAACAATAAAACCATTGTCACCAATCATTTCTCTTTCAAAACCAAGAGGTTTTAATTTTTCTTCCAATTCTCTTACATTCTTTGCACTAATATTAGCAAAGTTGTCAATTTCACTTTTCGTAAAGTTATGTGTTTGAACATTCTGAGGACTATTTGCATCCACAACTTCGACTTCAACCTCGTCATCAGCTCTTACATTTTCCGGTTCGTCAACGACTTCGACTTCAACCTCGTCATCAGCTCTTACGCTTTCAGGCTCGTCAACGACTTCGACTTCAACCTCGTCATCAACTCTTACATTTTCCGGTTCGTCAACGACTTCGACTTCAACCTCGTCATCAACTCTTACGTTTTCAGGCTCGTCAACGGCAACGACTTCAACCTCGTCATCAACTCTTACGTTTTCAGGCTCGTCAACAACTTCGACTTCAATCTCGTCATCAACTCTTACGTTTTCAGGCTCGTCAACAACTTCGACTTCAACCTCGTCATCAACTCTTACGTTTTCGGGCTCGTCAACAACTTCGGCTTCAACCTCGTCATCAACTCTTACGTTTTCAGGTCCGTCAGCGTGAGGATTTGCATCCGGAACATCAGTTTTTACCGGTCCTAATTCAGCAAGATTAATATTGCGTTTTGTTGTAAACTTCGCAATTTTCAACTCATCATTTATTACTCTTCCCTCAGAAGTTCTTATTTCAGTTATTTTCCCATCCGTTAGAGTATATTCGTTTCCTAGGTTATCTTTAAATACACCATTTTGCGTATTATCTACTTCATGTGCATTTTCTCTTGCTCGTCTTAATGCATCAGCACTTGCTTCATCAACATTGTTTCCAATTTGGTGAGCTTCAGCATTTGCTTCTGCAGCTTCTGCATTATTTCTATCGATAGCCGCACGTTCTTCAGGAGCATCTACATCAGCGCCTACATCTGTGTTTGCTTTGCTACCTCGAGCATCACCTATTCCTCCTACTGCGTGTCCAACGGTGTTACCTGCGACAGACATTAATAAATCTCTTACAAAAGCTTCTTCGTCAAATTCACCGTGTTGACAATAAGTTTGTGCTAATGATTGAATTGTATCGCTACTAATTTCGTATCCCATTGCTCGAACTCTTGCGATACAAATGGAAGCTCTATTTAAAGTTTTTTCGGTAATATTTGGTACAAATTTCTTTAACATGTTTTGAGCGGCAGTTTTATAAGCACCAATAGCTTTTGCCTCAGCAGATATACCGACTTTCATACCAAGTGCGGCCATAATTCCATCCCACATTGCTTGTTCAGCATCGGAGGTCCATTCCATATTAGTCCAACCATCGGAATCTGTAGAATGTTCTAATGCACTTAATCCAAGTGAAGTGCCTGCGGCAGCAGTAAACACCGCTAAACTTCCACCACCTGTAAATGGTGCAGCCACAACTGCTCCAATCAAAGCACCCATATTAACGACCATGTTACCTGTTTCTATAGTTGAAATATAATCTTCGATCATTTCATCAGGGCAATCTTGTCCGAACGCTTCTTTGAATTCTTCTTTAAAGCTTTCCTTTTTATTATTGTATAATTTATCTAGTACATCATTAATATCTGATGATGATGTATCAAGTGAGATTGCTTCGCCAAATAAACTTTCTGTTATATCAGCTAGTCCTCGTTTTAATATATTTGCTAGCTCTTTTAATCTTTCTACTGAAACCGGATTGCCGTTCTCATCAATTATGGTGCTATTTTTTATTGAATAACCATAACCTGCAAGAGAAAGTTCTTCCCCTTTCATATTCGACAATTTTTCTAAAGTATCAATAATTGCCAAACTTAGACGTTTTGAGTCAGAAGAATTTAATCCGTTTTCTAATTCTTCCCAACAAACTGCAATGTTTGTTTTTGCATAGTTCATAGCTACTAATGTTTGAGCTTGTTTTTCAACTTTTTCAATGTTTTCAGTCTTGAACGTAGTATTTATATTTCTTTCTTTAAATACTTCTTCAAAGCTTACAGCAACAGTTTGACCGTCTACCATTTTGCCAAGTTTACCTTCGGCTGCCAATTTTAGAAGTCTTACGGTTTCTTTATCATGCTCAATTCTTGCTTCGATTTCTTCTCTTGTTGTTCCTATGCCCCATCTTTCACAGAATTGGTTTACATACCAAGATACCGCACCTTGACCATCCAGTGCAGCTTGATAATCTTTTTCCATTTGTTCAAGTTTTTGTTCCATTATTTGAACAGTTCTTAAATAAGAAGCTTTTTGTTCGGCAGTTAAATTTTGAGCTTGCCCCATTTCAACAAACATATTATCTGAACTATCTGTGTTGCTTTTATAAGCTTCAGTAATACTATTAGGAAGCACTCCTGCTATAGAAATAAATTTGCCTAATCCATTCCAAAATTCAGCTTTTGATTTGTATTCAGCTTTTTCTTTGTTAAATTGTTCCATAACTTTAGCTAATGAACTACCTTCTGATTTAAGTTTTTCATCAACTAATTTTGCAACTTCTTCATTTCTGATTGCTCTAATACCCTGAGCTCTTTTGTTGAAATCAGAGTTTTTGATTAATCTAAATGCAACATCAGCAGCTTTTTCGTTTGGTAGAAGATTATTGCTTGCAAGTTCAGCATTAATCAAATCAGATTTAGTTTGGTCAAGTTTTTTGCTCAAGAAATCATCTAAAGAAGCATAACCTTTAGTTGTTAGCAATTGCTCCACTTTTGCCAATACTTGTGGGTCTTTTAATTGCTCAACTGCATCCTTGATATTATCAAAATCACCTTCAAGGATTTGTAGAACAGCTTGTTCTGCTCTTAAATTAACAGCTTCTTCGTCTGTATAAGCGCCTTGTGCAATCAACATTTCGTTAAATTTACGAATTTCTTTATGGTCAGTTGAAATTCCCATAAATGTATCGCATTCATCATAAAGTATTGCTTGTAAATATGCTTGACCTTCAATTTGAGGTTTTATACCTTTTCTTTCGCAATAAACTCTTAGTTTCTCTTCAATATTTATTCTGTCTTCCGGTGAATCGATACCTCTAATGGCTTGTTCAAGGTATTCAATGTCAGTACCGCCACCCTCAACAGCTTCTTGGGTTAAATCTGTGACTGCTTGAGCTTTTTTATCACCTTGAATTGCGTTTGTTTCAGCTAAGATACCGTTTAAGTATTTAACTTCACTATCCCACATTTCACCTTTGCAATAGTCTAATAAATCAGTACAAGGGCTACCCATACCGTAGAATGTGTTGTGTTTTTTAATCATTTCATTTACAAGACGATAAACTTCTCTGGCTTGTGCGTTATCAGCTTCTCTGTTACCAGTTGGCTTAGGACATTTAATCATTCTTATAGCTTTTCTGATTTTGTCACAATCAGTTCCGAAACCGTCACCGCCGTCAAACAGAACTCTAGCTGCCATTCTTGCTTGAGCTTCATTTGCTGCTTGACCGGTTAAAGTTCCGTTATCAATCCAATTTTGGACAGTTTGTTCTAAATAATCAGAAGAATTATATGTATGTGAGATACTGTGATCTGTTTCATCATAAATAAAGTGTTCTATTGGAGAATATTTATCTGTTGGTGGATAGCCTTTTAAGGTTAATAAACGGTTAACTTCTTCTAATTCTTCAGGGCTATCAATTCTTGCGATTGTAGCTTTAATTTTATCAATATCATTACTCCAATTTGTAAACTCAATTAAATCTTTAACGATTTGTTGAGCAGAAGTTTTAGCGGTATTAGCTACTTCGGCAGCAGATTCTCTTTGAGTTTCTTCAGTATCTGTAGCGTAATAGGTTTCAGTTGCGTTGCTCATAAATTCCCTGATTTTTGAAGCAGCATTATCAATCCAAGTTTGTAAAGTTTTTAAATCATTTATTTTCTGATAATCGCCGTAATAAATTCCTTCTATACCTAAACTTTTGGCTTGCTCAACAAGTTTTTTGCAAATGTGTTCTTTGACAGTATTTAAATCCAAATTCCATTCATCATCAATATCTTGAGCTAATGATACATTGTACATTTCTTTGTATTCTGAAACAACAAATGCCACATTTTCAGGGGTAATTCCTCGTAGCATATTAATAGTGTTTTCGTTTTTGGAAGCACCTGAAATTTGGTCGTGAATTTTCTTTGCCAACTCCCTAGATTGGCTTTTTATTGTATCTGTATCATATATTTTATGTGTTCTTTTAGTAGCTCCTCTTTGAGTATTAGTTACTTCTTCATAAAGATTTGGACAGTTTTTTTGGAATTCTTCAGGGGTAATTTCTTTTTTCTCAGGGTTCCAATAGTGTAATTTGTTATCGCTTGTTTGGGTAACATAGTAATCATTGTCGCTTCTTCTAATTTCAGTACCAATTCTTGCTTGTCTTTCTGCAACAGCTTGATTATAAGCCGAAATTGATTGTTCTCTTGTTTGTCTGCCTTCTTGAAGTCTTGCAAATTCATCCGCATTAATTTGTCTTGGAATTTTAATTTGTTCGCCAACCATGAAGTATCGTCTACCTTTTAAAAGGTTTGCGTTAGCTTTAACAAGAGCTTCCGGTGAGACTCCAAATTTATCTGCAATTGCTTGAATTGATTCGCCATTCTGAACGATTACACCCAACGTATTACCGTCTTCATCATAATTAACTTCGTATGTAATTCCGTCAATAACCATTTTTTGTGAACGAGGTTTTCCATCAATTGAAATATTTTCTGTAAAATTTTCACCGTCATAAGTAATATCAGAAATTTGTTCGCCTTGTTCTGTTTGAGTTGTTGTTTTTTTGCGTGTAACACTATCCCCATTTCTTTCAATAATAGTAGTTCCTTCTTCTGTAGTTGTTGTAGTAGTACTATTATTTCCATTATGAGTTGTTATTTCGCCATTGTTAGGATTTGTTGTTTTTTTAAGAACTTCATTTCCATTAACGTATTCAAATTCTTGAACAACACCTGTTTCAGTATTTGTGGTAGTCTTTTTAATCGGTTTACCTTTAGCATATAAAATAACAGATTTAACACCGTTGCCTGTTATTGTTTGCTTTCTAGGATTTGTTGAATTTGCTTCAAATTCTGTTACTGTTTCTTCATTATCGGTTTTTACTGTTTCTTTTGTTGTATAATCATTTGCATCTTTTTCGGTAATTGTTTTCCCGTCTTTAGAAATAATTACTTTAGAACCATCAGGTTTAATTTGTTCTTTATGTCCGTCTTCATAAGTGATTGTTTCAATGTTTGTTGTTGCTTCGGTTTCAACATTAGCAATACCTTTTGTAAGTTCGGATAATTTTGATAAAAATGTTAACAGTTCTTCTTTGTTTTTTCTACCAAGTTTTAATTCTTTGCCTTTTTCATCCTCGCCATAGACGTATTTTTTCGCTTCACCTGTAGAAAGATTGGTATCTTTACCACAAAGAGTTTTAATTTTTTCAATAAAAGCTTGAAGTTCTTGTCTGTCAAGTTTATCCTTAGACTCACCTGTTTGATTTGTGTCAATACTTTCCCAAATAGACTCAAGAACGCTTCCTTTTTGAATACCAAGCTCTTCTTTAGTAATACCACTTCTAAGTTTACTAAAGTCGATTTCACCAAATTTACCGTTCTTGCCTAATGAAAATGTACTTGTCATTCTATCCTCCAAACTTTGCAAATTTATATTAGTGATAACGGCTTATTTTGTAAAATCTTTAATTATTTTATTCAAATCTTTACAATTCTACATAATTTGCTGTAATTTACTGCAAGATGAATGTTTTTAGATGATTTTGTGGGGTAAAAATTTTAAATAAAAAGGTGTTCACTAGTTATGAACACCAAAATATAGTATAGTTTTATAAAAAGATTGTTGTTTACTGAATATTAGTTTTATTCAAACTTGCTCTAAGACCTCTTGCCAAATCGTGACGTCCGCTTTTTTCATAAATAGCTGTCATAGATTCTAAAAACTTCAAATTATCAACATTTGGATTTGATTGATTTACAGGTGCAGTATTAACCGGTGTTGTCATTTTCTTAACTTGAGGTTTTACTGCAACTGTTTGTGTTTGAACAGGTCTTGGTGCAGCTACACTTTGTTGAGTTGGCGCTGCATAATTTCTCAATCTAGGGTTATGAATAGTCATTGGTTCTGATTCATAAGGATTTCTATTTTCTCTTTGATAAGCGTTCAATCCGTAATTAACAGTAGTGAAAGGTTTTTCCGCAGTAGCATAGTTTTGTGCAATTGGTTGCATTCCTCTATACATATTGATTTCTCTTTCATTAAGAGATTGGCTTAAACCAATTTTCATTTCAGGTTCTTTACGTTTGAACAATCTTGAAACACCGTAACCTAAAAGCGCTAACAAACCGAATGAAAACGCTTTTTGTCCAAAATCAGAAGCTGTATCTTCGTCAATTGAATCTTTAATATCACTAACAGCTGTTGAAGATTTTAATTTATCAAACAATTTTGAAGTTTTTGCTGTTTCCATATCTTCTGAATATATTGGAGCATAGCTTTCAATAGGATTATTTAGTTTAAGGTTTTTTGTATTGGTTGAAATTGGTGCAACAGGCGCTGCAGTAGCCAATGCATCAAAAGTTACTGTTGCTGCAGAAGCGTTTTCTGCTTGGAAAAATATGCTTAAACCGTTTCCTTGTGGTTCAACCATAACTGTATCAACATTTGCAACATTGTTATAAACTGTGTTCAAAGTTTTTGAAGCTCTAATATCTTTCATATTCAAGGTAATTTTATTAGATGCTTGAACAACTTTTTTTACATCAACTGCCTTATCAGAAACTAATACAATATTGTAAGTATCTTTTACAGGTTCAATCTCGATTGATTGAAGCACGTTTTCTTCTGCCATAGCAGACAACATAGATACTACCATTGTCAATAACAACAATACTCTTTTCATAAAACTCTCTCTCCCTTGATAATAGTGTACCTTTTCGGCATGCCTTGAACATCAATCAGGAGATTGAATTTTATCTAGACCAATTGGTCTATTAGTTTATACCCTATCGGCTAAAAACTCGACCAAATCGGTTACTTTATATTGTCCAAAAGAGTATAATTTTAAAGCGACTTCGCATCCTAAACACGAAGTTAAAACGTATTTTGCGCCGGTATTTTTTATATTCTGACGTTTTTGTTTGAAAACTTTTGAAGTAATTTTATATTTGCTAATTTTTGTTATTGCATTCAAACCGCAACATTTGTCAAAATCTTTCATTTCAATATAATTAAGATTTTTTGTTGTGTTTAAAATCTTCTCAATTTGTTCATAATGGCTTATATTACAAGGTTTATGAAATGTAACCGTAGCCGGCTTTTTTAATTCAAAAGTTTTATCTTCTAAATATTCATAAATATTTTTAACTACAACATCTTTCAAGACCTCAGAATTTGACCAACGAATATAATCTTTCAAAGTTTTTTCACAACTTGCACAAGTTGTTACCACTTCTTTTATTTGATATTTCTCCAAAATTTTTATATAAGAATTTATGCTATTTTCAAAGTTTTCTAAATCACCTCGCATAAACAACGAAATTCCACAGCAGTCAAAATTAGGTGAAATAACTTCAATATCAACACTATTTAATAGTTTTACAACAGATTTATTAGTCTTTAGTTTTGAACCGCAACCGCCAAAGTATAAAACTTTTTTATCAAAAGTCTTCGATTTAACTTTTGGACGAAAGAATGAAACAAAATTTGGAATAAGCTTAAAAAATATATTTTTTTGAAAAAAAGAAATAACTTTTTCAAATTTATGTAATTTAAAATATTCTGATTTTGCAGCAGCAATAATATCAACAACATCAATCCCACTTGGACAGAACTTTGAACAAGCACCACATTTTAGGCACAAATCCAAATACCCGTTTATGGTTTTTGACATTTTTAAATCACCTTTTAGTAAGCCGTCAAGCATTACAAAATGTCCACGTGAAACCGTACAATCGTTTCCCGTAATCTTATAAATCGGACATTCAAATTGGCACAAGCCACATTTTGAACATCTGTGAATATCTTCTTTAAAGTCTTTGAGCTGTTTCATAACTAAGCAACGCCATTATTCAACAAATCGTGAATATGGATAACTCCTATAGGATACGAGTCTTCAAGCACAAACATATTCGTAATTTTTTTGTCATGCATAATTTTTAGAGCTTCTGCTGAAATCATATCTTTTGTAACTGTTTTTGGATTTTTTGTCATCAAATTAACAGCTTTTTCTTCCAAAATTGATGGAGAAAGACATCTTCTCAAATCGCCGTCAGTCAACATTCCGGTAAATTCACCCTGCTGATTAACAAATCCTACACAACCTAAACATTTTGAAGTCATTTCTAACAGAACAGATTGCATATTAGAATTTTCATCCAAAATTGGCATAGCTTGACCAGTATGCATCAAATCTCCAACACGTTTCAAGATTGAACCTAATTTACCACCAGGATGACGAACATTGAATTCTTCTTTTGAAAATCCTTTTCTTTCTATCAAACCTGTAGTCAAGATGTCGCCTAAAACAAGCGTTGCAGTTGTAGAACTGGTTGGTGCTAAACCTAATGGACAAGCTTCTTCCGCTTTTGGTAATTCTAAAACAACATTTGCAGCTGAACCCAAAGAGCTGTTTGAATTTTTTGTTATAGCTATCATTTTTATCCCAAAACGTTTGCTATAATTAATTATATCAACCAATTCACGAGATTCGCCACTGTTTGAAATAGCTATAATTACATCGTTTTCGGTTATCATCCCCAAATCGCCATGACTGGCTTCTGCCGGATGAACAAAAAATGACGGAGTGCCTGTTGAAGCCAACGAAGCAGCAATTTTTTTTCCGATATGTCCTGATTTTCCCATGCCGGTAATAATAATTCGCCCGCTTGCGTTTTGCATTAAATCAAGAGCTTGTGTTAAATTTTCTAGCGCAACGGAATCCTTTAGGCAGTTTATCGCCTTAATTTCCGTATCAATCGTTCTCAAAGCTGATAATCTATCTCTTTGACTAATATTTTCAACTGTTACAGCCATTCCGTTGCTCCTTTTTATTATATTATTTTTGGTATCTCAAAAATTGTTGAACTTTTGTTTGCATTAATTCTTCTGTAATCAACCATTGACCATTTGGTTGTTTTTTTACAATCATATAAGTTTTTAGTTTATATGTTTCATTTGAAGGTTGTCTTAGAGAAGAAACCTTGTAAGCGCCATCAGACATTGGTGTTACGGTTATATTAGAATAATTGTTTTTATAGTTTTTTAATCTTGCACCGGCTTGACCAATTCTCATTTGTTTTATGTAAGTTGCAGTATCAGTTGTTACATCAACCAGTGTTCCGTCAGGTTTTACAACTTGTCTAATGATTTTTGCGCTTGGTGAATACATTGTTGCAACCGATGAATCATAACTGTTTGCCGCTTTTACATAATTATTAAAAAAGTTTAGTGCTTCTTGTTGTGCATCAGCAAAAACAGAAAGGGTTACTAAAAATAAAGTTATTGTAGATAAAAGTATTTTTTTCATTTAATTGCTCCTATTTATACGTTCGGCAAATCACCTTTTACTTCGGCAATTTCTTTACTATCAAGTCCAAAAACTTTGTGCAAAGCTTCTACAGCATCATTTGCACGAGATTGTTCAACAAGACAGCTAATCTTAATTTCACTTGTTGAAATCATTTTGATATTAATATCCAAACTTGCTAAAGTCCTGAACATTTTTGCTGCAATACCAGGATGATCAATCATTCCGGCACCAACAATTGATATTTTTGCGATTTTATCATCCACAAAAACATTTGTGTAGTTTAATTTTGATTTTACTTTGTCCAAAATATCTCTTGTCTTTGACAAATCGGATTTATCAATAGTAAATGCTATATCATTAGTATTCATAGCTTTTCTAGCATATGATTGAATAATCATATCAACAGAAACATTTTCTTCTGCCAAACCGTCAAAAAGGATTGCCGCAGTACCAGGGCTATCCGGCACATCGCAAACAACAACTCTTAATTGAGATAAATCTGCTGCCACACCGGTCACAGCTCTATGTAGTTCCATATCTTTGACTCCTAATATTAAAGTACCTAAATTATCTAGTTTAAAAGTGCTTCTTACTCTTACCGGAGTAGAATATCTCGCAGCCGTTTCAACTGCACGTGGATGAAGAACATTTGCTCCTACTCTTGCAAGCTCAAGCATCTCTTCATATGAAATTTGTTTTAGTCTTGAAGCGCAAGGAACAATTCTTGGGTCGGTCGTATAAACACCCTCAACATCTGTATAAATGTCACAACGTTTTGCACCTAATGCACCGGCAATTGCAACGGCTGAAGTATCAGAACCACCTCTTCCTAAGGTTGTTATTTCAAAATCATCTGTAATTCCTTGAAATCCTGCAACAACAACAACTTCTCCCGCATCAAGATGTTGTCTGATTTTATCAGTTTTTATCTCTAAAATACGAGCTTTTGAGTGTACGTTTTCTGTAATTATACCAACTTGCATAGCATTCATGCTTACAGCTTTACATCCTTGTGCTTGAAGTGCCATAGCTAAAAGTGCAATTGATACTCCCTCGCCGGTTGATAGAAGCATGTCCATTTCTCTAGACGACGGATTTGAAGAAATTTCTTTTGCAAGTTTTGTAAGAATATCGGTAGTGTGTCCCATTGCTGAAACAACAACTACAACGTCATTCCCAAGATTTTTCTCCCTTATAACCGCTTTTGCAACATTTTTAATCTTATCTGTATCGGCTACCGATGTTCCACCGAATTTTTGAACAATTATATCCTTCATTTACTTTTTTAATGCACCTTAATCATACGAGCTTCACATCACTCTTTTATATTATATATAAAATAACGACAAAAACAAAATAAAGTTCACAAAAGTTTGTATGTAGAAAACTATTTTATATTAGGAAACGCATAAATTGTTCCGTCATCACCTCTCCAACGCAAAAAACCTGTTTTTGGCGTTTTGTCTATGTCAAAAACAGATACAAGCGCCCAGTTTCCTCGAATAGTCGTCAATTTAATTTGTTTAACGTAATTCAGTTTAGAAACGTTTTGAGAATTTTCATCAGCTTTTGCTTTCAACACCTTAATTTCTTCCGGAGCATCTTTCATCAAGCGTAATCCATATTTTCTACCGTATAAATTATAAAAATTTAGCCAAGGCAAAAATTGCATTCTATCAACGGTTTGTACCCAACCTTTTGCTCTGGTTTGTTTATCATAAATAACTTGAACCCAGCCGTCCTCATCAATATCTGAAACATACAAAAAACCAAGATTTTTTTCGTTTATTAACGCTGCAAACACGCTATCAGGCATTGTTTCAGGTTTGTACGAAAACGTCATTTTTTTTATAACTTCTGAATTTGCCTCCGGATGAGAATACAAAGTGATTTCTTTATCTGTCTGATACATGCCGATTATGCCACTTGGAATTGAATCCTTGTAAAACGGTTGAGTATCTGCAAATACAGGTAATGCAAACGACATTGCTAAAATTATTAAATATTTTTTCATCCGAGAATCCTTTTTAAGCTATCTTTTAACGGTTCTAATTTCTGTATTTCTGACTCAATATCTATAGCAGAAATTTCTTCTTTTTCCGCAATATTAATATACAACTTTTCAAATAAAGCGTAAAGTATTTTTGCTTGATTATCAAATCTTTGAATTGAAGCTAACGAATCATTAATTAACAGCAAA
This sequence comes from uncultured Vampirovibrio sp., assembly GCA_964584885.1. GTDB lineage: Bacteria > Cyanobacteriota > Vampirovibrionia > Gastranaerophilales > Gastranaerophilaceae > CAG-196. The sequence continues at coordinate 31,545 of CAZPBG010000010.1, forward strand.
GCTTCTTCTGTCGGTGAAATTAGAGCGATAAAATATTTTGCGATAATTGTTATATTGAAAATCGCAGATTTTTCGGCTGTTTCTAAAATATCAAAGTAAATTGATTTTGCTTTTTCGGTAATACCGATTTTTGAATATGCAAAAGCAATTAATAAATCACAGAACAATTCCAATTCTTTTTGGTGTAAATCAAGAGCTAATAATTTTGCCTGATAAATATTCTGCGCAAATCGCTTGTAATCATCTGTTAATACAGAAAGTTCTTGTAATATCAAATAAACAACTTTTGAATATGCATCTGCTTCTTCTACATTTCCTGTTGTATAAACTTTATCAGCAAGAAAATCTCTTATCGCCATAATACAACCGGCTTCAGGCAATTCAGAATTTAGAGAAATTGCTACTTTTGCAAAATATTCATCGAAATCCTCATCCATTAAACAAAGTTTTGCAAAACCTACAAGACGACAAGTTTCTAATAAATGCGAAACAAAAAGATTTGTAGAAAAACTTGCCGGTTTTATTTTATCTATAATTTCAGGTGAAATAACTGACAAAATGTTTTCTGCAATATCTATACAAGTTCTGTAATCTCCGATATTGTAAAGAATTTCTATATGTACCAAAGACAACAACAAGAATTTCGTATTAACATTCCCGTCAACCATAATTGTAGGATTTGGCATTCTTGATAAAATATTATGCAAAAGTCCTAATGCATCGGTGTAATTGGCTGAAATTAAAGCACCCTGAAGCATTAAATTTGATAATTTAACAATTTTATCATCATCACCGGCATTTATTGCGTCCATTAATAAAATATTTTCAATAAAATAAATTTTAGCCGGTGAATAACCATAAAGACTCATTAATACATTGTTATAAACATCTTTTTTATTCTCTTCAATTTCTTCTTTTGCAATATTAGAATCAATGTGTTCAACAAGAGATAAAAATCCTAAACAATTTTTTAAATATGCATCAAAATCGCCTGTTTTAATAGCAAATTGAGAATTTTGCCATAGCGTGAGATATTCTTCTTTAAACGCTCCTAATTTTCCCATTACAAAAGCCAAAGAGGCATTATCTAGTCCTTTTCCGAGTTTTGCAAGAATATTCTTTGCAAGGAATTCTACAGCTGCTTTTTTAAGAGAATTGCTTATTATTGGAAGAATAATTGAAAAATTATTCAAATAAATTATATCATTTTCAACTCGTGCTAAATGGCTTTCAGCAAGTGTTTTTGCGTGTTTATCAATATCTTTTATTCCCAAAAGATTTAATGTTTTAAAATCCATTCTTGAGCCTAAAATTGTTGAATACGCAAAAATCAAAGATAAATCCATATCTTTGCTCAAATATTTTATACGAGCTTTATATAGTTCTTGAAGATTTGCCGGAAGTATAACTGATTTTTTATTCTGAATAATAAGTTTGTTTTCAAAATTAATCAACACACCGCAATTTAGCAAATAATCAATAGCGTTTTTGTAATACAAATATGAACCATCAAAGTTTTCTTCTATTTTTTCAAAATAAAACGACTGAATAAAATCTTCTGCATCCGATTTAAGCGTTGACAAACATTCTTCAAGCAAAGACTTTGTTAATACATACTCTGTATAAAGTGGGGTTCTTAGCAGCCCTTTTATTTTTGAGTGAACAGCAAGTTCTTTTGAAGTTATGAAAACAAAATTAGGAATTATGTTTTTAAATTTATCAAAATATAATTCTAAAGTCTGAATAGAAGTGTCATCAAGGTTTTCAAAGCCATCTATAATAATAACGGTTTTCTTTAATACTGAGAAAAATCGTCCCCATTCTTCCATATAAGCAAATCTTGCATCCTCGGGAGTCATGGCTTTCACTGGAATTCCTAAAACCAAATTATACAAGTTTTTAAATCTTGGATTATCCTTAAGTTCTTGATTATATCCGTTAAAGCAAGATAAATTCGCAAAATCTTTGAATACCTGTTCAAAAACACCCCATGGTTTGTATGCCAATTCTTCAGTACAAGTTACGGACAAAACATTATAGTCTTCTGATTTGAAGAAATCAGCTAATGTAGCCGTATTCACCATTAATTCATTCTCAGAGCGAATTGAGATTATTTTTGAAAGTTTTGTTTTCAATGAGTCTATTAAATTTACGCTTGAAATCCTTTCAAATGCACATTTTGCATTAATATCAAAAACTTTGAATGAATGAATATTATTTTGCGCAGTTTGGGTGGATGATTTTGAAATATCTTGTTTCTTTGCAATTATCGGAGCATTATCAGTTTGCTCTGTTGGTGGCAAAATATAAGAATCCAAAATTATTTCATAGAACATCAAAGTTCTTCCGTTATCTTCAACCGAGTATAAAGAATCCGTTTTGAATTCTTTTGATACTTCATCTCTAACATACTGGTCAAGTATTATTTCCAAACCTTTAAGATACTTTTTCTTACTTTTATTAATTGTTAATAGCTTTACATTGTTTTCGTGTTCAGTTAGTTCCTGTAAATTTTCTGCAGATTTTTTAACTATTGTTAGTGATAAATTAAGAGGAATTGCTAATTCTTCAATAATATTTTTGTTTAAATTTACAAACGCATTAATTGTTTTTAGTGCAAAACGAATAGCCTTATTTGATGAGGTTGCTAAAGAAAGTTCTTTGCACATATTAACGACAAAAGTGTCACCATATGTAATAAAATTACATTCAACTCCTTTGATTTGAGCAAGCAAAAGATTTTTTAGTTTTATGTAAAATTTAGTATAAAGTTCTTGTGATTTTAAATGTTTTCTTATCCTTTTTAAAGAACCAAATTTTATAATAACTGATGCAAATTCATCTGATTCACACTCTTGATATGCAAGAGAAGTTTTTAATGAGAATTTACATTTTGGACAAATTTCTTTTTCATAAGGCACAAGCTTAGAGCACTTGGAACATTTTACCAAAATTGTATAACCACATTTTTCGCAAACTGCAGAGTCCCCTATATTTCCACAATTAGGGCACTTCAAAGCTAAAACCTTATGACATTTTGGGCATACGGTTTCATTATCTTTAACTTTTGTATGACACTTTGGACATTCCATGCTGTAGCTTCCTCATTGCTATTATAACGGAAATTCCTATAAATTGTATAATCTATATGCTTTAATTTTTTTATTGTTTGCGCTAGAATTTAGCTAAAACAAAGGAGATGCCTTTATGATTACAATGATAGCCGTTGCATTACTATTAAGTATGGTATTATGTTTGCTTTTTGGAGTGCCATACATTGATTTTTTGAGAAAGAAAACTATTGGTCAGTATATTTTGGATGTTGCACCGGAAGCGCATGCTAAAAAAGCCGGTACTCCAACAACAGGTGGTGTTTTTATTATTGTTGCAATTATTTTGGCATCTGTAATAACACTTTTGATGGCAGAAAAATTAGACAGTTCTGCTTGGATAATTTTGATAACATTATTCTTTATGGCATTGGCAGGATTTCAAGATGATTATTTAAAAATCAAAGGTCATGAAAACAAAGGACTAAGTCCTAGAGGAAAACTTGTTAGACAGATTTTGATTGCACTTATTCCTACATACTATGCGATGCAAACATATGGCACAGTTTTGACATTAGGTTCTAAGAGTTTTGATATTGGATTTTTGTATCCGATTTTTGCTGTGTTTGTAGTTACCGGAGCTTCAAACGCTTATAATTTGACGGATGGCTTGGACGGACTGGCTGCATCAGTTGGAATTCCGGCATTTTTAGCATGTGGGACAATTGCATATTTGAGCGGTCATTCGGTTGTTGCTATTGTTTGCGCAGCTGTAATAGGCGCTTCTATCGGGTTTTTAAGATACAACAAACCAAAAGCTCAAGTTTTCATGGGTGATACAGGCTCTTTGGCTTTGGGCGGTTTATTGGGAACTCTTGCAATTTTGGGCAGATGCGAATTGTTGCTTGCGGTCTTTGGAGGAGTTTTTGTAATGGAAACTTTATCAGTTATTTTGCAAGTAACAAGTTTCAAGCTAACAGGGAAAAGAATTTTTAAAATGTCACCAATTCATCACCATTTTGAATTATGCGGACATTCTGAAACAAGAATTGTGAAAGAATTTGCACTTGTTTCATTGATTTTAGCAGTTGTAGCAGTTATTTTATTTAAGATTTTTTAAATTTAATTTTTCATGCTATAATCATATAATATTGGAGAACAAACTATGATTACAATAAAAGATGTTGAACACGTAGCTAAGTTAGCACGTTTAGAGTTGACAGAAGAAGAAAAAGAAAAATTCACAAAACAATTGGGCGATGTTCTAAAACATGTTGATGCAATGAATGAAGTTGATACATCAAATGTTGAACCAATGGCTCACGCAATTGATTTTGTAAACGTAATGAGAGAAGACAAAGTTTATTACGAACAAACAAAAGAAGAACTTATGAAGAATGCTCCGCTTGAAGAAGACGGATTCTTTAGAGTTCCAAAAATCAATTAGTGCAACGCACGTAGACATTTTGTCGGCAGACATAAGTCTTAAAATACAGGGTTGAATAAGAAAAAGAGGTCTGCCTCAAAGTGAATCTACAAGCGAAAAGAGGCTTCTTGACCTCTTTTTTAGTATAAAGCTGGTAGTCTGTTCCAGAGGAGTACCTGGAGTAGAAATACAATTTAGTAGTAGAATAAATGTACTCCGACAGAAGGTTGAAAAAAATGACAAAATATATCTTTATTACGGGTGGTGTTGTAAGTTCGTTAGGTAAGGGGATTGTGGGAGCATCCTTGGGTAAACTTTTGAGAGCGAAAGGCTTTAGTGTTGCTATCCAAAAATTTGACCCTTATATAAATGTTGACCCTGGAACTATGAGCCCGTTTCAACATGGAGAGGTTTTTGTGACCGATGACGGCGCTGAAACTGATTTGGATTTAGGACATTATGAAAGATTTATTGACTCAAACTTTTCACAATTGAGTAGTGTGACTTCCGGCAGCGTTTACCAAACTGTTATTAATAAAGAAAGAAAAGGCGATTACTTGGGCGGAACGGTTCAAGTTATTCCACATATAACGAATGAAATCAAATCAAGAATTGTAAAAGCTCAAAAACAATTTAAACCTGATTTTCAAATTATTGAGATTGGGGGAACAATTGGTGACATAGAGGGATTGCCGTTTATCGAATCAATAAGGCAATTCAAATCCGAGGTTGGAATAGGAAATGCGATTAATATTCACTGTACGCTGTTGCCTTATTTGCCAACATCAGGAGAATTGAAAACAAAACCGTCACAGCACAGCGTAAATGTTTTGAGAAGTTACGGGTTGCAACCTGAAATCCTTGTATGTAGAACATCAAAACCTATTCCAAAAACCGAAAAAGAAAAATTAGCGTTATTCTGTTCTGTTGCAAAAGATGCGGTTATTGAATGCCGTGATATGAAGAGTATTTATGAAGTACCTCTTGCTTTAGAAGAACAAAATTTTGCAAATGTGGTACTTAAACTTCTTCAAACTCAGGAAAGAGAATCGAATTTAGATAGCTGGAAAAAACTTGTTGATAGAATTAATCATCCTGAAAAGACTTTAAAAATCGCAATTGCTGGGAAGTATACAAAACTTTCAGATGCGTATATTTCAGTCGTTGAATCTATTAAACACGCAGGTTACGAACACAGTGCAAAAACTGAGATTAAATGGATTAATTCAGAAGACTGCGTTGACAATGCTAAATGTAAAGAACTTTTAGACGGTGTTGACGGTGTAATTATCCCTGGAGGATTTGGAGTTAGAGGAGTTGAGGGTAAACTCAATGTAATTAAGTATGCAAGAGAAAACAACCTACCGTTCTTGGGAATTTGTTTGGGTATGCAATGCGCAGTTACTGAGTATGCAAGAAATGTAGTCGGCTTAAAGGGTGCTAATTCTACAGAATTTGATGAAAATTCTCCATATCCTGTAGTTGATTTGATGCTTGAACAAAAGAATGTTAAAGGTTATGGCGGAACAATGAGATTGGGTGCTTATGATTGTAATATCAAAAAAGGCACAAGAGCATATGAAGTGTATGGAGCAACAAAGATTTCAGAACGCCACAGACACAGATATGAGGTTAATACGGAATATATTGAACAACTAAAGAATGCTGGCTTGGTATTTTCCGGAATGTCACCTGACGGAATGCTTTCTGAAATAGTTGAACTTCCAAATCTTGATTGGTTTGTAGCATGCCAGTTCCACCCTGAATTCAAATCAAGACCGGAAAGACCACATCCGTTATTCAGAGGTTTGATAACTGCAGCAGTAAAAAGAGCTGAAAAAAAATAATCTATTTTTTTACAACAACTGCTTGGTATCTTTTGTTAGCCGGTGCGTTATTACCTAGTTTTATAAACTGTTCATAAGCGAATTTAAGCAAATTGCATTTTTTGCAAGACTTGAATTCGCTTACTTTTGTCATAACATAATCATCCATACTTTGTGGAACAATAACATCTTTCTTAGGAGAAAACCTTGTAAAGGTGACAAAAGGAATTCCTTCTTTTTCTCCAAAATCCATTCTTAAACGAGTTTTTAAATGAGATTTTTCTATACTTTGTTTTGCTTTGTTTAGTTTATCAAATTTACCCATTTCAACTGCATAATCAGCAAGAAGCCTCAAAGACTCACTATGAAAAAATTTTGCTTGAAAATTTGGTGTATGAGAATTGTTGTTAATTTGCATAAAAACTCCTTTTGAAATTAGTATTCTTATAATACTAAACCTCCAAAAAATATTTTTTGCTACAAAACAACTGGGGCGGTTTTTTTGTAAAAAAACCGCCCCAGTTAAATCTTATACAAGTTCTTAATTAATTATATCATTATATTCATTAGGATTATTTAATAGATCATAATTAATTTCATTTTCGTTATCAGCGATTGCAGCTGCAACAACAGCATCTGATGTTACATTGACTAAAGTTCTCATCATATCTGTAATTCTTTCTATTGTGAATAGGAACGCAAAACCTGCAACAAGTTGTTCAGGACTTAATCCCATTCCGTTAAGAACAAGTGCAATTGTAATCAAGCCAGCACCAGGAATTCCGGCACTTGTGCTTGATGCAACAATTGCCAATAGAGCGATTTGAACAATCAATAATGGACTTAGAACAATACCATAAGCTTGAGCTAAGAATATTACTGCTACAACTTGAAGCAATGCTGTTCCATCCATATTTAATGTCGCACCAAGAGGAATTACGAAACTCGTAACTTTATGCGAAATTCCTCGTTTTTCACAGCAAGCAATTGTTAGTGGAAGTGTTGCAGAAGAACTTGCAGTACCAAATGCCACCATCATAGCTTCAGCAATTGCTGCGTATAACATCCAAACAGGAACTTTTGAGAATATTTTTAAGAAAATTGGATATACTACAAATAATTGGATACCAAAACCAAGAGCGAGAACTCCTAAGTACTTTGAAATACTCATAAAGATATCAATACCGAAAGCAGAAACCGCTACTGCAGTAAGTGCGAACACCCCCGGAGCTGCAAAACACATAATCCAATCTGTGATTTTCATTGTTGCTGCAAAAACAGATTCAAAGAAACTAACGAATGGTCTGTTGATTTCTCCAACTCTTGCAAGTGCTACGGAGAAAATTACCGCAAACATAATAATAGGAACCATTTCTCCTGAAGCGATTGCTGCTAAAGGATTTTTTGGTACAAAACCTAAAATTATATTCAATAAATTACCACGCTGAGATTCAATTGTTGCTGCCACTTGAGCTTGAATACCCGTTGCAATATCAGAATTGATAAATCCGGCTGCTCCAAGTCCCGGTTTAAATACTAATGCCAAAACTGCACCAATTATTACTGCAACTACAGTGATAATTGCATAATAAAATATCATTTTAGAACCAAGTTTACCAAGTTGCTTGCTGTCACCAACACTTGTTATACCGATTACAATTGCAGAAATAACAAGTGGTATTACAACCATTTGAATAAGTCGAATAAACAGCTGCCCAATAAAAGTAAAAGCTGCCATTACAATGGCATTTGGGTATTGGTGAAGAAAAATCCCAGCAACAACACCTAATACAAGCCCTAAAAAGATATGCCAATTTCTCTTTAAACCTAATCCAAGAGCAATAAGCACTTGCATGTATAATTTCATAAAAACCTCTCAATATATACTTATAACTAGTCTATTCTACTATTTTTTTAGGTAAATATCAAGAGTTTTATAAAATTAATTCGCATTTATATATGCATAAATACCATCTGCAATTCCTTGAGCGGCATTTTCTGCAAAATTTTCAGATTTATATAAAACAGAATCATGTGGATTTGTCATATAAGCTGTTTCGACTAAAATTCCGACATAATCAGTTGGTCTGATTACTGCAAAACTGGCTGTGCGAATTCCATCTTTGCGAGTTCCCAATTTGGACGTTACACTTTGGTGCACAAATTTTGCCAAATCTTTTGAATTTTGGTTGTAGTAATAAACGCTTGTTCCACGATTTTTGTGAATATCCATTTTTATATCGGGAATTGAATTAAGATGAATACTTACAAAAATATTTGCACAATTATCTTTTGCAAACCTTACTCTGTCATTTAGAGATACATTTGCATCGCATTCTCTTGTCAAAATCGCATTAATACCATTATTTTCAAGAATTTTCTTTAATTCTATAGCAATTTCTAAATTAATATCTTTTTCTTTATCACCCAAACATCCAATTGCTCCATTTTCAGAACCACCGTGTCCGGGGTCAATCACAACTGTTAATTCACTTGTTGGCAATTGATTAACTTTAAAAGAATATTTTCCGTTACACAAATCTGTTTTGTAATAATATTTTTCAGGTTTTTGAATATTCATTGTATAAACAGAATTTTCTGAAGCAAATGGATTATAAACCTTGAAAACAATTTCTTTATCATTTTCTTCAATTGTATAAGGAAGCTTGTCCGTAAATTCTATAGTTTGAAGAGATGCGTTTTTAAAAGTTTCGCTTTCCATATTTATAAAAACAGGTTTGTATTCTTGATTATTGTATTTACAAACGGCTGATTTCATAATCCAAGCTGTTTTATTTTTTGAAAGTGCAACTCTGTAAAAATCACCTTGAGCGCCATTTATTATCAAAACAGTATCTTTGAACAAATGCGAAATCCTATTCATTCCATAATCAATTGGAGTGTTTCTAAGTGGTGTATTGTCATTTTTTACAATATAATTTTGAGGCTCAAATTCTTGCAATTCAGGTTTTACTGCAACTGCCGGAGTATTTTTAATAAATTTATATACTTGTGTGTTAAAATTTGACCTTACAACAATTCTATTTTCGCCATCTTTTAGCTTAACGGAATGTGCGAATGCTCCATTTGGTGCAACATAAATCTTTTCATCATTAATGGAAATTATTTCCGTTTTTTTTGCTTTACCAACAAAAAAAGCGTAGTTTTTAGTAACGATAGATTTTTTTTCTCGAGGCAAAACTAAATCATAAGCAAATGCCTGACCGTTTAGTATAAATATTAATAATAAAGTTAAAATAACTCTCATAATTATAGTGTATTATAAAAATACTTTCATGATAAACTATACATATGAGCAATTATGTACCACTTTATAGAAAATATCGTCCACAAACATTGGAAACACTTGTAGGACAAGAACATATCAAAAAAACTTTAACAAGTGCGATAGAATTGGGTAAGATTTCTCATGCATATTTGTTTACAGGTCCAAGAGGAACAGGTAAAACATCTACAGCGAGAATTTTGGCTAAATCTTTGAATTGTAAAAACGGCCCGACAATTCATCCTTGTGGAGAGTGCGAAAGCTGTAAAGATATTACAAACTCTATTCCTATAGATGTAATCGAAATTGACGCAGCAAGTAACAGAAAAGTTGAAGATGCTCAAAGTATTTTGGAAAAAGTGCAGTATGTGCCTGTTAACGGGAAATATAAAATCTATATTATAGACGAAGTTCACATGCTCACTAACCATGCGTTTAATGCGCTTTTAAAAACATTGGAAGAACCACCTGAAAATGTAATCTTTATTTTAGCTACAACAGAAGTTCACAAAGTTTTGGACACAATTAAGAGCCGTTGTCAAAGATTTGATTTCAGAAGAATTACAACGGATGATATTGTTAAACATTTAAGATTTATTTCTGATCAGGAAAAAATTAATATTTCTGATGACGCATTGTTCGCAATTGCTAAAAACTCTGCCGGTGGCATGAGAGATAGTATTTCTTTATTAGACCAACTAAGTTTGTTAGGGGTTTCTAAAGAAATAACTGCTGATGATGTAAATGCAGTTTTAGGAAGAATTTCGTTCGATATTCTTTTTAAACTTACGGAGCAATTGATTTCATCAAACCATGCCGGAGCGATTGAACTTCTTAATAATATCTATAATTCAGGTAATGAACCACTTCAAATACTTACAAACTTATCTGAATATTTTAAGAATTTGTTAATTGTAAAAACATGTTCTAAAGATTTGTTAATTGAGTTAACAGGTTTAAACGAACCTCAAATAAAAGAATTATTAGCTCAAAAAGAAAAACTGGAAGTACAACAAATTGTATTTTTGATTGAACGTATTTCTTATTATATAAAAGAAGTGAAATTGGCTACTAATCAACACTTGTGGTTAGAAGTCGGAATTATTGATTTAGCAAATATGACAGAAAACTCAACTTTACTGGATTTGCAAAATCGATTGAAAGCATTGGAAGGTGGCGCAGTAACGCTTCCAACTCCAAGTGCTGTTGTAACTCGTCCGGCTCCAATTCAACCGTCAACACCGACTCAAACAGTTGCACCAAGAGTTGAAACTCCAAAACAAGAACCTGCTCCAAGAAGAGTTGAAAGGGTGGAAGAATCATTTACACCTCCTCCGATTTCAAAGAAACCTGATGGTAATGATATAGCTTCATTGTGGCAATGTTTGCTTACTAATATTAAGAGTCCTGCAACTCAAGCTTTGTTAAAACTTGCAAATCCAATACAAATTTCACCGGAAGAAGTTGTTATTACATTCAAGAATGAAAGATTGGTTGCACAGGTAAATGATACAAACAAAAAACAACTTATTGTAGATGCTGCAAATACTATGTTTGATAAAACTGATGCGCACGTAACAATACGCTTGGCACAGAGTGGGGATGTGAAAATTGAACCAAAACCGCAGGCAGCACCTGTAGCACCTGCACCTGTAGCACAACCGGCAAAACCTAAACAAGAAGTTAAGCAGTCTTCAAATTCTTCGGAAAGTCATGTCGAAAATGAGGCTGAGGATGTGGTTCAAAGCTCTGCTGCAGAAAAGAGTGAAGAAAGAATTGAAACGGACCAAGAAAAAATGGTTATGGATTTGTTTGACGGAAAGTATGTTGAATAAAATTATTTATTTTTTATGGTAATATTTTTTCTGTCATCAGTATATTCAATGTTTATTTCTTTTTTAGAAGAATATCTTTTTATTCTTGCTATATTTCCGTTGTTGTCAAAGATACAATCTACCATTTCAAAACCTTTGTTATTAACATCTTTACCTTCTATAAATCTGGCGGGTTTTAAGTTCTCCGGATTTCTGTATAAGGTTTTGAAGGCTTGTCCTTTCCCTGAAAATTCTGTAATATTATTAACTATTCCGTCCTCTGCCAATTGCATCAATGTGTATTTTTTATTAATTTTTTCGTCAAAAATTGTTATATTATACTTTGAACGACTACTTTGTCTAGGGTTTTGTTCAATTTTTGTTCTTAATCTTCCGCTAATTCTATCGTGTTCCAATATTCTGTCAATAAGATTTGGATTATGCTGAGAAATATAATAATCTCGAATGATATCACTGTCATATTCTCTTATTAAAAGCAATGAACCATCTGGCTTATAGTAAATATCACCGTTAATTTCGTTTGCATTGAAATTATAAACAGGCATTCTTATAGGAGCCATATTATTTAAAATTCTTACAACTTCAAGCAACTCTGCCATATCGTTGTCATATGTATTACGTGGCAATGATTGAGTATAGTTGCGTAGTGCATTCGCAGAATTTGCTATTTGTGTCGGAAACGAAATTGATGAAATTATTTCTTGGGGTTGATTAATTACTTCTTTTTTTGAATTTATTCCGTTTTTTGAATATTCAGTCATATAAACTTCCTATAATCTTACGCATTGAGATTATCTGATAATAGTATAAAACATGTTTTCAGATTTTTTTGCTAGTTACCTCTGATTTTTGAGATAATTCTTTACATTATCCGAAAGAGAAATGCTTTGAAGCATCATGTTATATCGTTTCAAATCCCCTATATTAGAGGCTTCTTGCAATAAATCCCGATTTGTACGAAGTAACATTTTTTCGTTTACATTTTCTTTTTCAGAACCTTTGTTATCGATTTTTCTTATCACGGAATCTATATCCGTTGTAGTTGAAATCGAATGCTTTTCAGCAATTTTTTTTACTGAAGCTCCGGCAGGGAGCCTGTATAACCATTGAATAGAATGTTTGTCATTAGCTGACAATGAAGAATTCCCGTATTGATGCGGAGTATACATAATGTCGCTTTTATAAGGACTGTGACCAAGTCCCAAGGCATGCCCAATTTCATGCAAAATTGTGTGATAAACTTCTATGTCGCTGTCATATTGTTTATGAATTCGTCCATCGGTTAAACCGATTGAAACTTCTGCTCCATAAAGTCTGCCGGCTGAATCCCAATTGAAATAACAATGTCCTAATGCTTGTCTGTCAACTCGTTTCCAGTCAACATTAATGTTTGACTCCATTAAAACATTTGTTATTCTAAAATTTATCTTACCACCACTGGCAGCAGACCACATAGAAAATGCGTCCATAACCATTTTTCTGTATTTAGCATCTTCTCCGGGTTTAGAATAAAATTTCATTGGAGCAATATATACTACGAGTGGATTTATGGACCATCGCATTATATTACCGTTCTTCACACTACCATTAAGATATGTTTGCATGTCTGTAGTATATCATTTTTAACAGATTGTGTAAACCTTTCTGTAATAAAGTCCTATTCCAATAAGTGTCAAAATGATATTTGGCATAAAGGCAGCCAGTGCAGGAATTAGGGTTCCGGCTTCCCCAAAAGATAGTGATAATGCTCTAATTAGGTAATATGCAAAAATAATTAGAATGCTAAACAAAAATCCTCTATTGTAGCGAACTCGTGGTGGTGTAATTGCAAGCGGAACACCAATTAATACAAGCACTACTGTTGTTAGAGGTAAGGCAAGTTTGTCATACAAATCGATTTTTAATTCATTTTTGCCTTCTTTTGCAATATATTTCATTAATTGAATAAAGTTTCTTTCGCTTGCCTGATTTTTTTCAATTTCTTTTGACAAATCCATTCCAAACATAACGGTTGAATCATTAAACAATGTTGTATCGAGAGTTTTTCCGTTATCAGTTACCGTATAAATTGCTCCTTTTTGGAATTTCCATCCTTGAGGAGAAGTCAGACCTTCTCTTGCTTGTAAGATTTGAATAGTACCTTCTTTTGAAGAGTCTAATACTGTTATATTGTGCAATACTCCTTCGCTACAATCTCCCACATAGAAAAGACGCTTCAAAGTACCACCGTCTTTTATTTCTTTAAAAGTGAAGTTTTGTTTTCCTTCCGGAATATGTTTTTGTCCAAAAGCCTTTAATGCTACGTTTGTAGACCATTCTGTTGCAATTGGAACAACAGTTTCATTTACAATAAAACTAATAATCATCATAACAATTGCAAAACAAAAAATGGGTTTTGCTATTCTGTTTAATCCAATTCCACAAGCTCGCATAACTGTTATTTCGGAGCTCAAGCTCAAACCGTTTAATGTCATTACGGTTGCTAACAAAACTCCCATTGGAATTGTCATTACAAATACCGCAGGTAAATGTAAAATAATAATCATAAATGCAAAATTAAACGGAATTCCGTATCTTGAGATTTGTTTAATCAAAGTAATAAACGTATCAGAAGCAAATATAATAGAAGTAAATACTAAAACCCCCATTATAAACATCGTTATAACTTGCTTTAAGATATATTTATCTAAAAGCCTCATCTCTCTAAGTTGTTTTTTTATAAATTTTGCTATTTTTTTCACAAAACAATTATATCACAATAAATTTTTTGGAAAAATTATTTAGCATATGAAATTTATCTTGTATTAAATTTTGTATATTTATGTTAAAAATGTATTTGTATGAAGAGGTTAATTACACTAGGCTTTATTATATTAACAATGAACGTTGCAACGGCTGATGTTGTAAATGTTGATTTGGATGAAATGATAAAAATAGGGCTTGAACAAAATAATGATATAAAAATTAAAAGATTTGAGTTGCAAGCTGCAGAAAAAGATATTAAGATTGCAAATCGTTTGCAAAACCCCGAATTGCAGTCAAATGTCGTGATTGGCAATGTCGCATTAGGAAACTGTTCTCAAGCCGGTTTAGCGTTGCCGATTGAAGTCTTGAAGCGTGGTGTTCGCAAAAAAACTGCTCAAGAACAATATTCAATAAAAGAAACTGAATTAAGACAGTTTGAACATAATTTTAAACTTCAAATTATGCAAGCTTATTTTGATGTTTTGTATGCAAAATCTGTTTATCAAATTCAAGAGGAGCGTTTAAAACTTTTTAAAAGATTGGTTCAAATAACTACGGACAGACCAAAACATGTTTTCTATGAAATTGATAATTTGAAAGCTGATATTCAATATGCTACTCAACAAATTGAACTTAATAGAGCTCATTCAAATATGTTGGCAAAACAGTTTGAACTAAATAAAATTTTGAATACAGGTAATGAAGAGATAATGTTTGATACAAAAGAAGCTTCATTGCTTGATGAAGATTGGAAATTTTTGAATTTTAAAATTCCTGATTATGATTTTTTAGAGAGAACTGCTTTAAAATTTAGTTATATGATAAAACTTTCAGAAAAAGAAATTAATAAATCTGAATTAGAATTGAAGCAAGCAAAACATCAAAGAATACCGGATGTAAGTATTGCGGGTGGCTATGCTTGGCAATATCATAGAAATGCAAATCCTCATTATGGCGGTGCTTTTGTAGGGTTTGGAATGGATGTTCCAGTGCTTTACAACTACACTCCTGATATTCAAAAAGCGGATTTGTTCTTGCAAAAAAGTAAAGCTAATAAAAAAGCGTATGAATATCAATTAAAATATGAATTAAAAAAAGATTATAATATATTTAAGTATTCTGCAGAAAATATGGAATATTCAAAACAAATTTTGGACGATTCAAGACGTATTGTTAAGCTTTCAACTGAATTGTATGTAAAAGGTAAAAACAATTATTCTGATTTGGTTGTAAACGAAAATTCTCATCAAGAAGTTTTGACCCAATATTTAACAACAATGTCCAGACACTTTTATTCTTATCTAGAATTAATGCAAGATATTGGACACGATATTTTAATCGAAGATGAATTATTATAACAATGCATTCAATTATTAATAAATAAGAAAAATGTGTGTTTTGTAAATTTTTGTAAAATTTGTATTAAACTTAGAACCCTGTGTTGACTTCAAAAATTGTTTGTTTTAAGATTGAAATGCTATAGTCGAAAGTAATAGCCAGTCGAGTGCTCAAAAGGCTTAAAACAGGGTTTTAACGACGTTTGGTTTGTCGCTCGGTTGAAAGTAGTTAAATACAAAAATAAAGGAATTAAAAATGACAACAGCTAAAAGACAAAGAATTAGAGTTTGTTTAAGATCTTACGAACACAAATTAGTTGACGTATCAGCTGAAAAAATCGTAGAAACAGCAAAAAGAACAGACGCTAAAGTTGCTGGTCCTATTCCTTTACCAACAAAAAGACGTATTTATTGTGTATTACGTTCACCTCACGTTGATAAAAAATCTCGTGAACACTTTGAGATTAGAACTCATAAACGTATTATCGATATTTACGAACCTACTCAACAAACAACTGAAGAATTGAGTAGATTAGACTTGCCAGCAGGCGTAGATATTGAAGTTAAGCTATAATATCGCTAGTCGATTGGACGGTAAAAGCCGAAATAGCACATTTTGAAAACTTAATAAGCATTATGCATATAATGTGAACTACGGCGTCAGGTAAGACGTGAGGGTTGTTAATTAATCCCTCAAAGGTAAAGAAATTAGGTAGTAGCGCTCGCAAGACGTAAGGCATAGTTTTATGGAACACAGAATTTGTGTCCCACAAGATTAATGTCGGAAAGGAAAAAATATGACACTAGGTGTAATAGGAAAGAAACTTGGAATGACTCAAATCTTTGATTCAGAAGGTTTGGCAGTTCCTGTAACCGTTATTAAAGTTGATTCAACTGTTGTAACTCAGGTTAAAACGGTTGAAACTGACGGTTATAATGCTATACAAGTTGGTACAATTGCAGCTAAAGAAAAACACCTTACAAAAGCTGAAATTGGTCACTTCAAGAAAAATGGTTTGAACAACTACAGACACTTGCAAGAATTCAGAGTTGAAAATCCTTCTGACTACAAAGTTGGTCAAGAAATCGATTTATCAGTTCTTGCTGATGTTCAAAAAGTAGATGTTACCGGAACTTCAATTGGTAAAGGTTTCCAAGGTACAGTAAAAAGATGGAACTTTGGAAGAGGACCAATGGCTCACGGTTCTAAAAACCACAGAGAACCAGGTTCAATTGGTGCAGGTACAACTCCAAGCCGTGTTATCAAAGGTAAAAGAATGGCTGGTAACATGGGTAACGAAAGAGTTACTATTACTAAGCTTAAACTTGTTAAAGTTGATGCTGAAAACGGTTTAGTTTTAGTAAAAGGTTCTGTTCCTGGTTGTGAAGGCAGATTGGTAACAATTGTTCCTTCAAGAACTAAATGGAACTAATCGCGTAGCCGGTGTTGAGCCGGAATTCGGTGGCTGTGAGCCGGCGAACTGAAGGCGAAACACTACGATGTCGCCGTTGTGATCGAAGCTAAAGTGAAGTGAACGAAGCAGTCTTTGATTGCACAGGCGGAAAAAACAAAAGTAAATCAACCCGCTTCTGCCATATAAAGGGTACTGAATATAAAAATCGGTAGTCAAGGGGTAGACGGAAAGCAAAAAGGAAAAAAGAAAATGTCAAAACAATTATTAAATACAAATGGTGAAAAGTTAGGCGAAATTTCTTTAGCAAAAGAAGTTTTCGGTGTTGAACCTAATTTGCACGTAATGCATTTAGCATTAAGAAGACAATTAAACAACGCTAGACAAGGTTCAGCTTCTGCAAAAACAAGAGCTGAAGTATCTGGTGGTGGTAAAAAACCTTGGAAACAAAAAGGTACTGGTAGAGCAAGAGCTGGTTCTCTTC
>CAZPBG010000011.1:0-43539 GCA_964584885.1 uncultured Vampirovibrio sp.
AATAATTACGGGAATAAATGCCAAAATATATCCAAATCCGTATTCAAAAATATAGCTTATTCCACCACCTAAAGCAAATATAGGGAAAAACATTCCCAAAACTATATAACCCAAAATAGAGAGTATGCCGAATTTTCTTCCCAAAAGTGCGATTATAAAAAATACAACCGGAATTTGTGGAATATATCTATATGTCCTAACTAAATCGTGTGATGGTTCAAATCCTTCTTGAAATGACGAAAAAACTTCCATCCAAACATTTGGGTGAGTCAAAGTTACTTGTGTAAATGTCGCAACTATTAACAACAATATGCATAAACAGGTCAAAACTAACGTGCCAACTGTTATTTTTATTGGTTCACCTTTGTATTTGAAGCTGTTTAGTTGTTTTTCTATCCTTTTAACTGCCACCAAAACCCCTTTTGCATATTGATTAATTTATTTGACTAAGTTTTAATTTTTCAACATTTTCATTAAACTTATTTTTAAATTTATCGTAAAAAATGTTTTCCGTCCACATAATTAACGCATCTTCGTTATTATCTTGATAATATCCTTTTCTTGTACCCAAAGAATTAAATCCGTATTTTGTATAAAGCCCGATTGCAGGTGTATTTGATACTCTTACTTCTAATGTTAAATACTTAATTCCCTCTTTATAACAATCTTCAAGGATTTTTATCATAATCCTTTCTCCGATATGCTGTCTTAAATGCGATTTTTTTACGGCAATCGTTGTAATATGTCCTTCGTCTATAATGTGCCATGTGCCTGCATAACCGACCAATTCTCCGTCAGCGGTTTTTGCAACATAATATTTTGCAAGATTATTTGACATTTCATCATAAAACGAAGATTTTGCCCAATGGTGTGCCCCATAAGCTTCTTCTTCAATTTTTACGACATCATCAACATCATCTGTAGTCATTTTTGTAATAGAAATTATGGACATATGCTTTCCCAATCAATATCGTCTTCGGTTTCTTCTCCTGGTTCTACAATGTGATCACCGTCTTCTAACATTAACATCAATGATAAACGCAATTGTTTTTTGTAGTTTTCAAGAGCTTTTTCTCTCGTTTTTGCACAAAACGCAAAACTTGGAATTTCTTTGATTTCAATGTAATGATAAGGATTTCCGTTAAAATCCAAATCAGTACCCTCTATCAATGTCCAATCAAGATTCATATAATAATCTAAATCTTTTTTTATATTTGACGGAGTAGTATCACCGTCAAAACTACTAACATTATTCATCTAATGACCTTTCGTTTAGCGGTTGTTTTATCATAACACCCTCTCCGCCGATAACATTTGCCTGTTTTCCGTTAATATAAAGATATACAGGAAGATTTGTATTAGCATTAGCGGTTTTGATTATCTGTTTTATCCTGTAATAAGTGCTTTCAGCTCCGCCTCCGGTTTCAAAATCTGACGAAATATCAATCAAAGCATTACTTGCAGACTCTCTAACTGACAAAACTTTTGTGCCGTTAGGAATTTCTGACATAAATCCCTTTGATTTTTCCCACGGAGAAGGTGCAGCGAATAATTCTTTTATTGCATACGCAAAACATGATTTTTCAACACTTGTATCACAAGTCCTGTTAACTGAACGCAAATTTCCTGATTTATCAATAATAAATATTTTAACAGTTTTAGATTTTGCTTGTTCTTGAGGTTGTTCAGTTTCGTCCGGTTCAATAGTTTCCAAAGGATTATATGTTGGAATTTCTTGTTCCTTATTGTATTCAGGCAGTTTAAAATCGAAATCTTTATTAAAAAAAGAAATATATACATAAACTACTGAAATTAAGATAAGAATGAACAAACCGAGTTTTTGCGAAAAATTCATGAAATTACCTCGTTAATTACTTCCTTCTACATACATTCTACCATTAATTTGAAAAATATTATCTACTAATTTTACATTTTCTATTTTGGTTTTACATTTATTTGAATTCATCGTATCAAGTGTAAAAGTTAATGGATCAAGTAAATTAATAAGATTAGTTACTTTATCAATCGGTAGATTTCCATAAGCAGAATTTAGACCAACATTTTTAGCTCTGATTTTACCGTTTTCAACTTTGAAATCTGTTGAAACGACAAGAGTTCTGTCCTTTTTAGCAGGATTTATCGGGAAATTATACGTTGTAATAACATACACACGATTATCTTTAATTTTTACTTTTGCATCGTTTAAAACAAAAAGAGGGTAAGCTTTTTTGTTAATTTTATTGATACTTTTCTGATATTCTTTGCTATTAAGTGCATCATTGATTGATTTTTCTGACAAGCCTAAATTGTATTCAAAAACCATATCTGATGTTGCAACAACAGGGTCTTTTGTATAATCAATTCTGTTATAATCACTAACCGTTTTAAATTCTAAATACGGAAGATAAATGTCTTCAACGGTTGTATCTTTAGCAGTAATAACAAGGTTTTTGAATACACCGGCTTTCATACTGCCAAGAGTATAACCCTCAAATTTTACTTTAAAATTCGCACCGGTTTCTTTCTTCAAAGACTTTTTAATTTGACTTTGAGCAATCGCTTCTACAAGCGGATTCATTGGTGAAAAGTGTTTTTTATTCTTCAAGTATTCGGCAGAAGTTTTATCAAGTGCAAAAACAGGAAGCATAAAAAGCATAGCTGTTAGTATTATTAAAAACTTTTTCATGTTTTCTCCTTTTGTTATATAAGAATTTTAACATGAAAAATTTGTCGGGTTGAAATATCGTGAATCGTGAGTCGTGAGCAAGGTTGAAGGGTTGAATGGTTGAAAAGTTGAAAGGTATTTACAGAGCGGTAGGGTGCAATTTTTTGCACCAAAATTATATTAATATGTAATGCTTGCAACGTTTTCTACCCTACCACTAATTGGTAAAGTATAACAATTTTATAGATTTAATTGTACAGCAATGACTTGTATCTAGTGGTTTTGCGCCCTGTCATTGCGAGCGTTAGCGAAGCAATCCATTTTAATTTTGTCGGCTTAGTAAAACCGACCTACTTACTAATTTCCTCGTATTGAAATTTAAAAATTCAAATTCCCTATTTTTTGATGTAACATTTTGTATAAAAAAAGTTACATATTTTTAAAGTATTTTTTGTTTAAAAATTTGCCTTTTTAAATTAAATTTGTTAACAAATTGTAACATATGCTACTTTCTTGTGCCGACAAGAAAGTAGCGCAAAGAAACTCCCGGAGCTGTATCTACACTCATTAATCAATTGTAAAATTCGAGCCGAGCAGAGCAAACTCGCTTCGCTCAGACAATGCTCTGCTTGTTGCTCTCTCATTAACATTGATTATTCGTTCCGATAGGCTCGGCAATTTTCGTACCCATGCTTTTCCGTTTCCAATGTAACTTTTAGCACTTCCCCATATTTACCCCCATGTAACTTTTTATACAAAATGTTACATGTTTTGTATGTTTTTGGATAAATAATTATAAGATTTAGATATATAAAAGTAATATTGTCAGCTTCACTGCGTTCAGCCGTTTTTGGAGTTTGGCTGCGCCAAATCTTTTTTTTACAAAAACTCTGTAAACCTCGATTCACGGTTCACGAATTGACCATACCCTACCTGACCTGTCTTGGATTATTCGGGGTGTCGACACTCTGCCGAGCAAAACAATCCAGTGAATTGTTTTGCGAGAGGTACAGCGATCGACACCTTACGGGCTAGACCTTCGGTCGTCGCCCTACCGAAAATCCGCTCCCCCTTTGGGGAGGAAAATCCTGTAAATACCATTCAACCTTTCAACTACTTAACCCTCGACTCACGACTCACGACTCACGACTCACGAAACTAACTTGTAGTCACATGAAAAAGGCGCACAAGTAGCTTTACAAAATTCTTGTAATTACCACATATGTGCGCCGTCCCTTATTATAAAAAGCGATTTTGTTACCTGCTGAGTAGCAGGTGGGTGAGTGCCTTGAAACCTCCGTTTCCCGCTGGCGATAATAATCGACGGGTATACTTCAATGAGTCATAGAGCTTACTCTCCCTTTTAGTAAAAAATGTAGGAACAAAATAAACTTTCTATAACAAGTTAATAGTATTATGTCATGGATTTTGGATGATTTCAATATTATAATAGGTATATGATAAACATAGATTTTTTAACCCTTAGGGCATTTTTTATAGAGAACATAGATTTTTTCATTGGTGCGAGATTGCAAAAAATCCAACAGCCGACTCGTAGAGAGTTTATTTTTTCTTTGCGCAATAACTCGGAAAGTCGAAAATTTTATATAAATATTAATCCACAGATTTATCATATTGCTTTTATGGAGAATGATAGACGTAGAATAGAATTCCCGAAACATCCGCCGATGTTTTGCATGCTTTTGAGAAAGTATTTAGAGGGATGTCGGATATCGGATGCTGTGGTAGTTGAAAACGAGCGGATATTGGAATTTCATTTTGAGGTTTGTGATGAATTTTCTCAAAAACGTTCATTGTGCTTGTGTATTGAACTAATGGGAAAACATTCAAACGTAATTTTGTATGATAGAGAAACCCAAATAATAATAGGTTGTGCCCATAATGTAGGAGCAGAAAAGAGCCGTTATAGAGAGTTGCAAGGTGGGTTAAAATATATTTATCCGCCAAAGAATACGAGCTTGTCTAATGAGTTAAAAACCCAGTTTAGGGATTTAGCCCAAAACCAGATTGATGAATATTTGAAGAGTGAGAATTTCAGACCGGCAATATTGGGTGACAGATATACGTTATTTGAAGAACTTTTGAGCGGTTCAGTTCGTCAAAAATCCGTAAATAGTATGTTGGATGAATACTATTCAAGATACCAAGAAGAAATGGATTTGAGGATTGAAAAAGATAAATTAAACTCGGTAGTTTTGGGAAAATTTAAGAAAGTAACTTCTGCTATTGATAAGATTTCAGCATTACTAAAAAAACGTGATAATACTGAAAAATATAAACTTTATGGCGAACTTTTGACTGCGAATTTGTACCAAAAGAAAGACTATCAGAAGAGTATAGAAGTTTATGATTATATAAATTGTAAGGATATTGTAATTGAGTTGGATGAAACAAAAACTTTAAACGAAAACGCTCAAAGATATTTCAAACTTTATACAAAATCGAAAGTTACAAAGGAAAAATCTTGTCAAATATTAGAGGGCTTAGAGGTTGAAAAAGAATATTTGGAAAATATTCTTTATAGTATTGGTAACGCAAATAACCTTGATGAATTAGTTGAAATTAAATCAGAATTAGGGTTAACCGAGAAAATTGCTAAAAAGACTGTGCCAAGCATTATGAAACTTGAGATAAACGGTTTTGATGTTTATGTTGGACGGAATAATAAACAAAACGATTATATAATTTCAAAACTTTCAAAAGATGAAGATTATTGGTTTCACACAAGACTATGTGCAGGTTCGCATGTTTTATTGAAAGTCAAAGAAAACGAGCCTGATGAAAGTACTTTGTTTGAATGTTGTAAATTAGCGAGAGAGTACTCTTCAGCGAGTCAGCCGTCTAAAGTCGGAGTGATTTATACTAAACGTAAATTTATAAAAAAACCTCCTGCTGCACCTTTGGGTTACGTAATTTATAAAAACGAAAAAGAAGTTTTGGTTTAAAAATTATTTTCTTATTCTTTTTATTAGTTCGTTAGCGTAATCCATTTTGAACAATAGATTTAAGCCGGTGTAGAATACTAAACAAATTAGCATAATAAGAGCAATTTTTACTCCCTCAAATATGTATTTTGGAAGAATAATTGTTGAGTTAAACCAAGCAGCTGCTGCAAAACAAATTCCAAAAGTTAATAGACCTGCTAAAATCATTTTACCAAAATTGATGAACAATGATTTGTAGTCTAAACGAATTCTTTTATGGATAAATAAACCTAATAATGTTGCGTTGAATAAGGTTATAAATGAGGTTGATAGGGTAATTCCTGCGATACCCATATTGAGTTTTAGAATTAGTAACCAGTTTAAAATCGCTTTGAGTGCTATTGCAGAAATAGCGATTAAGAATGGAGTTTTTGAGTCATTGAAAGCATAATAAACACGAGTTATTGAATCTCTAAACACATAAGGCAGGATTGAAAACGATAAGAAACACAAAGCTTCTGTAACCATAAATACTGCATCAGAATTAAATGCACCACGCTCGAATACAAGAGAAATTCCGTCTTTGGCTAATGTTAGAATTAGAATTATCATCGGAATTGCCGCAAAGAAAAGCACACCAACTCCTTTGTTAAAATAGGTTTTAATTTCTTCGTGTTTATTTTCACCGGCAAGTCTTGAAAAAATCGGGAATAACGGAACTAAAAATGCTGTAACCAAAATTCCTACCGGAAATTGAAAAATTCTATTTGCAAAAACTACAGAAGTCCAAGCACCTTCTCTAAGTGTAGAAGCAAAGAACATATCAATATAAATACTGATTTGTCCAATTGTCGAACTTAGGATTGCCGGAAAAAGAAGCTCTGTTATATTTTTAAAATCACAATTTTTTATATCAAAGTTGGGTTTAATTTTGTAACCAATTTTTCTGAGTGCCGGAAATTGGGTTAATAGTTGACAACAAGCACCCACTGTTGTTGCAATAGCAAGCACCATGCCGGTGTTATCATTATGAGCAAGTGAAATTGCAATAATTACCACAAGACTTAATACTAATGGTGAAATATTCGGTAAAATATATTTTTTATGACAAATTAGAAGTCCGTAAAAAATCCCAATAATTCCACCTATTAGAATAATTGGTGACATAATTTTAAAATGAGTACTTGCAAGACTTACAAGCTCCGGTGAACCTGCAGAAATAATTAATCCCATTATTTTATCTGCAAAAATATATCCGAAAATCGCAAAAAGTGCAAAGAAAATAAAAGTAACCGTTAAAAAAGTATTATATAAACGGTTAACACGTTCATTTATTTCTCCGTTTTCTCCAATTAGTTTTGAAAAAACAGCAACGGTTGCGCTATGGAAAGGACCGCCAACTCCGCCGAGAATAATTATTGCAAGAGAAGGAATTTGTAAAGCATAGAAATATGCATCAGAAACAAGTGTTGCGCCATAAAAATTCGCAACTACCATATCACGAGCAAAACCAATAAATTTACTCGCAATTGTTACAAGCGCAATAAGCCACGCTGCTTTCAATACACTTGGTGTTTCATCCTTCACTTTGATTTCCTTTATAACTTTCTACAAGTTCTACATAAACATTCATTTGATACCCCGACGGATAAAAGATTACAGTATTTTTTCCGTCTTCAATATATCGTGAAATATCAATTTTTGCTTCTCTTTGGAACAAAGCTCTTGAAACAATGAATTCTTGTTTTTTACCATTGATTGAAACTTCAATTTTAGGAGGAATTTGTCCTGTTAAAACAATATTTGCTCTTCCAACCGGAGCCCAAAAAGTTTGTTCCACATTTTCGTTTAGAACAACAGTTGGCTTTGTGCCTAAAGAAATTCCTGTGTAGTAATGTCTTAGGATATTATAATAAGGTTGGTTAAGCTTTGTTGCCATATAACCGGCTCCGTATTGGCTCATTCCGACACCGTGTCCAAAACCTCCGCCATAGGCAATTATGTCTGTAACATTTCCGTAATTATCAAGTTTTTTCTCAAAAACAACATTTGCACTTGGCAAAGATATATTATCTTTTTGGAACACACGTCTTACAACAAGCTCTTTAGAAATTCTGTAACAACCTTTTGATGTCATTAGGTCTAATTCAATAACTTTACCTGATGCGCCACGTTTCATTACCTTAATGTCTTTTATTCGTCCTAAATCATCACCTTCTTTGAATGCCGGAGAAACAAATCCTGTTTTTGATTGAGCAACCAAAGTTTTCTTGATAACGTTTTCAAGCTCGCCTACAGCCCACTCTTTTTTCCATCTGTAATATGGAGATTCTATATCATAAGCAGGAATTTTTTGTGTATAAAAGTTAACTGCTTTGTCCTCTTCATCAAGTACAGGGAATTCTTCTTTGTCAGGAACTGCGACTAAATACGGCTTGCTGACAGCAGGAAAAGCTTTTGTTGTTGGGTCAGAAAATGCATAGGCATAGCTTTCAGTATAACCACCGGCAGTTGAACTGTATAATGCTAAGATTAATTCATGGTCATACAATGCAACAATTCCGCCTGTTTCCATAACTGCACGAGTCGCAAGGTCTGCTTCTGTATTTGCACCAAAATATACTTGACTGGCAACACTGTCAACAACATTAAATTCTTTGTATGCTTGAGTTCTCGGAGTTAAAACATAGTTTCTTGCTGCAACGGCTTGTGCTTTAAGAGCTTCTAAACCAAATCTTACGGGCATTTCATTCGGAACAACACCTTTTAGATACTCTTCAACATCTACAAGATTTATTACATAAAATCCTTTGTGGTCAGGTCTTTGAACAACTTCAAACGCTCCATGATAAATTGCAGGAGTTCCTTTGCGCTTTAGACCTCGAACTCCGATTAAACCTGACGGGCAAACCACAACAAAATCTCTAAGAGTTGCACCGTTATTGCCAACAACAACTTCCAGCCCTGTAATACCATTTTTTATGCTTATGTCTGTATCAGGATTGACGTGAAGCAAAGTTCTGTGAGAAAGTTTGTCGCAAATCTCACATTCTGCCGTGCCATACAGTACAACGTTTTGTTTCAAAACATTTTGAAAATTATTGTCAGTAATCCCAACTCGCACGTAGTTTTGTTGTTCGGCAAACACAGGCATGCAAAGAAGACATAAACAAAGAATGATTTTTATTATCGACTTTCCCAAGTTGTACCTTCTTTAGAATCTTTTAAAATAATTCCAACTTTATCAAGAGCAATTCTTATTTTATCAGCTACATCCCAATTCTTTTCTGCACGAGCTAATTTTCTTTTTTCAATAATTTCGTCCATTGAAGAAAAATCTTCTCCAAGTTCAGCACTAATTTCTTTTAATTTTTCTTGCAATTCTTCTTCTGAAAGAGTAGCTTTTTCAAAAGTAAATCCTAAAGTTGTCGCAAGTTTATGTAAAAGTGTAAACGCATAAGGAACATCTTTGTTAGCTTTGTTTGTTAAATCAAAAAGTACTGCAAGAGCTTTTGAAGTATTTAAGTCATCATCCATTGCATTTACGAATTCTTTGTATTCTTCAAAAGTTGTTAAATCTAATGTTTCATCAATCTTAGTGCGTTTTGCATTTAACATTCTTTTTACACCGTTTGATGCTGCTTGAAGAGCTTCATCAGAAAATTCAACAGGCATTCTGTAATGATTTGTCAAAATAAAGAAGCGAATTGTATTTGCATCATAAGTTTTAAGCAAATCATCGATTGTTAAGAAATTACCCAATGATTTTGACATTTTTTCTTTGTTGATAGTTACAAAACCATTGTGAAGCCAATAGTTTACAAACTTACATCCATTTGCACATTCTGACTGAGCAATTTCATTTTCGTGGTGAGGGAAAATCAAATCTGCACCACCGGCGTGAATATCAATAGTTTTGCCTAAATGTTTCCGACTCATCGCAGAACACTCAATATGCCAACCCGGACGACCAACTCCCCAAGGAGATTTGTACCCGAATTTTTCATCTTTTTTCCACAAAGCAAAATCAAGCGGGTCTTCTTTCATATCACCAACTTCAATTCTTGCACCACTTTCAAGTTGGTCAATCGGTTGTTTTGAAAGAGAACCGTATTTCGGGAATTGTTTAACTCTAAAGTAAACATCTCCATTTACTTCATAAGCAAATCCTTTATTAATCAAATCCTTGTTAATTGCAATCATTTCTCCAAGAGTCTTTGTTGCAAAAGGTTCGATATCAGGCTTAAGGTTATTCAAAGCTTTCATACTTTCTGAAAACTTGTTGTACCAATATGTTGAAACTTCTTCCGGAGTCTTTCCTTCTGTATCAGCTTTTTTAAGGATTTTGTCATCAACATCGGTTACGTTACGGCAGTATGTAACATCATAACCTTTAAATTTCAAATATCTATATAAAACATCCCAAGTAATATAGCATCTTGCGTGACCTAAATGAGCATTGTCATAAACCGTAGGACCGCAAACATACATTTTAACTTTGTTTGGCTCAATTGTATTAAACTCTTCAATTTGATTTGTGTAAGAATTGTGTAATTTCATAAAAAATCGACTCCCTATTTGTTTTCGATTTTACAACAAAGGAGAAAGAGTGTCTATTAATTTGTTGAACAAAAATGTATAATTAAAGACATACGTCAGTTTCTTTGTTATGCCTTTATTATGTCGTGATGTTCAGAAAATTGAAAGCTACTATATGTAAAACTTTTATTAAAATTGTACAAACTTTAATATAAATATGTTTTAATTAAGTTAAATTGATTAAACTTATAAAAAATTAAACAGAAAGCGAGGGTTTATGAAAAAGATTTTATTGTCATTGGCAGCATTATTTTTATTTAATGCAAGCGCAAATGCAGCAACAACGATTATTGAAAATTATGATGCTGCGAAATTGAAAAATGATATTATTGGTATTTATGCCCTTAAAGGTGCAGTTATAGAATCTAATAAATTAAATGAATATTCTTTTACTGTTAAAACTCGCTATATGACTCTTTGGAGCGGTTATCAATTCAAAAAAACATTTACGATTGTTCCAAATGGTAAAAATTGTATTTTAAGTTTAGTAAATAATTCTTTTATATGGCCATATGACGCAAAAGAATTATATGTTCTTAAAAAAGACTTAAAAGGTGGATATACTTATGGACTTAACTATTTTATAAAATTAAAGGCTAAACCGAATAAAGATTATATGTCAGACGGTATTGATTCTAATGGAACACCAACAAGAATTAGTAACTCAAATGACGCTGAATTAGTTTATTTCTATAATGTAGTTCCTAAATCTACAATAAGAGGACCACGTTTAATATCAACATCTTATAGTGCACAAGAACAAGGTTTAAAAGCAAAAAATAGAATTGTAGAAATTAATGATAAGCACGTTAAAAAATACTCTCCGGAAGAATTGTGGAAATTACTAAATCCAACCCAAGCTGGACAAACAATCAAAATAGGCTATAAAGAAAAAAGTAGTGGCAAAGTAAAAACAGTTACATTAAAAAGCCAATACCAAAAACCTATTTTAGAAAATTTATAATAAACAAAGCCCTTGATACTTTCCCAAGGGCTTTAATTTATATTTTTAAACTGACAAAATCAAATTTAAAACAAAAATTACGGGAGATAGGTTTTACCTATCTCCCGTAATTTACGCCTGCCGCGATTCGAACGCGGGACCCTCTGCTTAGAAGGCAGATGCTCTATCCAGCTGAGCTACAGACGCATAACATCTTCTACTGTATTTCTAAAATAACACATCAATCTTTTTTTGCAAGTAAATTTTAAAAACAGACAGTTTTTATATATTCATTAACTCTTCTGCATTTACCGATGTTTTTATAAATCGTTGACGAAACATTTTTTTAGATAGTGTTTCAAAACAAGTTTGCAATTTTCGACGTGTTATAATCATTGGCAAAACTCTATCAGAAGAATTCGCATGATTAGATACCAAATACTCGCTACTAGTCTTTGTTTCCAACATTTGCCGTTTTGTGCCTATTTGTTCAAAACCCAAAGATTCATAAAAACTTTGTGCATATGAATTTTCAGGAAGCTCAGATTTTACAAAAACATCTCTAAATCTATCAGGTTTTAAACTTGAAAAATATTCTGTTATTAACGCTTTGCCAACACCTTTTAACCGCTCTTGACCGTCAAAATGCCAAGTTGCAAGCCAATCCAACTCTGTTTCATTTTTCGCACTATTATGTCTTGATGAATAAACAATTTCATTGGTATTCAATGTCTTTTTAGGCATATTTCCAACCAACAAACCACATGGTTTATAATTCTGAATAGCAATCAGCATTTTAACTTTGTCTAAACATCCACAATTAGCAGTCAAAATTTCTTCTATTGTCATCAGTGTGCTAGCAATTATTTCACCACGAACATTATCATTTAAAGAAGAATATTCAAAATTGTTTTTTAATTTACGAACGAATTCAATATCATTTTTCTCAATCTCAGCAATCACAATATTTTGTGGCAAATTTTTCTCTGATACACATTTCCATTGAGATAATAATTTCGCATTATGTGTTGGTGTATTTTTCTCACTTTGAATTCGCATTATTGAATCATCTCCGCATAAAATATTCCACCCAACGTATCAAATCTGACACCTCATATGGTTTTGGCAAATACAAATCTGCGCCTGAACCCAATATTTCAGATTTGTTATGAATATTTGTCGTTACTATTACTTTTGTATTTACAAAATTCTGTAATTCTTTTAATTTCTTCAACAAAGTAAGATTTTTCAAATCATCTCCGCTGTCCAAAATAATTACTGCCGGTTGCAATCCGGAGTCTATATCCAATTCTGTTTGAACGTCATAACCTTGCAGTTCAAGGGCTGTTCTTATTAAATAACTCAATGATTCGTCAGGTTCATGGATATAAATATTTTTGTTTACAACATCTGATATTACAGAATTAGAGCCGGTGAGTTTTGTTCTTTCAATAATATAATTTGAACCGCTTGGAATTTTTGCCAATTTATTCACTGCAAAAAGTCTTTCCAACAAAATATCAATTGAAGATATTGAGTCAAAACCCTCAACAATTCCACCAATTAATACTGATACAAAATTTGCTCTCATGCCGGCGAAGCGCTCTCCTTTTAAGAGCATATAACCTTGTTGGACGTCTTCTTCCGTATAAAACTTAGGTGCAACAGTATCAAAGGCAAATGTTAAGAATTCAGCCAATTTTTCGGCGCTAAATCTACTTGTAACGATTATAAAAGTATTTTCATTATACTGTCCAATAAAATCATTTTCATCCAAAGCTGATTTTACGATTGCTACAAAAGTTTGGATAATTTTATCCGCCGCCAATTCTGTATAAACATCTTTATAATCACGCAAATTTTCGACTGTTACAAGCAAAACCGCCTGATTATCAGTTGTTAAAAGTCTTTTTAAAGCTTTTTTTGTATACTTAATATTCGGGATTAAAGTTTTTGTATCTAAATTAGACTCAATATCCCGTCTTAAATGTGCTTGAATACGAGTTTTGAACTCCGCAATATTGACTGGTTCGCTCAAAAAGTCATCTGCACCGCTTTCTAATACTTTTATCCTATCTTCAAAATCTGCAGACTTTGAAAGCGCAATTATTACAGGTCTTGTATCAAAAGTTAAAGCTCTGACTTTTTGGCAAAAACCGGCAAGCGATTCTTCAATACTATCTGAAACAATGATTATATCAGGCTCGAGAGTTTGTATTGATTTTATACCGTCTTTTAGGTTTCGAGCAATTACTGTTTTTGTTTCCGGATTGTCTATACATTTTTTATATTTTGTTGGCAATTCAGTTCTTTTATCAATAATTAGGACTGTTGAAAGCATTTTAGAGCCTCCTCTTGATTATAAAACGGGAATTCTAAAATAAACTCAGTACCTTTACCTAATTCACTGTTTATTTCTATTTTTCCATGCATTGATTCAACAAGAGTTTTTGTTATATAAAGTCCTAATCCGTTGCCTTGCGTTTTGCTTGTCAAATGATTTTCAAGGCGGATAAATTTTTCAAAAACTTTATTATAATCTTCTTCTTTTATCCCAACACCGTAATCTTTTACGACAATTTTTGCATAATCAGAATTTGCAAACGAAGTCGTAATTGTAACTATCTTGGAATTATCCGAGTATTTGCAAGCGTTATCAATAAGATTTGTCATTATTTGTTGGAATTTGTCTTCATCTAATAAAGATGCCGGTAAATGTTTGTTAAAATGTGTTTCAATTTTAAAATCTTTATACTTAAGACTAAGCATTTGGATAACTTTTTCGATAGAAGAATTCACATCAACTTTTTTGAAAATTGGTTTGTCAGCATTAATTCTAGAAACAGTAAGAACATTTTCAACAAGATTAATTAATCGATTTGATTGTTCCTCTATGATTTTGATAAATTTTTTTTTGCTTTCTTCATCAATTTTGTCCCATGAATTTAAAAGAGTTTGAGAGAACCCCCTGATACTTGTCAGAGGAGTTCTCATCTCATGTGAAACCGTTGATATAAATTCTTCTTGAATTGTTTTATCCATTTGTTTTACCTTGTGGCTGATACTTGTGGTAAGCATGCTCCGCTTTACCCACCCTACTGGATTTATTTTGTCAGACTGGATTTCTCCATTTTATTAACAATAGAACTTAATCTATTCTTCTTCCATAAACAATTGTTTTGCTTCTTCGATTGCATCAGAAAGAACATCTAATTGGTCAGGCGCAAAAGTAACACCTTTCTTTGTTGGAAGCCAAGTTTCTCCACCGTCAGTTGTGTAGAAAATTCTTAAATTGAAATAGCTTTTTCCTCTATATTCTGAAACAGAAATTTGTAATTGTTCAGTATCAGTTCTTTCGATAGTTGCTAAAAGTTTTGCTTCTGCCATTATTTTTCTCCTTTTTTACTAATAATTATATCTAATTTTGTATCCGTCACGAACAACTCTAGCGGTACAGTTTTCATCAATTGTCGGATTATCACCATTACAAGTATTTGTACCTAAGCCTTCAGGAATTAGCTTCCCGTCATTTCTTAGTTGAAAATAAAATCTATCCCTTCCTGCTGAATTTGGTCTGTTTGCGACTCCATTAACATCAATAATAACTGTATCCAATACAACGTCATCTCTTTCGTTTACACCTTGGGGGTCGCCTTCTACAATAATTACGGAATTAATACCTTTCAAAAGATAACCGTCGTCTGTTGAGTTTGCACCAATATATGGAGCTAAGCTTTCCATAGAAAATGCAAAATCTCCGTCTAATGCCATTAATGTATCAGCCGAAGAAGCACCGGCATTTTCTCTAGCATTATATGCTTGAATCAGATTTTGACAACCTAATTCAATTTGTTGAACTGATTTTGCCAAAGTTGGACCGGCTTTATCCTTATTAATAGTCTTACCTAATTGAGGAATAGTTAATGCAGCAACAATACCGATTATTGTTAATGCGAGCAAAGTTTCAACTAAAGTAAATCCGAATTTTAATTTTTGTTTCATTTTGCGACTCTCCTAGATTATTTTTCCTAAATTATAGCACAGATGTAATAATTATTAACAATTTGTCTATTAATATTGTTTAGGGTATTATGAAGTTATGAACACGGGGAAGATTGTTGTAGTCGATGATGAAAAAATAGTTACTTCCGCTTTTAATACGTTATTAAAAGTTGAGGGTTTTTCTGATGCGCATTTTTTTAATAACCCTAAAGATGCACTTGAATTTTTAAAAACCAACACTCCGGATTTAGTTATTTCTGACTTTTTAATGCCTGAAATGAATGGTTTAGAGTTTTTGGGTGAAGTAAAAAAAATGTATCCCGAAGTTAGTAAAATCCTTTTAACAGGTTATGCTGACAAAGAAAATGCAATTAGAGCAATTAATGAAATCGGCTTGTACAGATATATTGAAAAACCGTGGAACAATGACGATTTAATCATAAATATCAAAAACGGGATTGAAAGAAGTTATCTTCTATCTCAACTTAGACAAAAAATATCAGAATTAGAAGTTGCCAAAAAAGAATTGGAAAAATATTCTCACAATTTAGAAGAACTTGTAGAAGAGCGTACTTATGATTTGAAACAATCCAATGCAAAACTTGCAGGTATTGTTAATTACTGTGCTGACGGAATTCTGATTTTGGATGAAGACGGAACTATTAAACAAGTAAATCCGGCATGTGAAACACTTATTGGTCTTGTGAACAATAAAATTGTTTCATCTTCAATTGATGAATTTATGTTTAGCAAAAAGACTTTTATCTCAAAAGAATTACACAATTTGGAAGAAAACGAACTATTTTTAAGAGATTTTTATATAAAAAATCCTTTAAGCAATAATATTGTACCTGTAGAAATAAGCTTTGCAAGAATTAATCCTGATGAAGAATTCAAACTTTTTGTAGGTGTAATTCGAGATGTTACTGAGCAAAAGAAAGCAGACAGATTACGTGATGATTTTATTGCAACACTTACACATGATTTGAGAACTCCGCTTCTTGCAGCTATTCAGACTCTAAAGTTTTTCCTTGACGGGGCTTTGGGCGAATTGGATGAAAAACAAAAACTTTTACTTTCTACAATGCAAAAAAGTAATGAAGACTTGCTTGGACTTGTTAATGCATTACTTGAAGTTTATAAATATGATGCAGAAAAATTAGTTTTGAATAAAAATGATTTTAATATTTATGAACTTACAAAGCTTGTATATGATGAATTAAAACCGCTTGCAGATAGCAAAAATATCGATTTTACAATAGATTGCGCAGATGAGAATTTGACAATCAAAGCTGACAGAGGAGAATTAAGACGTGTAATTTGTAATCTTTGCGGGAATGCAATAAATTACACTCAAGATAACGGCAAAGTAGTAATTACTATCAAAAACGAAGATAAAGATTTAATTTTCTCTGTATCTGATAACGGTTGCGGAATTCCTCAAGAAGATATTCCAAATATGTTCCAAAGATTTTCACAAGGAACAAGCAAAAAACGTTCAGTCGGAACAGGTTTGGGATTGTATCTTTCAAGACAAATTATTGAATCACATGGTGGAAAAATTTGGCTTGAAAGTGCCGTAAATAAAGGAAGTGAATTTTCTTTCATTCTAACTGATTCAGTAAGTGTTGCAGGAGCATTAAAATGATAAATGTACTTTTAGTCGAAGATCATCAACTATATAGAATGGGTTTGTCCATGCTTTTAGATAAAGCTGAGGGTATAAATCTTGTTGCAGAAGCTGCTGACGGTTTAGACGGGGTAAAAAAAGCTCGTGAACTTATGCCAAACGTTATTCTAATGGATATCGGACTTCCAAATATGGATGGAATTGAAGCAACTGTAAGGATAAAAGACTTTTTGCCAGAAACAAAAATTCTTATTTTCACATCAAGAGATAGTGAACATGACGTCTTTGAATCTTTTAAAGCAGGTGCTGACGGTTATATAATGAAAGGGGCTTCTCCTGAACAAACTATTGCTGCAATCAAGGCTGTTTATGAGGGTGTTGGCTGGATTGATCCGGCAATTGCAAAGCTTGTTTTTTCAAGTATGCAAAGACCTTCTGCCACTCCGGTTGAAGAGATTACTA
The DNA here is from genome assembly GCA_964584885.1 of uncultured Vampirovibrio sp. Classification (GTDB taxonomy): domain Bacteria; phylum Cyanobacteriota; class Vampirovibrionia; order Gastranaerophilales; family Gastranaerophilaceae; genus CAG-196. The sequence goes on from CAZPBG010000011.1 coordinate 17,247, forward strand.
AAAAAGACAAAAATGTTTATGGCTTAACAGACAGAGAACTTGACGTATTGGAACTTATGGTTGAAGGATTATCAAATCCTCAGATTGCAGAAAAACTTGTTATAACAAAAGCTACAACAAAAGCTCATGTTCACAGTATTTTACAAAAACTTTGTGCTGCAACAAGAACGCAAGCTACTGTTATGGCAATGAAGGAAGGTTTGGTTTAGATGTTTGAAGCTCTTGCTGCAAGCTATATGGCGATGAAAGTTCATTTTTCCCAATTAAAACTACCTTTTAACAAAAGGCAAGACAGAGTTGTTGCTGAAACGATTTATCAAAACAATGTTAATAAAGTTGAAGTAACTGAAAAATATGAAAAAAGCAGATTGCCTGAATCAGGTTATATGACTGTTGCTGAATATGAAGCCAAATCTCGTGCCAAATCAAAAAAGGAAATGGCAGAAGAAGTTAAACAGGCAGAAATTCCAAAAGATTCAAACATGGTTTATGTTCCGCAAAAAACTTTTAAGTTGGTTAAATACAATGACCCGATTGGAAGTCCGGAATTAACTTTACCAAGAAAACTGAATTTTGATAGACAAATTAACGTTCAAGGAATAATTTCCGGTGATAAAACAATGTTGGTTTACCCAACTGTTTATTATTACGCACAGTCTGATTGCACATCTTGTGATTTGTTTTTGATAAAACTTGATTCAAAATTAAACGATACAGAAAAAGTTATGAAAGCTAATATCGTTGAAAAAGAAGAAACTCCTTTGATTTCAACTTCCAAAGATATTGATATAAAGTTTATTTTCAGAACTCTTACACCGATAGATTTTTCAAGTGACAATAAAAAACTTGTAGTCAAAGAAAAAATTGGCTACAGGCATGACGGAATTTGGAAAACTGATTTGTGGGTTTACGATTTTGAAAAAAAAGAGGGAAAGAAACTTCCGCAAATTAGAGAAGCCATTATTGATTATTGGGCAAATGCCGGTGGTGTAGATTTTGAAGAAAATCGTTGGGATATTTATCCAATGGGATTTGATGCCAATAATGATGATAGAATTATTGTTTGTGCATACGCTTACACGGGTGATGTTCCAAAATTCTTAGGAACTTGGAGTATTGATGTAAACGGAGTAAATTCAAAATTAGAAGATTTGAGCGGTTCTGATATTCCTGTTTCTGTTGTTGGTTACAGATTGGCAGAAGATTCTGTTAAAGATATGACAGAAGTTGAGTTTGAAGCTCGTCAAGCTAAAGAAAAAGAAAAAATTGAGGCAAAAGAAGCCAAAGAAGCTCAAAAATTTGAGAATGAAACAAAAGAATTAGAATATAAACGTAAAATTTACCAAATGGATATGGAAACATATTTAAAAATTCAACAACATAAACAAGAAATGAAAAATATTAGAAAAACAAACAGCGGTTTTACAGGAAGTTAATATTTGATAACAAAAATTTTTTTTAAGGCAATTTTTTTGCACATTTTGTTTTTATATTAATAGAAAGGTGATGTGTAAATGACGGTTGGAACAAGTTATTATATTCCACGTACTCAAGGTGATGCTGAAACAGGTTTTTGGTTAGCTTCAACGGCTTCCGGTGCAATTATGGCAACATTACCTTTGTTTTCTAAGCCTTTTGTAAAGCAAATGAAACAGGAACATGTAAATAACAATCAATATTGTGATGCATTTATTAGTTCGTTTAAAAAATCTAAATTAGCTGAGCTTGGAGTAACTCTCCAACATTTAGATTTTTCAGCAGAGGATTTATTAAAATCAGCAAAAGAAGTTCCAAACTATGATGTAAAAGCCGGTTTGAATGCATTTTATTCACCTGATGTCAGAACAATTAATTTGAATTTTAACAAAGCTTCAATTTCAGCTTTCCATGAAGCAGGTCATGCCTTAAATCACCTTAATAGCAAAGTTGGTAAAATATTACAAAAATGTAGAGTGCCGGGATATACAATAGCCGGTTTAATGGGAACAGTTGCGTTATTTTCAAGAAAAAAACCAAAAGAAGATGACAATAATCTTATGGATTTTGTCCAAAATAATTGTGGTAAAATTGCGTTTGTGTCACTCTTGCCTACAGTTGCAGAAGAATCTTTGGCAAGTTATAAAGGTATAAAACTTGCAAGAGCAGGCGGTTTGGGTGAAGCTGCAATTAAAAATCTTAAAAAATTCTACGGAAAAGCTCTTATGAGTTATGCCGGATATGCAATTGCAACAGGGATTTCAGTAGGTTTAGCAAACAAAATAATGCAGCATTTTACAAGACCTAAAAAAGTCGAAGTTGATGCAATCTCACCTAGATATATGTAATTTATTCAATTACATTCCCGATTTTAAATTCTCGTTTAATAAAATTCGCAGTAAAAAGTCTGTCAATTTTTGAATAGAGTTTTAGTCCCGACATTTTTAAAACCTTGCCGTCACCGCACACAACCGCTACTGTTTTTGTCTTAGGACATGCTTCAATAATAGACCCCACTGCAGTATAATACGACTTGTTTTCTTCTATAAATGTTTTGTGAGCATTCGGTACTAATGGAATTGATTTATGATAAAACCAAGACTCACCCCAAGGATGAATGGCTCTTATTGTTGCAAGATTTTCTTCCGCAGATTTATTAAAATCAAGTTCCAAATCACTAGGATGAGAGTAATAACTCGATTTTTCTTCTATTTGAGTTAGTGGAATAATAATGTCTTCAGATAAATCTTTTAATAATTCACAAGCAACCCCTCGTGCAGTTAACACTGTACGTTGTTTTAGGCTTTCGCCTGTATCGGACGGAAAAATCTTTACAATTTCTTGAGCTAAAATCGCACCTGTATCGTAACCTTTTTCCATTAAATGAAAAGTTATTCCGCTCTCTGCTTCTAAATTTTTTATTGTCCAATAATAAGGATTTGGACCTCTATATTTTGGTAACAATGACGGATGAGCATTTATTGTAGCTATTTTAGGGATACTATATGTTTCCTTTTCAAATTTTTCAAACCAAGAACCAACAAGAACAATATCTGCATTAAGTTTTAACAATTCTTTTCTAAATTCCGGAGTATTAACTCCTCTTGCATTGATTTCATGTAAATTGTAGCTTCTTATATAGTTATGCTCGCAAGACGGATTAAAAACGTCTTTAAGCTTACGTAAAATCGGATGCATTTTTACTCGTTCTTTTCTCAAAACTCCTACAATTTCGCAATTCGCATCAAGTGCAGCAGCTATCAAATTCATAAACATGTCACCATACCCGACAATAACTACTTTAAGCATTCTTCTATATCCTTTTTGATTTGTTGTTTCAATTCTTCTAAATTTGCAAATTGTTTTTCTTCTCTTAGTTTTTTTACAAATTCTATTTCTAACGAAGTATTATATAAATCTTTTTCAAAATTTGGAATATGAACTTCTAATATTTCATTTTTTCCGTTTACCGTTGGTTTAATTCCCCAATTTAGAACTGCAGGTTTCCCAAAAACTTTGACAGAATAAACTCCGTGTGGAAGTTTTACAATATTAGTCGGATATTGTAAATTTGCAGTCGGAAAGCCAATTTGACGTCCTAATTTTTGTCCCTCAATAACTGTAGATTTTATTGAAAAATTCCTGCCTAAAAACTCGTTCGCTTTTTCAAGATTTCCATTTCTCAAAAATTCTCTTATCTTAGTTGAGCTAACAGTTTCATTTGAAATACAAAAAGGTTCTGCACAAAAATATTTGTAATGATATTTTGTTTGATTATCTTCTAGAAACTTTGGATTTCCACCTCTTTTTGCTCCAAAAGTATAATTAAAACCGGTAGAAATAGAATTTGGTGAATATTGTTTTATAAGATTATTTTCCAAATATTCTTGTGCATTTACATCCGCAAGTTTAGAAAAATCTTGTTCTACAATCTCATCAACTCCCAGTGATTTTATAAGTTCATAATTCTTTTCTCTGGGATATATGTATTCAATATTCTTGCCAAAATAAATTGAAGGCGAGTCTTGGAAAGTCAATAATATGGCTTTCTTTGTAGGAAATGCAGAATTAATAACTGCTTGATGTCCTTTATGTACACCATCAAAAAATCCTAAAATTAATGAACAATCTTCCATAAAACTAAGCGATAATATTCAATTTGCCTTCAGCTATTCGTTTATGGCAAAATGCTTTCCATTCGTTGATTGATTTATACACATCTGCATTATCATCAGTTGCGTTAGCTTTTTTATAATTAGGGACAACAGTTTCATTAGCATTTTCACCACCACGGCTATTTACGTAAGTATAATTAACCGATTTAACCATTTGAGTTTGAGTTGCGGAAATTGCAGAAACTAGCATGCGTTATTACCCCCTGTGTGAAAATTCTATCATAATCCTTTTTAATTTGCAATAACCAAGTGGATAAATTCTATAAAAAAGCCTTTACTCCCAATACAATAAGAACCAACCCTGCGCTTACTTCCAAGCCCTTTGTTGGCAAGTGTTTGAGTTTACCACCGAGTTTAAATCCTAAACATGAATTAAAGAATGTAATCATTCCGATGAGTAAAATCGGTTTAAGAATTTTATTTCCGTATAGAGCAAGTGATATTCCTGCGGAAAATGCATCAATACTTGTTGCGATACCAATCATTATCAGGCATGCCGTAGATATACATTGTGGAATATTTTTTTCTTCAAAAGCTTCTTTGATAAATTTTATTCCTAAATACAAGAATATTAAAAATACAATTATTGAAGCATATGGAGCAATATAAGATTTGACAAAAGATGTTAAGTAATAGCCTATTATCGGCATGCCGGCTTGAAAAATTCCTGTACAAAATGCTAATAGTAATGCGTTTTTTGTTCGGTTTTGGTTAAATGTGAGCCCATATGAAAATGAAACAACCATTGCGTCAATTGACAATGCAATTGCTAAAAGAAAAATTTCTAAATACGTCATATTGCTTCTCCTATTAAAAGAGTTAAAAATTTCAAAATTTAAAATTAAATTTTCCTATAAACTCAACTCATAAATTATAGTACAAAATCCAAACTAAAAACATAAGGAATAATTAATTTTTCTGTAAGTCCCTCAAAAATTAAAAAGTCAACATTAATTTCATTATTTTTAAGGTAAAGTTTTGTAAATTCAAATTTTTTTTAATAGGCATGGGGAGCATGGTCAATTGTAAAAATTTTTACAAAATTATTTACTTGATTAAAAAGATGGAAAGATTATGATATATACATAACCGGAAAGGAGTGATGGCTACTAGACTTGGGGAGAGTCACAAATCAATAAAAGATAGAAAAATTATCACAAATTTAAACAAAATTTTTAGTAAAATTATTACTTAATTTTTAAAATTTTAACAGATTTTTGGGTAGGAGATTTTGGGTTAAAAAGACTTGTTTTTTATTACACTAGCAAGTCTTTTTTATTTTTTATATATAGCAAATTATTTTTTTATATGTTTTAAATTAATTATGACAATAATCGGCGATTACAAATCATATAAAAAATATGAAAATACTTATGCAAATTGGAAGTCTTCAAATGATTTGCAGGAAGCTAAGCGTGTTGAGTATTTAAAACGTAATCCAAAAGAAATTAATCCGGATGATATACAAAAAAGTAAAGCAATTTTGAGAGCAATTGATATTATGGATGAAGCTTCTCAAAAAAAAGCTGAAGACATGGAAGTTATAACAGAACAAGTTGTTGGTTGGGGATTAGAACTTGCAATGTTAGTTGGTGGTGGTTTAGGTTTCGTCGTTTCTTTGCTTAAGCCTGTTAAAGCTTACTTCCAAAAATTTGCTTCTTCCGGTAAAAAAGCGCAGATTATAGCATCACTTACATCAACCTTGGGTGGTATGTTTTTATCTACAGCAGCGGCTTTTCCTTTGTATGCATGGGCAGCAAAAGCTGAAGTCAGTGCTTCTCGTCGTGGCAGATTTGAAACAATGAGAACAAGTTTGGATAATCCAAAAGCGTTTGCAGTTCTTAATGAAGAACAAGAAAAAGTTGTTAACGATTATGTCAACAATTTACCTAAAAAGAAAAAAATAAAAATTCCTAATCCATTTAGAAGTTTAAAAGAAAATATTCATTCAATAAAAGAAATGGCTTATGATAGTCCGGAATACAAATATCAAAAAGCCATGTTTGATTATGAATTACAACAGAATGCAGGACTAATTGGTTCAGAACTTTCTGAAAAAGAAATAGAAGATGCTAAAAAAGATCAACAACTTTTAACAAAATTGGTAGAAAAAATTGATTTGGCATCACAAGATTATGCAGAAAATGCTGAATTGGCAACAGCAACGGTGTCAACCGGCTTGTTAAGTTTTAGTACATTGTTCAACTTGTTATATGAAAAAATTGCTCAAAAAATGAATATTAAAGTAAAAGCTTTGCCACTAATTTTAGCCAACGCAGCTCCGGTTGTTTTGGCTGTCATGGCAGCTTCTATTCAAAAAGAATCTTCTCGTGTTGGTAGATTTAAGATTAAACAAGAACTTTTGAAAAATCCGGAACAGTTGTATTACGTTGATGATGAAAAATTAAAAGAAATTACCGGTGTAGAAGCTGAACCGTACAAAAAAACCGGCATGATTAAATTCTTGATGAATGCGTGGAAAAACAATCGTGAATACAAAAAATGGAAAAAGACAGAGGGTGAAAGAGAAAAAGCCCTTTTAGACGCTGTTAAAAATCTTGATATGACAGATGAACAAATCAAAGATGCAAAAAGATTACAACATAATACTTTCAAAACATTTAATGCGGTTGACGAAAATTCTCAAAAATATGCAGAAAGTGTTGAAGCGTTAGGAAATGCTATCCAAGCACCATTAGCAGTAATTACAACTTCAATCGGTGCTGCGTTTGGTATAAAATACTTAACAAAAAGTGTAGAATCAAAAATTCCTGCAGAGCAAATTTCAAGTTTGATAAAATATTGTGCAACAATAATTTTAAGCATGCTTCCGTCAATCGGAGTAAATGCTTATATTACAAAAGAACAAAAGAAAGCTTCTCGAGTTGCAGATATGTTAGCAATAAAAGAACTATCCGATTATAGACAATTTGCCGATTATAGCAGATTTAAAGCTCAGTAACCCTCAAAACTTCATAAATATCCATTTTGTGAGCTTTTCCTCTGATTTGAACATCCGGAATTCTTATTACGTTTACAATTCCTTTGACTTCCTCATATGTTGAAGAACTTATTAACATTTTTGTTTTGTAAGTTTTATTATAACTTTCCAAACGGCTTGCAAGGTTTACTGTATCGCCGATTACGGTGTACTCCATTCGATTAATTGAGCCGATATTTCCAACAAAAACTTCACCCGTATTAATTCCGATACCGATTTCTATTTTTGGTTTATTTTCTAATGCCCATTTTTTTTGTAATTCTTTTACTTTTTCTAGCATTGCATATGCACATTTAACTGCATTTTGCGCATGGTTTTTGTCTTGAATAGGTTCACCAAAAATTGCCATAACGGCATCCCCGATAAATTTGTTAATAACTCCGTTGTATTGAGTAACAATAGGTTCCATTTCCGTAAAATATTCGTTCAAGAATTCTGAAACTTGTTCTGCAGACATTTGTTCACTCATTGCGGTAAAACCACGAATATCAGAGAATAAAACCGTAACAACCGATTTTTTGCCACCCAAGCCAAGGTTATCAATGTTTTGAACAATACGTTTCATGACGTCTTCTGACATATATTTGCCCATTGCATTTTTAACTTTTTCTTTGCTTTTGTTTTCAAGTACAAATTTATGGGTGTATGCCAAAATTGTTATGAACACAAACATTACAATCGGAGTCAAAATATTGATTACAACATTAAAATAAAAACAAACTGTTGCAAGAACAATATATCCGCCAATAATACAAAGAGTTGAAGAAACTGTTTTTGCAAGATTTGAAACTCGAATATAACCGTAAACAAGCAGCATGCCAATTAGGGTCAAGAAAATATTTAACCAATTTGGAATAACATGTAGAAAATCGTGGTTAACAATATTATCCGTAGTTGTTGCAATTACATCAACTCCCGGATGATCTTTTCTTAGAGGAGTGTAATTATTATCGTTTATACCTGCTCCTGCCGGAACATTTGCACCAATAATTACAATTTTATCCTTAAATTCATTTGGATTAATTATTGGTTTTTTACCTTGCTTAATAGCTTCATACGAATTAATAATATCTACCGCAGAATAGTTTTTATGCGAATATCCGCTATCATAAAGTTTATAGAATTTTATTGGATTAATTGAGCGCCAAGTTGTTTTATTTTGTTTAATTTCATATTTTAATTCCGGAAATTTTATTGCTCTATCCGTAAAAATGATTTCAGGATTGTTGTTAGCTAACAAAAATACTTGCAACCCTGTTGACCCTAAATATCCGTCTTTGTATTGAAAAAGATATTCACAATTCCTTGTAATTTGATCTCGAGTAAAATTTGCAACAGAATTTATTGAACTTTCGTTAATTCCGCCTGTAAATAATGAAACTGATGAAGCATGTTTTACAGCATCAAAATACGGTTCAGGATATGTCATAAGACTTTCGTACATAATTGGTGATGAGCTTCTTTTATCCGTTACCTTTATTCCATATTTTGAAATAAATTTTTTATCATATTTTTCGCCCAATTCAGGATTTTCCCAAGGATTTAATAATGGTATAAAACCTTCTATCAAATTATCAAATCGTTTTATTGAGTCTAAAAACTTTTGGTCAGAAGTCGGATTATCTTTATCCATTGTTGTTATAATTGCATCATGAACCACAACTTTTGGATTTGAATAATCCATAAGATAATTGAATATTTTTGCATAATTTTCCCGTTTCCAAGGCCAACGATATTGTTCAACAGATTTAGCATCAATAACAACAAGGACAATATCATCACTTCCATGAACTTTTTTAAAATTGTCAAATGGCAATTTTTCTGTTGAAACATTTTTTATCATAAAATCATAGGCTTTAGGTTCTGCCAAATAAAATGTTGCAAAATAAACAAAAACAAAGACTAAAACTATTAAAGAACCGAAAAACCAAGTTTTGAACTTATTCACTTATTCACCTATTAACTTATTAACTTCATTTTATGATATAATATTTTCGGAAGAAGGAACACATACAAATGAGTGAAAATTACATAAATACAATAGCTGAAGATAAAGTTTATCCGATTATTAGATGTAAAGATGCTGATAGAGCAGTAGAAATAGCAAAAGCATTGGTTGATGGTGGGATTAGAGTTTTAGAAATTAATGTTGAAAACCCTTCTATTTATGAAGCAATCAACGAGGTTTCAAAATATGCAACAGTTTGTGCCGGTGGGATTATCACTTCAACACAAGCAGATTTTGCAATTCAAAACGGAGCAAAGCTTTTTGCTTCTCCAATTTTTCAAATGAGTTTGGTTAAAATTTCTAAGAATTTAAGAATTCCATTTATTGCCGGTACTTCTACTGCCAATGAAGCTTACAACGCTTGGAAATCAAGAATTCCTTTGATTAAACTTTTCCCTGCTGATGCAATGGGCGGAGTTCAATATATCGAAAATATTTTAAGACAAATGCCATTCCTTAATTTAATGCCAACAGGTAATATTAAATTGAGTGAAATTGTTACATATATTAATGCGGGTGCAACTGCAGTCGGAGTAGGACGTGATTTTTATCAAGGTTTTACTTCTCACGAAATTACTGCTCGCACAAAAGAAATCTTAACTGAAGTCAAGGATTTTTCTAAATGGAACAAAAAATAGATATTGCAATTATTGGCGAATGCCTGATTGAACTCTCTACAAATGGTTCATTAGCAGACACTTCTACCTTGAATAAATATTTTGGCGGAGATACTGTTACTACGGCAGTTGCGATTGCACGCTTGGGTGGTAACGTTACTTATTTGACAAAAGTTGGAAATGACGGGTTCAGTGAATTTATTCTTTCCGCTTTGAAAAAAGAAAATATTGATACATCTTTGGTTAAATCAAATGAAGAACAAAATGGAATGTATATTGTATCTCATACTTCCGATAAAAAAGAAGTTCTTTATTACAAGAGAAAAACTGCAGCAACAAAATTATCCATAGATGATATTGATGAAGAAACGATTAAAAAACTAAAACTTGTTTATTCTACAGGTGTGGTTCAATCTCTTTCTGCAAGCTCAAGAGAACTTGTTCGAGAATCATTCAGACTGGCTAAAGCTAACGATGTAATGACTGCGTATGATCCTAATTATACTTCTTGTTTTATGAATTCGGAAGATACAAAAGAGTATTTTGAAGAAATTGTTGATTTTACAGATGTAATTTTCTTGTCGCTTAAAAATGATGCTGCTCAACTTTATGATTTTACTTCTATTGATAAAGTAATGAAATATTTTTGGGACAGAGGTGTAAAAATTGTTGTTATAAAATCACATATTGATAATGGTTATTATACTGGATACCAAGGCGATATAAGCTTTACAGAGTTTTATAATACGCATAAAGCAATTGATGTTACGGCTTCCGGCGATGTCTTTAACGGTGGATTTTTGTATGCACTTACAAACGGTTATTCACCTGCAAATGCGGCAAAATTTGCATCTGTTGTTTCAGGATTGCAAACTCAAAACTATGGCGCAATTCAATCAATTCCATATTTTGATGCCGTTATGGAGAATGTTTAATGACAAAATACGTTGTTTCAGGCTATATCGGGTTTGATAACTTTGGTGATGAAGCAATAGCAAGCGTTTTAACCCAAAAACTTAAACAAAACGGCGCTGAAAAAATTACATTAATATCTTCTAATCCTGAAAAAACAGCGAAATTGTATGACGTAAATTCAACCGGCATGTTTGATTTTGTAAAACCAATTATGAATTCAGATGTTCTAATTTCCGGTGGTGGCAGCCTTTTGCAGGATGTTACAAGTTTAAAGAGCCTTATCTATTATCTTGGAATAATTCTAACTGCGCTGTTTTTTAGAAAAAAAGTACTTATTTTTGCTCAAGGCTTTACACCTTTTAGAACTAAAATCGGGAAATTACTTACAAAATTCGTATTAAAAAAATGTCATAGAGTAACTGTTCGTGATAAAAAATCGCAAAAACTTTTATCAGAAATGGGAATTAATTCTGAATTGGTTGCAGATCCTGTTTTTGGAATAAACACTCCAAAAACCGAAAAACATGGAATTGGATTACAATTAAGAAGTTTTCCGACTCTTACAGAAAGTTTTGTTAACGAATTAATTCAGGAGATTAAGGCGAGATTTCCGAACGAAGAAATTAAACTTATATCTTTGCAAGACAATCTTGACCTTCCGATATTAGAAAAACTGGACGGAAAATTATTGAAAAATCTTACTGTTGAAGATGCAATCAATGAATTATCAAGTCTTAAATATCTTGTCGGAATGCGTTTTCATGCCTGTTTGATAGCTGCAAAAGCAGGGGTTAATGTTTTGGGTATAAACTATGATGTAAAAGTCGAAACATTGGCAAAAACAATCGGATTTCCGCTTGTTGAAATGAATGGAAGCGGACTTAATGAGTGCTTTGACAAGCTACTCGATGAAAAAAATTATTCAATTCCAAATTTTGAGTTTGATTTTTCAATTGTTAAATAATAATTAAAAAATCTTGATTTTTTAAAAAAAACATTAAAATAATAATAGAGGTGATTAAAACCTCTGTTGGTAGTTTTTTATTACCGATATAATGCAATTTGGAGTTTAAAAAATGATTAATTTTGAAAAGTTTACAAATTATTCGCAAGAAATAATTTTTGCAGCAAATGCAAAAAAAGATTTTTACAAAAATACTGAAGTTCAGCCCGAACATATCGTTATGGCTATGATTGAGGACAAAGGAATTTCTAAGGATTATTTAGAAGAACTAAAACTTCTTAATCAGCATTTTATCAATGAAATTGTGGCAAAAATCAAATCATATCCGACAATTTCAACTCCAACAGGCTCGCAGCAAGTGTTTTTATCAAGAGAAACTAATTCGCTTTTAGAAATCGCTTTTCAAGAAGCTGAAACTCTAAAAGACGAATTTGTCGGAATTGAATGTATTTTGATTGCAATGACAAAACTTGAGGGTTCGTCTATTCAAGAACTATTGAGAAAACAAGGAGTGAATACAAACTCAGTTTTGAACGCAATGAAAAAAATAAGAGGTAATAAAAAAGTGGACAATAAAAACGCAGAAGAAAACTTAAAAGCATTGGAAAAATATTCAACAGATTTAACAGAAATGGCGAGAAAAGGGAAATTAGACCCTGTTATCGGACGTGACGAAGAAGTCCGCCGTATAATTCAAGTTCTTAATAGAAGAACAAAAAACAATCCGGTACTTATTGGTGAACCTGGTGTTGGTAAAACCGCTATTGTAGAGGGTTTGGCTCAAAGAATTATTCGTGGAGATGTGCCTGAAAGCTTAAAAGATGTTAAATTAATTTCTTTGGATTTAGGCGCATTGGTTGCCGGTGCAAAATTCAGAGGTGAGTTTGAAGAACGTCTAAAAGCAGTGTTAAAAGAGGTTCAGGAGTCAAACGGTGAAATAGTTATGTTCATTGATGAACTTCATACTGTTGTTGGAGCAGGTGCTACTGAGGGGTCAATGGATGCCGGTAACCTTTTGAAACCGATGTTAGCACGTGGAGAGCTAAGAACCATCGGCGCTACAACGATTAATGAATATAGAAAGTACATTGAGAAAGATCCGGCTCTTGAAAGACGTTTTCAACCCGTATTAGTCGATGAACCTTCGGTTGAAGATACCATTTCAATTCTTCGTGGTTTAAAAGAAAAATACGAAGTTCACCACGGAATACGAATTCTTGATAGTGCTCTAATTCAAGCAGCTCAGTTGTCTGACAGATATATTACAGATAGATTTTTGCCGGATAAAGCTATTGACCTTATTGATGAAGCGGCTTCTGCTTTGCGTATTGAAATTGACTCAATGCCTGAAGAGATTGATACAATGTACAGACAGAAAATCCAATTAGAGATTGAACGTGAAGCGCTTAAAAAAGAAACTTCACCTGAATGTATTGCAAAAATTGACAAATTAACTTCTGAAATCAATGAATTAGAGGGAAAAATTTCTACATTGAAAGAACAATGGGAACGTGAAAAAGATACAATTTCAGGCGAAGCCGGTATTAAAGATGAAATTGACAAAGTAAAAAATAAAATTGCGGAAGCTGAGCGTAATATGGATTTACAGCTTGCAGCAGAACTAAAATACGGAAAATTAATGGAACTTGAAAAGAAACTGCAATCTGTTCAAGGCAAAGAAAAATCAGAAAATCAACTTCTTAAAGAAGAAATTGATGGAGATGATATTGCAGAAGTTGTAAGCAAGTGGACGGGTGTTCCTGTTACAAAACTTGTAGAAAGTGAAATGCAAAAACTTCTTAAAATGGAAGATGTGCTTCACAGTCGTCTAATTGGACAAGATGAAGCTGTAGATACTGTTTCAGATGCAATTCGCCGTGCTCGTTCAGGTTTAAAAGACCCAAAACGTCCTATTGGTACATTTATTTTTTTAGGACCAACCGGTGTTGGTAAAACTGAATTGGCAAAAACTCTCGCTGAGTTCTTGTTTAATGATGAAGATGCGATTGTTCGTATTGATATGTCTGAATATATGGAAAAACATAACGTTTCACGTCTTGTAGGAGCTCCTCCGGGATATGTTGGTTACGAAGAAGGTGGTCAATTAACAGAAGCCGTAAGACGTAAACCTTATTCTGTTGTTCTTTTTGATGAAATCGAAAAAGCTCATCCGGATGTATTCAATATTATGCTTCAAATTTTTGATGACGGTAGACTTACTGATTCAAAAGGCAGAACAGTTGATTTCAAAAATACGGTAATTATTATGACATCAAATATTGGAAGTGATATTATTCTTGAAGAGTCATTGAATGCAGCAATAAATAATAGCTCTTTTGAAGATACCAAAGAAAAAGTTATGGCAATAATGAGAGAACGTTTCAAACCTGAATTTTTAAACAGAGTTGATGAAACAATTTTCTTCAAAGCGTTGACACTTCCTCAATTGTCTGCAATCGTGGATATTCAAATGGAACACTTGCGCAAACTTCTTAAAGAACACAACATTACATTTGAAATTACTGATGATGCAAAAGAACTTCTTGCAACAAGAGGATTTAACCCTATTTATGGTGCAAGACCTTTAAAACGTGTAATCAGACAATTGGTTGAAAATCCGTTGTCAAAACTTATTTTGGCTCAAAAATTTATTGATGGTGATAAATTGCTGATTGATGTTAAAGACGATGAATTAGAATTTAAAAAAGCATAACATATAATCATTGGAAATGGCGGCAAATCAATTGATTTGCCGCCATTATTTTTATTACACACTTAAAGAAACTAAAACTATTGTGGTTAAAACCAAAACTGAAATAGTAAATGCTATCAAGAGTTTTATTGCAGGATGAAAACCGAAAGTCGCTTCCTCTTCCAATTCCAATTGTTTTAAAACGCTTCTTGAAAAATCTTGTTTGGCATCTGATTTTGTTTTTTGAAAAGAGTCATTCATTAGTTTTTTAATATTATAGCTGTTTTCCAATGCTTTTCGGGCATTTTTGTTGTTAATTGTGAATTTTTTTATTTTTAAACTTTCGTCACTATCCAATTCGTTATCAATATATGCAGAAAGATTGTTTTTAAACAATCTGTATTGTTGAGAAGTACAAGAGGAATTGTTTTGAGAAGCTTCTTTTGGCACAAATTCTTCTTGTGTTTCAAAACTATCTTTCAATTCTGTAATCATAGATTTTATAATATCGTATTTTGCTCGACAGGTTGCACATTCTTTCAAATGCTCTTCCACTTGATTTTTCAAGGTTTTGCTTAAATCTCCGTCAATATAAAAAGATATTAAAACATCCATTTGTGCACAAGTTAGTTTCATCATTTGTCCTTTCTGTATTTTAAGCTTGTAAAGCCTACTCCTATATAAATTCTCGTAATTCTTCCTGTAGTTTTAATCTTGCCCGTGAAATTCTGGATTTTACAGTTCCAAGCGTTGTATTTGTAATTTTAGAAATATCTTCATAACTCAAACCCTCATATTCTCTTAAAACCAAAGTAATTCTAAGGTTTTGTGGTAAAGTCATCAGCGCTGCTTTTACTAATTTTTCTATCTCGGAAAATAAACATTTTTCTCCGGGTTCACAACCGATTTTATCCTTGATTTCATTGAGTTTATCCATATCAAAATCAACAAGTTTATCTGAGTTTTTTCTTGCATAATCATAAAAAACATTTGTTGCAATACGATTGAGCCAAGTTTTAAAAGTTTTAATATCTTTTAATTGAGTTATAGATTTTGCCATTTTCAAAAGTGTTTCTTGTGTCAAATCCGAAATATCATTTTTTCTGTCGGTCAAATGTGAAAATATCGCATAAACTTGTTTTTGCACACGACAAATCAGTTCTTCAAGTGCTTTTGTGTCACCATTTTGCGCCAGACAAATTAAACTAAAAATATCCCTTTTTTTGTATATTTGTTTTGACATACTGAATTTTGAAACAGTTTGTAAAAAAAATATATTGCTTAGTTGTTTATAATATAAGTCAATAAAATTGCGGATTTTAAAAGATAAAATCTTTCAAATTCAACATGATTGTCAAAAAAAAAGGTTTATGTTAATATCAAGGTAAATAGACAGTTATACACTAAAAAAGGAGTATATATGATTTCAGTAAACGATTTAAAGAATGGCTTGACACTTGAACTTGACAACGGTCTTTGGTCTGTTGTTGAATTTTTACACGTTAAACCCGGTAAAGGTGCAGCGTTTGTAAGAACAAAACTTAAAAACGTTGAATCAGGTAACGTTATTGAAAAAACATTCAGAGCCGGTGAAAAAGTTGCAAAAGCTATGCTTAACCGTAAAGAAATGCAATATTTATACAAAGAAGGCAAAGAGTTCGTTATGATGGATGTTGAATCTTACGAACAATTGCAATTAACAGAAGTACAAGTTGGTGACGGTGTTAAATACCTTAAAGAAAACATGATTGTTCAAGTATTGATGCACGATACAAGAATTATCGGTGTTGATATCCCTGCTCACGTTGAGTTGGAAGTTGTTGATACTCCACCTGCTGAAAAAGGAAACACTGCTCAAGGCGGTACTAAACCTGCTACTTTGGAAACAGGTGCAGTTGTACAAGTACCTTTCTTCGTATCAAACGGTGATGTAATCAGAGTTGATACCAGAAGCAACGAATATTTAGACAGATGTTAGGGAAGTGACTAAGTGACTGAGTGATTAAGTGACTAAGAGTTTAAATTCTTATTAACTTATTCCGTAGTTCTTATTAACTCCTCCTAAAAGGAGATAAAATGAAATTTGAAATAGATTATATAGAAAAATTAGCAAAAATTGTTGCTGACAACGGTTTGACAGAGATTTCTCTTGAAGACAGTGAACAAGCAATTACAATTAGAAAAGATTTGCCTGAGGTTTTGGCAGCTCCACTGCCTGTCTCTCAGTCTGTTCCAGTGGCTGCAGCTGCTCCAGTAGCAGCTCCCGCAGCTGCGAATGAAGCTCCAAAAGCTGAACCAAAAGGAAAAGCTATTACTTCTCCAATGGTAGGAACTTTCTACTCTGCACCATCTCCAGATGCAGAACCATTTGTAGAAGTTGGCAAGACTATTTCTGAAGGTGATGTTGTTTGTATCATCGAAGCAATGAAGCTAATGAACGAAATTAAATCAGAACATTCCGGTAAAGTTATACAAATCTGTGTTAAAAACGGTGACCCAATCGAATTTGGTCAAGTACTGATGTATGTAGAATAAAATATTATTCAGTTATTGGTAATATGGTTTCGTGAGTCGTGAATTGTGATTCGTGAATCGTTGTTTACAAAAATTAGTAAAAGTAAGATGTGTTTTACTTAAAATATCTAAAAGTCGATTCACGAGTCACGATATTCGATTCACGAAAAAGGGGAATTATGTTAAAAAAGGTTTTAATAGCAAACAGAGGCGAAATCGCCGTTAGGGTAATAAGAGCATGTAGAGAATTGGGAATTCCTACTGTTGCGGTGTATTCACAAGCAGATGCAAAGTCTTTACACGTAAGACTTGCAACTGATGCATATTGTATTGGACCGGCTGCAAGTTCTGAAAGCTATTTGAATATTCCGGCTATTATTACAACTGCTATTATGACCGGTTGTGATGCAATTCACCCTGGTTACGGTTTTATGTCAGAAAGAGCTGATTTTGTTGATATTTGTACTGAACACGGTATCAAATTTATTGGACCAACAGCTGAGTCTATGCGCAAAATGGGCGACAAAGCGACTGCTCGTAAAACTATGATAGAAAATGATGTTCCGGTTACTCCTGGTACAGGGATTTTGGAAACTGTTGAACAAGCAAGAGAATTTGCTCACAAAGCAGGTTACCCAATTATCCTTAAAGCTACAGCAGGTGGTGGCGGAAAAGGTATGAGAATTGTTCGCAATGATGACGAATTGGCAATGAATATGGAACTTTGCCAACAAGAAGCTCAAAAATTCTTTGGTAACCCTGGAGTTTATGCTGAAAAATTCCTTGAAAATCCTCGTCACATTGAAGTACAAATTTTAGGTGATTCTTATGGTAATGTTATTCACCTTGGTGAAAGAGATTGCTCAATCCAAAGACGTCACCAAAAATTGTTAGAAGAAGCTCCATCTCCTGCAATTGATGAAAAAACTCGTCAAGAAATGGGTGCGGCTGCAGTAAGAGCTGCAAAAGCTATTAACTATGAAGGTGCAGGAACTTGCGAATTCTTGCTTGACCATGACGGTAAATGGTATTTTATGGAAATGAATACTCGTGTTCAAGTTGAACATTGTGTTACAGAAATGATTTCACAAGTTGATATCGTGAGAGAACAAATCCTTGTTGCTTCCGGTGAAAAATTAAGCTATACACAAGATGATATTCGTTTAAGAGGTCACGCAATTGAATGTCGTATAAACGCAGAAGATTCAGAAAACGGATTTATGCCTTGCCCTGGTAAAATTGACGGATACTTTGCTCCGGGTGGTTTTGGCATAAGAGTTGATTCTCATGTTTATCCTGGATATTCAATTCCACCGTATTACGATTCAATGATTGGAAAACTTATTTGTTGGGGTGAAAACAGAAACGAAGCAAGACGCAGAATGTATCAAGCTTTGAAAGAATATGTTGTTACAGGTATTAAGACAACAATTCCGTTCCACCAACAAATCGTTGAAGATGAAGTATTTATCAGTGGTAAATTCAATACAGGATTTATTGAAGATTACTATAAAAGAATAGGAAAAGAATTCAAATAAAAGTTAACTCTTTGTAAACAAAAGAAAGGCTAAACGGTTTTTATATGAAGCGAGTATTAGTATCTTTAGCACTGTTAGTACCTTTGGCTTGTTTAGCCGATGATTTTGGAGCAAATGTTCCTGAATGGAAAGATTTTGCACCAACTGCATTTGTTGATGTAAAAGAGCCAAAAGGAATTTTGGGCAAACTTAATGTTACTGCTGCGTATTGGTATCAACGTCGTATTGATTTTGAAGCCGGTTTAAAAGAGTGCATGGGTTATGCAAACAATGATGAGCGCTTTACTTGTTATGAGAACTTGAAAGTAAAACAATTCAAAGAAAATACTGATTACAACGCAAGAATTGAGGCAAAACAACAAAATTCTTCAATCCAAGAAATGAATAGTATGCAAGATACAATGTTACCTATCAATCATTATTTGCAGAATATGACTCGTTTTCAACCAAATGAATTAAGATAATTTAAAAATTGATAGTTTATAACCTTTTTGTTACAATAAACAAAAAGTAACAGAAAGGATTTATTATGACAAAATATAATAAAGGATTGGAGTTTGACCCCGGATTTGCGCCATATATATTGGCTTTTAGAGGTATGATTGAATATTTGTATGTGGATATTAATCGTTTCAAAAATTTGTCACAGAAAAAATTGAAATTCAGACAGTATTACAAGAAGATTTTATTAGGTTTTAATAATAATATCGGTTTTTATGTTGGTTGTTTGATGTGGGCAGCATATATAAAAACACAGCCGACTCAAGAAATTCTTAATAACCATTGTTTTGGAAATCCTTATAATGAAGAGGAAAATATTTCTGATACACAATTTATGCTTAAATTTACGGAATTATTTAATAAAGATATGAAATATTTCCTAAATGAAGAATTTTCTTTTGATGAAAAAGTAGTTAATATTATCAAAATGTATGAAGAGTTTTTGACATTGAATAAAGGGTTTACAGAAACAAAAACAAATGCGGATATTTTATTACCAAAAGATTTTGTTCCGCAAAATGCTGAAAACTACAAAACAATTATTGATAAAGTCCTTGAAACAGGCAAACTTGAAGAACTTATTGATTGTATTTAGGTTAATCGTTTGAAGAAAGGTCAAAAATGTCACAACAAAGAATTATAAATGTTGCAAGAGGTTTGGATAAAGCCGATTTAGTTATAAAGAACGCTAATATTGTAAACGTTTTATCAGAAGAAATTCATAAGGCTGATATTGCAATTGCAGACGGAATTATTGCCGGTATTAGTGATAATTATTCAGGCGAAAAAGAAATTGATGTAAACGGCGCTTATGTAACTCCATCATTTATTGACGGTCACGTGCATTTGGAAAGTTCAATGATGCTTCCGAGTGAATTTGCAAAAGCGGTTCTTCCTGCCGGAACTACAACAGTTATAATTGACCCACACGAAATTTCAAACGTATTCGGACTTCATGGTATTAGTTTTATGCACGAAGCCGTAAAAAATTTGCCAATAGATGTTTATACAATGCTTCCGTCTTGCGTTCCTGCAACTCCTTTTGAAACATCAGGGTTTGATTTGAACAGTTATGATTTATCGCTTGTAATCGATAAACCTTGGGTTTTAGGTATTGCAGAAATGATGAATTTTCCTGGGGTTTTAAATTTAGACAAAAATGTTATGGCAAAATTAGAACTAGCAAAATCAAGAAATAAACGCATTGACGGTCATGCTCCATTCTTGTCAAGCAAAGATTTATGCGCATATATTTCAAGTGGTGTAAAATCTGACCACGAATGTACAAATCCTAGCGAAGCAATAGAAAAACTTCGTTTAGGCATGTATCTAATGATTAGAGAGGGTACAGCTGCAAAAGATTTGGACGCACTTATCCCTGTTTTGAAAGAATGTAATACAAGAAAATGTTTATTTGTAACAGATGACAGACATCCATCTGATTTGGGTGAACATATTAACGGAATGGTTAGACGTGCGGTTGAAGCAGGAGTAAGTCCTGTTAAAGCTATTCAGTGCGCTAGTTTAAATACGGCTGAATATTTTGGACTTAAAGACCTTGGTGCAATTGCTCCTGGTTATAGAGCAGATTTATTAATTTTGCCTGATTTAAAAACATTTAAACCTGATTTTGTACTTAAAAACGGGAAAATTATTGTAGAAAACACTAAACTTGTTGCAAATATAGATGATAGTGAAACTCCGTCAGTTCGTGGTTCTGTTAACGTAAAATGGATAGAACAAGAAGATTTTAGAATTGACACAAATTCTGATGTTGTAAAAACTATTGAAGTTATTCCACATCAATTGGTAACTAAATCTGTTCAGTCAAAAATAAAAATTGATAATGGAAACGCTGTCAGCAACGTTGATACAGATACTTTGAAGATTTGTGTAATTGAAAGACATAGAGCAACAGGAAATATTGGAAAAGGTTTTGTTAAAGGCTTTAATTTGAAATCTGGAGCGATTGCTTCTACCGTTGCACATGATTCACACAATATGATTATTGTTGGTACAAACGATTATGACATGTACGTTGCGGCAGTTGAACTTGTTAAATCTCAAGGTGGAAAAGTTGTTGTAAATAATGGCGAAGTTATTTCAAAATTACCATTACCAATCGCAGGTTTGATGTCTGACAAAGATTTCAATTATGTACTAAGCAAATGTGATGAACTAAATAGCGCAGCACGTTCAATCGGTTGTACATTGGAAGATCCGTTTATGACAATGGGATTTTTGTCACTTCCTGTAATTCCTGAATTAAAAATTACAGATAAAGGAATTTTTGACACAAATAAATTTGATTTTGTAGATATTTTTGAAGAAAATGTTTTGAGCAAATAAAAATTATAATTTTTTCAATAAATCAATCACAGTTTCAGAATATCTTGATACAAGCATTGACAAGCAAGCTAAAATTCCTAAAGAAATAGCTACACAACCAAATTTGTTTTCAAGATTAGCAGGATTATTTTTGTTATTTATTGTTTTAAATTTTTTAACGAAAGTGTCAAGGTTATCATGATTAAAACGTCCTACTTTGCAAATTTCACGTTCACCAAATTTTTCTCCGTTATCATCAATATATTGTGAATAAGTTATAAAAACATCAACACTTTTTTTATCGGATGTTTTTTGATATGGCATGCTCGGTTGATTAATATAAATATCAGCCTTTATACCTGCTTGTTCTTCAAGTGTTTTACCATTTTTATCTTTAAATTTTGACGATACTAACATTTTATTTATTTTGTTAGCAATTCTTTCTTGCTCCGGTCGCATATAAGTTTTTGAAATATTTATAGCTCCAAAAACCGGCGCAACAGAATCAACCTGTGCTATCATATCTCTTTATATTCCTTCTAGTAAATTTAATATAACACAAAAATTAAACTTTTTTTATGCAGATAAGATTTCTCGCATAAATTTCTTCTAATGGTAAATTATATTCAATAATATCGACAACTTCTGCTTTATGCTTTTTTAAAACAGTTTTTGCATTTTCCAATTCTTCTAAAGCTTTTTTTGATTTGTATGCGACAAAATACCCGCCTTTTTTAAGCAAAGGTAATGCATATTCAGAAATCTTGGCTAAATCTGCAACAGCACGACTCATTACAATATCGAATTTTTTATCTTTTAAGTTTTCAACTCTGTCACAAATTAATTCTAAATTCGTTAAATTTAACTGCTCTTTTATGGAATTAACAGATGCTATTTTTTTTCTTATGCTATCAATTCCTACAATTTTTATATTCGGAAATTCAATAGCTACAGGCACACACGGGAAACCTCCACCACAGCCGATATCAAGAATTTCAGCAGAAGTTATTCCATATTTTTCAAAAAACAAACCGATAGACAAAGAATCAAATATATGTTTTTCATACAAAAATTTTTCATCATTCTTGGAAATTAAATTGTGTTTTGAATTTTCTTCCAAAAAAACTTTTTTATATTTTTCAAATTTATCTGTCATATTTTTTCTCAATTTCTGTAAATTCTTTTTGTGGCATTCTTAGTTTCATATCTTTAATTCGTTGTTCAATTTTAGATATATCAACCGTTTTACCCAACCTGTTTGCAATATTTTTTGCAGAAAAATATTCTTTTAAGCTGTTTTTGTATTTATTAGGAATATTATAATAATAATCACCTAAAGCTATTGCTGTTTTTAAAATATAGAATTCTTCATTAATAAATTCAGCGCAAGATTTTGCTTCTAATAGATAATTTAATGCCTTATTAGAATTTTCTTTCATATAAATTTTTGCTAATTTTGATGCCGTATAATAAATACCTTCATAATTATTGTTTGATTTCTCAATCTCATATGATTTTAAGAAACAATGCTTGGCATCATCATAGCTTTCATTGTCCAAATAACAAGAAGCTAAATTTGAATAAGCTAAAGCTCGATAAGGATTATTAGTTTTTATTGCAATACATTTATTATAATATTCAAATGCAGTGTCTAAATCTTCTCTATCATCGTTTGCTAACGCATATTTAAAATACAATTCTGCTAAAATCTTATTATCAACATTTTCATACAAAGATTCCAATGCTTTTTTATAATAAGAATACGCTCCCTCAGAATTATTCATATCTGAATAAATATTACCTAATAATGTACACGCACTAACCATTAGCGATTGCGGTGTATCAACAGAATAAATAACTTTTTTAATTGTTTCTATTGCACGTTCATTTTTATACATTTTGTAGTACAAATCAGTCATATCATAGTACAAATAATTCAAATTTATTAATTCATTATGTTGTTTATAATATGTTTCAATTAATTCATAATAATGCGCTGATAAAGAATAGTTTTCGATTTCTTTATAAAGCTTTGCTAATTGATTTCGTACATCTACTAAGCTTTGCCAATCTATATTTTCTGCATCAAGTAATTTTGTAAATGCTTCAATAGCCTCAGTGTATTTTTTGTTTTGTACTAATGAATATGCATTTTCAATTTTTTGAGCAATAGTTGATTCTGATTGAGTTTGCGTATTTTGAATATCAGAATTCTTTTCAGTTTTTTCATCAACTGTTTTTGGGTTTTCAACAATTCCATTCTTGATTTTTTCAATACAAGTTGTGTGATATTCAATTTCTGCACGCATAGCTTGACGTGAAATCATTAACACACGGTTTTTTACAGCTTCTTTTAACTGACCTTCATAAATTCCGATAATATATTTATGTAGTTTTATCTCTGTTTTTTGAGGAATTGAAATATCAATGTCTTGTAGGAAATAATCTTGTACAAAAATTGTTTCACCAACCTGAAAAATCATCAAGTTTGTTTTAAGGTATTCAATCGAAAACTCGTCATACAATTCAAAAACAGCGAGTGCATTGAATGAAAGTCCATGTCTGACGGTCCTTAAAAACCAGAAAAAATTCCTGATAGTTGTTGGAACAAGATTAATATATGTCATCCCCAAATATGAATCAAAACTCATGCCGGACTGCGCAAATTTCTGTAAAAAATCACTTAAATTAGTTTTCATTGCTTGAATAATTTTAACTGTCAAAGCGCTATAATAATAATATCCTCGTGTATATTTATAAAAATCTTCAATTGTACCGTCAGCTGCAGTTATTTGATTTGATACTAAAAAGTCTTTAAAAATTTCTTTTGAAAAAGCTTTTAAAAATATCTTTTTATCTTCGTTTGTATCAGGAAAAATTTCTGTATTTAAAGCTCTTGTTGATACAATGATTTTAATATTTTCTTCCTTTAAAATTTTTGAAAACACTTCGGCAACAAGTTGTCTATTTCCTTCCAAAATATCATCAAAAGAATGAAGAATTATCAAAAACGGCTTCTTTATTGAAGAAATTTGTTGTTGGAATTTTACTCCTAATGTTGTAATTTTTGCATTTAAACTAATTGCTTTCGAAATTGAAAGATTGTCAATAATATTACTAAATGCAAGCAAAATGTCGTCACAAACAGTTGCATTTTTGCAATAATACTCAAGTTTTATAACATCATTACTTAAAAATTCTGAAACATAATTGATAAATTGACGTTTACCAGTTCCCATAAAACCGTGAATATAAAGGAATTTTTCATTTGAAGAAATAAAATCTATGGCTTTAATTATTTCTGCATAATTGTTTTTCTGCAAAAAAGGATTAATTTTGTCAGAATTCGGCAAAATAACATTATCTTTTTCAATTGAACTATTTAAATATTCATAAGCCATATAATGATTTTAAATGATAATGAAGCTTTTTGCAAATAAAGTTTTTGTATATGGGGAGGATTCGTGAGTCGTGAGTCGATGTTTATGGAGTTTTTGAAAAGTTCAAAGAAATTTTTCGTGCTACAATATAAATATGTTAATTTCAGAATTTGATTATGAATTGCCGGAAGAGTTAATTGCTCAGAAGCCGACTGAAAAAAGAGAACAATCCAAAATGATGGTTTTGCACAGAGCTAATCATTCTATTGAGCATAAAAATTTCTTTAATATTGTTGATTATTTGGATGAAAATTGTATTCTTATCCTAAATAACACAAAAGTTATGCCGGCTCGTCTTTATGGTTATAAAGATACGGGTGCAAAAATAGAAATCTTTTTATTAAAGGAAAAAGATGACCACAAATGGGAAGTTTTAATCCGTCCGTCAAAAAGGGTTAAAACCGGTACAATAGTAAAAATTAGTGAAGAATTGTCTGCTGAAATCCTTGAACCACTTGAAGATACCGGAAAATGGCTTGTAAAAATGATTTACGAGGGTAATATTTTTGAAATTCTTCACCGTGTTGGAAATATCCCTCTTCCGCCATATATTGAACGAAAAATGGCTGATGATGAGATAAAAAAACTTGATTTTGAGCGTTATCAAACTGTTTATGCAAAAGACGAAGGTTCTGTTGCTGCGCCAACCGCAGGTTTACACTTTACGCAAGATATTTTAGAACAACTTAAAAACAAAGGTGTTGAAATCGCTTATGTAACTTTAAACGTTGGTATTGGAACTTTCCGCCCTGTTAAATGTGATGATATTTTAGACCACAAAATGGATTCAGAAGCCTTTGAAATTTCTCAAGAAACTGCTGATTTAATCAATCGTGCAAAAAAAGAGGGCAAAAAACTTGTTGCTGTTGGTACAACAACAGTAAGAACATTGGAAACCGCTTACAAACAATTTGGAGAAATAAAAGCTTGTAGAAGTGCTTCCGAGTTGTTTATCTATCCGCCTTACGAATTCAAAGTTGTTGACAAGCTTATTACAAATTTCCACTTGCCAAAATCCACTTTGTTATTATTAGTTAGTGCATTGGCTACAAAAGAGTTTATTTTCAAAGCTTACGCTGAAGCTATTAAAGAAAAATACCGTTTCTATAGCTATGGCGATTGTATGTTTATTGACTAATTTTTTGTGGATTTTTCGTTTTCTCCGTTATAAAATTTTTTTGTTAAATAATAACAGAAAGCGTAATATGTATGTTAAAAGATTTGTTTGAACAAAGACAGTGTTTTAAACTTGTTTGCGGAGCCGGAAACGAAGATGCAATCGAAGTTGAAAGACTTGTTACAATATATTCTAAAGCCGGTTGCCAATTCTTTGATGTTTGTGCAAAACCCGAAATTGTTGATGCAGCAAAAAGAGGGTTACAAAATGCAGGAATTACTCAAGACCGTTATCTTTGCGTAAGTGTCGGAATTGACGGTGACCCACACATTACAAAAGCTGTTATTGATAACCAAAATTGTATTAAATGCGGCGCTTGCAAGTCTGTATGTACTCACGATGCAATTTGTTTTAATAATGGTTTTGAGATAAAAAAAGAACGCTGTTTGGGCTGTTCACAATGTGCAAATATTTGTCCACAAAAAGCAATCACTATGCAATCACAAT
>CAZPBG010000012.1:0-38379 GCA_964584885.1 uncultured Vampirovibrio sp.
ACTGTTGTTCAGTTTATGGTAATTACAAAAGGTGCTGAACGTATTGCCGAAGTTGCCGCACGTTTTGCCTTAGACGCTATGCCCGGTAAACAAATGACGATTGATGCGGACTTCAATGCCGGTTTAATATCTCCTGAAGAAGCGGTTAAAAAGCGTGAAGATCTTCAAAGAGAATCAAGTTTATTCGGTTCAATGGACGGTTCTATGAAGTTTGTAAAAGGTGATACTATGGCTGGTATCATCATTGTTATAATTAACATTGTCGGAGGTTTGTGTGTTGGCTGTTTGATGAACCAAATGCCGGTAGCCGATGCTGTTCGTAAATATACAATCTTAACCATAGGTGATGGACTTGCTTCTCAGTTACCATCTTTGTTGATGTCAATTGCAGCCGGTATCGTAATGACTCGTGCTTCTGCCGGAAACACTTCTTTGGGTGGTGATTTAACTAACCAAATTATGGCAAAACCGTATTCATTATTCTTTGCTGCATTATTCTTGGGATTAATTACTGTTACATCACCATTGACAGGTTTGCCATTCTTACCGTTTTTGATTTTTACAATAATACTAGCAGTTGCAGGCTTCTCTGTATTAGTAAATTCCGACGTACAATCTCAATTGGGTCAATTGGAAAGTGTTCGTCAAAATATGCAAGATTTGGTTAACCCTAACAAGATGTACGAAAGACTTGGTGTTGACGTTTTAAGTTTACAAGTTGGAGCAGGTTTGCTTGTTATTGCGGACCCTGATCAAGACGGTCAATTACTTGCTAAAATTGCAGCTCTTCGTCAACGTGTAACAGATGAATTAGGTTATATTTTACCAAATATCCGTATTATGGATTCATCTGCGTTAGAAGCGAATGAATATGTTATTTCTATACGTAATAACGTTGTTGCGTCAGGTTATGTTTACCCTGGCAAACATATGGTAATTGCCGATCAGTGGGATTCTGTTAAAAAGACAATACCGGAAGATGCTATTGTCGGAGTCGACCCAACTTATCAAACACAGGCATATTGGATTTCTCAAGAAGATGCAAAAGCAACTAAAAATGTTACAGCGGTTGATGCAACAGATGTTCTTGTTACTCACTTACAAGAATGTGTCCGTAAACATGTAGATGAAGTAATGACAAAAACAGATGTTCTAAAACTTATGGAACTTGTTCGTTCTCAAGACCCTACTTTGGTTAACGACCTTGTTCCGGCAATTATTTCTACATCCGATTTAAGAAAGATTTTTGTAAACTTAATCAGAGAAAAAGTTTCTATAAAAGATATTATCTTTGTATTTGAACGTTTATGCGATTATGCAAGATTTTCAAAAGAGCCTGATATCCTTTCAGAACGTTTGAGAGCTGCTCTTGGTCGTCAAATATGTTTGAATAACGTCGACAGAGATCATGTTTTATATGCTCTAACACTATCTCCTGAATGGGAAAAAACACTGGATGACAGCTGTCAGAGAACAGAATTGGGCACAATGTTTTTATTAAACCCTATGCAAGTACAAGATTTGATTGAAACAACGGCTATGACACTGATGAGAGCACACCAAAGCATTGGTTTGCAGCCGGTTATTTTATGCTCACCAAGAATAAGATTACCTTTATATCAATTGCTTGAACGTCATATTCCAACAATTGTTGTAATTTCATATTCAGAATTAATTACGGATATTAAGGTTGAAGCCGTTGATACTATTGGTGAAAGTGGTGGATACTAAATAAGTAGTAATTCCCAATAAAGTTCAGGTTTAAAACTACCCCTTAAACGTCAAATTCGGTTGTCTGGCAGCAAGAGTTTCGTCAACCTTTTTAATTGGAGTCGTTTGAGGGGAGTTCAAAACTTCTTCAGGATTTTCCTCAATTTCTTTTGCAATTTTAAGCATTGTTTCAATAAACTCATCTAGAACTGCTTTTGATTCAGTTTCAGTAGGTTCAATCATAATTGCTTCGTGTACGATTAGAGGGAAATAAACTGTAGGTGGATGACAATTAGAATCCATCAATCTTTTCGCAATTCCAAGAGTAGAAACACCTTGTTGATGTTGTTTTTCACCTGACAAAACAAATTCATGCATACAAGGTTCGTCATATGGTAAATCATACACACCTTTTAATTTTTCTTTAATATAATTAGCGTTCAAAACTGCATCAGCACTAGCTAATTTTAGATTAGAACCCATCATTAAAATGTAAGCATATGCTCGCACTAGGACTCCAAAGTTTCCATAAAAACTTCTTACTTTTCCGATTGAATGTGGAATGTTGTATTCTCTTCTGTACTTAGCCCCATCAAAAGTAATTGTTGGAGTTGGCAAATAGTCTTTTAATTTTTCGACAACACCAATAGGTCCTGCCCCTGGGCCTCCTCCACCATGAGGAGTTGCAAAAGTTTTATGTAAATTTAAGTGTACAACGTCAAATCCCATTAGAGCAGGATTTGTCCAACCCATAATAGCATTAAAGTTAGCTCCGTCATAATAAAGCAATGAACCATTATCATGCATTAGTTTAGAGATTTCTAAAACATTTTCTTCAAAAATTCCTAATGTATTAGGGTTTGTCATCATTATTGCGGCTACATTTTCGTCTAATAATGATTTTAAAGCTTCAATATCAACTTGCCCTTTTTCGTTTGATTTAACTTCTACAATCTCAAATCCGCACATCTTCGCACTGGCTGGATTTGTGCCGTGTGCTGAATCAGGAATAATAACTTTTTTTCTATTTGTTTCGCCATTTACTTCAAAATATTTTTTTATAACCATCATGCCGGTTAATTCACCGTGTGCTCCGGCAGCCGGTTGTAGTGAAATTGCATCCATTCCTGTAATGTATTTTAGTTTTTCTTGAAGTTTATACATCAATTCTAATGCACCTTGAGAATCTTCATCAGATTGCATTGGATGTAAATTAGTAAATCCTTCTAAAGACGCAAGCAATTCATTTACTTTTGGATTGTATTTCATTGTACAAGAACCTAGAGGGTAAAACCCTTTTTCGATACAAAAATTCCTGTCAGATAATTCTTTATAGTGTCTTAAAACATCCAATTCGCTCAATTGAGGAAGCCCAATAGAGTCTTTTCTCAAAAGCTCATTCGGTATAAAATCTCCTAAAACACATTCACCGATACTAACTCCATTAACCCCTGTTGATTTTTCAAATATTGTTTTCATCCAATTCTTCCTGCATTAATAATTCTTTTTTTACTTTTTCTAAAGCGTTATGAATAATTCTCGAAATTCTAGATTGCGAAATATTAAACTCATCTGCTATATCTTTGAGTTTTTTATCATAAAAGTACTTAGCTTCAATCAAGTCTTGCTCTCGTTGTGGAAGTTTTTTCATAGCTTCTTTAATTCTGTGATTAAGTTCTATGAGTTCAGCTTTTTCTTCCGGAGTTTTACTGTTGTCTTTAATTTGAGTCGGATTTTCTGCCTCAGCCATTTCATCTATTGAAAGAATAGTCTTATATACGGCATCTTTAACTTTTTCTTGGTCAATTGTTTCATTATTTTTCATTGAATACCATTTGTAACGACGACGCATTTCATTTCTAATAGCCCATTTCATAGCCTTTACGAGATATGCCTCACTATGCATATCTTCGTTCTTAGAGTTGTTGATAAGATAGTATACTGTATAATTGGCTAAATTTATAACTTCTGAAAGCTCAATCAAACCAAGGTTCGAAAATTTCTTGTATTCAACCTTTGATATAGTTTCAATTAAATCTTTATAACGGGAAAGATTAATCCTACCTTCTCTCTCCTGGTTTATCGTCTTTAAATCCTTCATATTTTATAATATATCAGAAACTTAAATGATTATCAAATCCATAAATTCATGTTACAATGTAAGAAGAAGAGGTTAGAGAAATGAAAAAATTAAGATATATCGCATTAGTGGCTTTCTGCGTATTAGCGCTTACTACAAGTGAAGTTTGCATAAATAAAGTTACTGCAGCTCCAACTGCAACTCCAGTGCAACAGATGAGTGTCAATCAAACACAAACCATTCAACCGCTAAGCGTTGTAAATAATCCGAAAGCATTTTTGAACAAAACAATCACTATGAATGCGAAGTTTGATAAGTTTTCTACATTGGGATTAGATTATAAACCGGCTTTTAAATCATCCGATGATTATATTTCATTTTTGATAAAACGTGATGATACTACTTATGATGTACCACTTTCTGAAATGAAATTATTTTTAAAACGTGATGAAGCAGAAAAATTTATTGATTTAAAAACAAACGATGAAGTATCAATCACAGGTTTTGTATTTTCTGATGCATTAGGCGATGCTTGGATTGATGTAAACGAACTTGTTTTAGTAAAGAAAGCACCTGAAAAAGACGGAGTTAAATAAGCTGGATGGAAAATTCTGACAACAAAGTATTTTTGACAATACACGGACATTTTTATCAACCACCGAGAGAAAATCCTTGGTTAGAAGCAATTGAGCAACAAGACAGTGCTGCTCCTTTTCATGATTGGAATGAAAGAATCAACAATGAGTGTTATAACCCGAACTCTATTTCAAAAATTGTGGATGCAAACAATCAGATTTTAAATGTGGTTAATAACTACGAATATATGAGTTACAACTTTGGACCAACTCTTTTAAGTTGGATGGAAGAATTTGCACCATTAGCTTATGAACGAGTTATAAAAGCGGATATTGCAAGTCGAAAAATGCACGGTGGTCACGGTAACGCTATTGCGCAAGTTTATAACCACATGATTATGCCACTTGCAAACGAACGAGATAAACAAACCCAAGTAAAATGGGGTATAAAAGATTTTGAATACCGTTTTGGCAGAGAACCTGAGGGAATTTGGTTGGCTGAAACTGCAGTTGATGACGATACTCTTCGTGTACTTGTTGAAAATGGTATTAAATTTACGGTTCTTTCACCATTCCAAGCTCAAAGCATAAGAAAATCCGGTGAAGAAAATTGGCAAGACGTTAGTTGGGGAAATATCGACCCTGCACGCTCATACAGATATTACATAAAATCTGCTCCGGGTAAGTACATAGATTTATTCTTCTATGACGGTGCGATTTCAAGAGCGGTTGCATTTGAAGAATTGCTAAAAGACGGTAACAAGTTTGTTAACAGATTAAAAGACGGAATTTCTACACAAAGAAATTATCCTCAACTTGTTCATATTGCTACAGATGGCGAAAGCTATGGTCATCATACGAAGTTTGGCGATATGGCATTAGCTTATGCTTTAAAACTAAAGGTGAAGGATGCAGGCTTTATTATAACAAACTATGCGGAATACCTAGAAAAATACAGAAGTGATTGGGAAGTTGAAATTAAACCTGTTTCTTCTTGGAGTTGTTTCCACGGTGTTGGCAGATGGAGTGATGACTGTGGTTGTTCAACCGGCGGGCATCCAGGTTGGAACCAAAAATGGAGAAAACCTTTACGAGCAGCTCTCGATTATTTGAGAGATGAAATGATTTCTTTATATAAGAAAAATGGTAAAAAATATTTCTTAAATCCGGAAGAAGCTAGAAATAATTATATTTCTGTAATTTTAGACAGAAGTGATTCAAATGTTAAAGCTTTTCAAGAAGAACATTTCTTGGAAGGACTTGACGATGCCCAAAAAGTTTGCGCAATGGAGCTTTTGGAAATTCAACGTCAAGCTATGCTTATGTATACAAGTTGCGGATGGTTCTTCTCTGAAATTTCCGGTATAGAAACCGTTCAAATTATGAAATATGCAGCAAGAGTTATGCAGCTTGCTAAAAAATTCGTAAAAAAAGATTATGAACAAAAATTCTTAGAGATTTTATCTGAGGCAAAAAGTAATATTCCTGAATTTGGAAGCGGAAAAGATGTTTATGAACGATTCGTAAAACCGTCTGTCGTTACGGCTAAACAAATTGTAAGTTTGTGGGCAATATCTTCTTTATACTCAGAAATAGAAGACGAAGAAAATGTTTATTGCTATAAAATTAAAAAACAATCTTATAAAAGAGTTGTAAAAGGTAATTCTCAATTGGTTATCGGACATATTGAAGTAACTTCTAAAATAACTTTAGAAAAAGCAAACATGGTATTTGCACTACTTCAATTCTCAGGTGGTGATTTCCATTGTGCAATCAAAGAATACTCTGATAGCTTTATGGAAACAAGAAAAGAATTGATAAGAACTTACCTTGTTTCTCCTTTGACTGAAATTATTAGAACGATTGATAATTATTTCGGTACAGAATATTTTACAC
Source organism: uncultured Vampirovibrio sp. (assembly GCA_964584885.1). GTDB lineage: Bacteria > Cyanobacteriota > Vampirovibrionia > Gastranaerophilales > Gastranaerophilaceae > CAG-196. The sequence continues at coordinate 6,262 of CAZPBG010000012.1, forward strand.
TCAAAGATATTTTCATAGAAGAACGTCGTAAAATTCTTGAAACTATGTTGAAGGGTAAATTACAGAACTTTGCAAATACATACCAATCTATGTATAACGAAGGTAAAGGTTCTATTTATCAAATGCAAACTCTTGGACTTGAAATTCCGAAAGAGTTTAAGATTTCAGCACAGTACGTTTTAACAAAACAGTTTAATGATTTGTTTGCAGGTAAAGGATTTTTCAATACCGAGATTTTGCAGCAAGCATCAGATATTTTGTTTGAAGCAAAACGTATTGGAATAGAAATAGATAATACTCCAACTGCAAAAATATTTAGTAAAAAAATTGCTCAAAATATTAGCAGATTGGCATATGCGCTTGATATTCAACAGGTTGATGCAACTCTAGAAATACTTGATTGTATTACAAAGCTTGAATTAAAAATTGATATAGCAGAAGCTCAAAACTATTTCTTTACTAAAGTTATTCACAATATTGAAGAACTTATCCAGAGTATGACTTGCGCTGCAGATAGAGAGTTGATTACAATGCTTTTCCAAATCGGTGAAGACTTGAATATCAATATGGATTATTACAAGCAACAATTTAATAGAGCACTTGTAAAAGCATAAAAAAAAGAGTCTTTGTTTGAACAAGACTCTAAGATAAGTAAGTTTGGGGAAATAAATTGTATGTAAGATAAGATGGTTAAATCTATCTTGCAAAAGTAAAACTTATTTGTCTTATACTTTTGCTCGTGAAATAAATGTCACTCGGGATTTCATATCCATTGCAAATAATCTCATTTCATCAACTAAAATGTATGATTTGTCTTCTGCCGGATTTTCGTTTATATAGAATTCTCTGGAAATTTGCGTAGCCATAGCATTGATGTTGTAACTTTCCAATAAAGCCATCTTAATTACCTCTCTTATTAAGTTTTTGGACAAAATTAACTAAGCCCTGTCAAGTGATTGCAGGATTTTTACTCTACAAAATTATTGCAATACAAATTATTGTTGCAATTATTGTTTAAGTTTTCTGTTTGCTCTATCTTATTAACTTCGTCTTACATTTATATAAAGTTTATATAAATTGTTGAATTTCACAAAGAGAAGGTTTTGTTACAATTCTTAATAATTTTATAATTAAAAATGTCTTAGCTTAGGATTTGAAAGCATTTCGGCTAATTTATCAGAACCCTTAAACATCCTTTTTCTAAGTATATCAGAGGCTGTTTTTATATCATATTCGACAAAACGATGTTCAAAAAGACATTTCCTATTTTCAACAGTAAGTTTTAAATAACAAGATTTTGGTTCAGGAGTAAAAGGTCGCCCAATACTACCTACATTTATTACTGTTTTTTTATTTGGTAATTGAAAGCCACATGGAATATGAGTATGTCCACATAAAACGACATCAGCCTCTACATTTTTCATCATTTCTTCAACTTTACTAACCGGAGTATCAGGAAGAATATCTTCGTTGTTTTTTCTTGGCGAACCGTGAACAAGTAAGAATTTCACCCCTTCTTCTTCTACCTGTAATTGTATTGGCAAATTTTTTAAGAAGTCTTTTTGTATTATATTTAATATTTTTACATCATCTTTTAACGCTTCTGCCATAATTGGAGCTTTATCTTTTACAGAATCATACAATTCATCTGTATAATTTGCAATCATAAAATCAGTATTACCTTGAATCATTTTATAATTAGGATTTCCTTGCTGTTTCATAAACCAGTTTACAGTTTCAGACGGGCGAGGACCTGCCATTGCATAATCTCCCAAAACAAATATTTTTTCGCAACCTTGTTTTTCAATATCTTCCAAAACAGCGTCTAATGCTGTCAAGTTACCGTGAATATCTGAAATTACTGCTATTTTCATAAATCATGCTCCATTATTTTTTTGCTATATAATAATCTTATGATAAACAGAAGAAAATCAAAACAAATTGCAATAGGCAATATTAAAATTGGTGGCGATGCGCCAATCAGTGTTCAATCAATGTGCAACACCGATACTAGAGATGTAGAAAAAACATTGGAACAGATTAGAGAACTTGCTTCAGCCGGATGCGAAATCGTAAGATTAGCAGTGCTTAATAAAGATGCTGCAGCTGCAATAAAAGAGATTGTAAAAAAATCTCCAGTTCCGTTAGTTGCAGATATTCATTTTGACTACAGACTTGCCATTCAATGTATTGAAAACGGAATACATGCTCTTAGAATTAACCCTGGTAATATTGGGAAACAGGAACACACAGTAAAAGTTGTTGAAGCAGCAAAAAGTCACAACGTACCAATCAGAATTGGTATCAATGCGGGTTCTTTAGAAAAAGAATTTGCGGCATTAGACTTGCCGTTAGAAGATAAAATGATAAAAAGCGCAATGCGCCATATCGAAATTTTAGAAGATTTAAACTTCTATGATATAAAATTATCATTAAAATCTTCAGACGTTATGACAACAATTCGAGCTTATCAAAAAGTTGCAGAAATGATTGATTATCCGCTTCATCTAGGTGTAACAGAAGCCGGAACTCTAAAATCCGGATTAATCAAATCTTCTATTGGATTAGGCACTCTTCTAAGCCAAGGTATCGGTGATACAATAAGAGTTTCTTTAACAGAAAAACCTGTAGAAGAAGTTGAAGCCGGTTTTGGAATACTAAAATCATTGGGACTACGACAAAGAGGAGTTAATTTTATTTCTTGCCCAACTTGCGGTAGAACTCAAATTGACTTAATCGGATTAGCGAAAAAAGTTGAAGAACGTTTTAAGAACTTAGATTTACCGATAACTATTGCTGTTATGGGTTGTCCTGTTAATGGACCGGGAGAAGCCAAGCATGCAGATTTCGGCATTGCCGGAGCTATAAAAGAAGGTTATATTTTCAAAAAAGGAGAAATTATAGCAAGAGTTCCGGAAGCAGACTTGATTAATTCTTTAGAAAATATTATAATGAAATCATACAAGTAAGTTAAAATAAGAATGGGTGCTATGAGAAAAAATTTATTATTTTTATTGGTTGCAGTTGCGTTTGTATCAGCTCCTGCAATGGCGGAATTAACAGTAGAACAGACTACTGATGCAGAGTATATCATTAATAATGGTTATTCACAAGTTATGGCTGAAGATATTTTTATGCTCAAAAATAGAGTTAGCGGAAAACCAATTGAACCGTTGTATGAAAAATCTCAAAACAAATTTGTTAGAGCTTGGAAAAAGTTTTATGCATATGTAGATCCGAGCATCGAAAATGAAGATAGAATTCATCACGACATTGCTCCGTCACCAAGTTATACTGATTTATAATTTTTGAATAAACAAAGAGGGTTTTGCAGTTAGCAAAACCCTCTTTGTTTATTTTTTATTTTCTTAGTGGTAATATATTAGTATGGTAATGGCGAGTTCGTGGGAAGAAGCTGTTTCTCTTATTAAAGACCGGCTGGATATAGTAGATGTGATTTCACAGTATGTCGTTTTGAAAAAAAGCGGCGCTAATTACTGGGGAATTTGCCCTTTTCATAATGACAAAAAACCATCAATGTCAGTAAGCCCATCTAAAGGTATTTATAAATGTTTTTCTTGTGGTGCCGGTGGCGATGCATTAAATTTTCTCGTAAAAATTCAAAATAGACAATATAAAGAAGTTGTACTGGAATTAGCTGAGAAATTTGGGATAGAATTACCTAAAAAATTTACTCCGTCTAATGAAACAAAAGAACAAAAAAGCTTAATGCTTAAAGCATGCCAAAAAGCTGCTAAATTTTACAATAAGTCCTTGTATTCTGCTGATGATGCAAACAAAGCAATGACATATCTTCGAGGACGTAATATTACGGATGAAGTTATTGAAAAATTCACGTTAGGTTGGGCACCTAATAAATACGATGTTTTGTACAAAGAATTAAAAAGTGAATTCAAAGACGAAATTTTAGAAAAAGCAGGTTTAATCATAAAATCAAATCAAGGTGGGTGGATTGATAGATTTAGAAATAGAATTATTATTCCTATACAAAACGAAAACGGTGATTATGTTGCTTTTGGAGCAAGAGCAGTTGATGAGGGGCAAAACCCGAAATATTTAAACTCTTCTGATTCAATGATTTATAACAAAAGTAAGATTTTGTTTGGTTTAAATTCGGCAAAAGACGCTATTAAAAACGAAGATGCCGTTATCATAATGGAAGGTTATTTTGACGTTATTTCAGCACAATCACATGGTGTAGAAAATGCTGTTGCATCATGCGGAACTGCAATGACAGCTGAACACGTTAAACTATTATCACGTTATACAAAAAACAGAAGAATATTCTTATCTTTTGATACTGACACAGCAGGTATTAATGCAACAAAACGTGGTAGTGACGTTATTAAAACAACTTTAGCAACCTTAGGTGATGTTAAGCAGTTTGACGAAAGCCACATTTCATCAACTGCTGATAACAAATATGCTTGCGAAATACGGGTTGTATCGCCTCCTCAAGGGAAAGATCCGGATGAATTCATTCGTTCTATGGGCGGTGATGCATTTAAAATGTTTATAAAAGAAGCTCCGCTTCTAATAGATTTTCTTTTAAATAACACTTTAAAAGAAAAAAATTCTGCAAAAACTCCACAACAAAAATCAGAGTTAGTTGCAAAAGTCATGGATATTTTAAAAGATGTTGATAATAAAATTATCCAGTCTGAATATGTAAAAATGGTTTCAACAATATTGGAAATTGACGAAAATTCCATGTTAAAAGAGTTAAACAGGCTTGGAAACATCAATAATTACACGACTTCCGCTCCGATAAAAAAAACTGTTGTAACAAATTCTTCACAATTTGAAATAAAAGCGCAAAAAAATTTATTGAGCGTTTTTTTATCTGACAGCAGTTCAAATAATTACCAAAAATTGAACGAATTGTTACCTCAAGATATCATTCAAGATGAAACATTAATAATTGTAAAAAATACAATTGACAAATTGGCTTGTACAATAAATAATGTTAGGGAATTGACAAAAAATCTTTTCACAGAATTCATTGAGGATGATAACTTAACACAAATACTGACAGATTTAGTTGATATGTCTGAAGCATTTAACGGACTCGACCCCGATGAATTGGAGCGAGCTGTCAGGGAAAATATAACAAGACTTTTAAGATGTTACTCCGAACGAGAAACAGAAAAAATCAGAAAACATTATAAAGAAGTTAACGACGACGACTTAGAAGCCTTAAAAATACAAATGCAACTTAGAGATAAGATAAAGTTAAGGACTGGAGATAAATAATGACCCAAAAAAGAAATTCAAGATCATCAGTAATCAGCGTAATGGAAGACGAAAACATTGATTTATTAGATTACGATTCAAATAAAGACGCTGATGATTCTGTTGATTACATTGGTACTGATTTAGGCACTGATCATATTGAAGATATTATTGACCCTTCAAAATTAAGCGGTGTAAAAAGTGCTGATTTTTACATGATGGATGATTCATCTGACTCTTCATATGATAATGTAGATACAGAAATTCCAAAAGGTGTTACTGTTGAAGACCCTGTTAGACTTTATTTAAGAGAAATTGGTCGTATCAAACTTCTTTCAACAAGTGAAGAAATTGAGTTAGCAAGAAAAATTATCCAAGGTGGAACTCCCGGTGCAATTGCAAAAAGAAAACTTGTTCAAGCAAACTTAAGACTTGTTGTAAGTATTGCTAAAAAATATGTTGGTCGTGGCATGCTTTTCTTAGACCTTATTCAAGAAGGTAACCTTGGTTTAATCAGAGCTGCTGAAAAATTTGACCACGAAAGAGGATTCAAATTCTCAACTTATGCAACATGGTGGATTAGACAAGCTATTACAAGAGCTATTGCCGATCAAGCAAGAACAATCCGTATTCCTGTTCACATGGTTGAAACTATTAACAAACTTAAAAAAGTTACAAGAAGACTTGCTCAAGAACTTTCTCGTAAACCGACCGAAGAAGAACTTGCAGTTGAAATGGGTGTTTCTATTTCTAAATTAAGAGAAATCGTTAAAATCGCTCAAGAACCACTTTCATTGGAAACTCCAATCGGTAAGGAAGAAGATTCAAGATTAGGCGATTTTATTGAAGACAAAGAAGCTGATGCTCCTATTAAAACAGTTGCTTCTGAACTTCTTAGAGAAGACCTTGCAGAAGTTCTTTGCACACTTTCTCCAAGAGAAAGAGATGTTCTAAGATTACGTTTCGGTATGGATGACGGACGTCAAAGAACATTAGAAGAAGTAGGACAATTGTTTGGTGTTACTCGTGAACGTATCAGACAAATTGAAGCAAAAGCTTTAAGAAAACTTAGACATCCAAATCGTAGCAAACGATTAAGAGAATATGTTGAAAACTAGGCTAGGGGAAATATAGTAATAAGAACGGCGGATTTAAAAATCCGCCGTTCTTTATTTTAATCATTTAATTGTAAATTATTCTCCTGCATTTATATAGCCTTTTAAAGCGGTATACGCAGCTACATATGGCGATGCTAAATAAATAAATCCTTTTGTATTTCCCATTCTACCTTGGAAATTTCTATTTTGTGTAGCTAAGCAAACTTCTCCATCACCTAAAGTACCGGCATGAACTCCAACACAAGGACCACAACCGGATGTTAGGATAGCAGCATTAGCATCGACAAAAATATCAATCAAACCTTCTTTTAAAGCTTGTTTAAAGACATCTTTTGATGCAGGACAAATTAAAAGTCTTACATCAGGATGTACTGTTTTTCCTTTTAAAATATCAGCAACAACTCTTAAATCTTCAATCCTACCATTTGTACAAGTTCCGACAAAAACTTGATTAACTTTTATGTCTTTAAGTTCTTCAACTCTTTTTGTATTATCCACTGTATGAGGACAAGAAACCGTATGTGGAACATCTTCGGCATTAATTTCAATAATTCTTTCATAAACAGCATCTTTATCAGGAAGAATTTGTCTGAATTTGTCTTCTCTTCCTCTTTCTTTCAAAAATGCTCTTGTTTTCTCATCGGCTACAAACAAGCCACATTTTGCACCTGCTTCAACAGCCATATTGGCAAGCGTAAATCTTTCTGACATAGACATATTTTCGATAGTATCACCGCAAAATTCAAGTGCTTTATAAGTCGCTCCATCAGCTCCTATCATACCAATAAAATGCAACATTAAGTCTTTTGAACAAATGCCTTTTCTAAATTTACCATTCACAACAACTTTATAAGTTGCAGGTACTTTTAACCATGTTTTACCAAGAGCCATTGCAACTGCAATATCAGTAGAACCCATGCCGGTTGCAAATGCACCTAAAGCACCTGATGTACAGGTATGAGAATCTGCTCCAACAAGGACTTCTCCCGGGTTTACAAAAGTTTCTATCAATCTTTGGTGGCAAACACCTGCGCCAACATCAGAAAGAACTGCACCATATTCTTTGGCAAACTCCCTTAAAACCATATGGGTATTGGATAATTCTTTTCTTGGGCTTGGAGCGGCATGGTCAATAAACAATATTGAACGTTCAGGATTTTTTAATTTTGGAACTCCTAATTTTTTAAACTCTTGTACAGTCAAAGGTCCTGTTCCGTCTTGAACTGCTGCTACATCAACTCTTGATATAACCAATTCTCCGGCATGAACATCTTTTCCAGCGTGTTCTGAAATAATCTTTTCTACAAGTGTTAGCCCCATATGTATCTCCTTTTTAACATAAATAATAATACCACAAATTTAATTTTTATATTAAAATTAATACATAGGTTGATTTAGGGAAAGTGTTTAGAAATGAATAACTCACTAAAATATACGTGTTTGTTTGGCGGCGGAGCTATTAGAGGATTAGCTTATGTTGGTACAATCAGAGCTTTAGAAGAACTAGGGGTAGAATATGATATAATCGGCGGCTCATCAGTTGGTTCTATTTTTGCTGCATTAGTAGCTTGCGGTTACAAATCCTATGAGCTTGAAAACCTATTTTTAAAAGTAAATTTTGAATTATTCAAAGATATTCATCTCGGCTTTGCTAAAAATTTTGCACTCAGCAAGGGTGGAATTTTTATAGAATGGTTAAACGAATTAATTTCCAGAAAATCCGAAGATATAAAAAAGAAAAGTTTAAATTTTAAAGATTTGCAAAAAGAACTTGTTATTATTACTACAAATCTTAAAACCTTTAGCACGCAAGAGTTTTCAAAAACTGTAACTCCTGATTTTGAAATTTCTAAAGCAATCCGAATTTCATCAAGCATGCCGGGATTGATGCCTCCTTATGAATACGAAGGCGCAAGTCTTGTTGACGGTGATTTGCAAAAAGCTTCTCCTATGTGGAAATTATCTGACACAATCAATCAAACTGAAAGTCGTATATTAGAATTTCGTTTGGAAGGTTCTTGTAGTGAAGATAATAACTCACCGATTTCTTATATCAATACTATTTATAGTTGCATAACAGATGTTGCAACCGATTTTGTTTCAGAAATTTATGGACAAAATGACAGATATGACTGTGTAAGAATTAATACAGGAGATATTTTCTTCGCAGATTTCAACCTTGATAAAGAGTCTAGAAGAAAATTGATAAATGCCGGCTATGAACAAACAATGAATTATTTTAAAAAAATACTACCGGCTAAAAAAGAAAAATTAGAACATGTTTATTCTAAAGCTTTAAAATTCTTAAAAAATGCTCATAAAGGATTAAACAGCAAAAACGTAGAAGAAACTCAGTGGTGGTTTGGAGATTTATTCATGCTTTTGTGTGAAAACAAAGAAATAATCGACCCAATACTTTATAAAGAAATTTTTGAATTAAAAGAACTTGTTATGGAATCTGTAACTACTATTCTTTTCGTTCATACACGATTTAAGAATACTAAACAAATCGCTGACAAAATGAAATTTGTCATTAATACATTAGAAACAAGAGTTGCAGAACTCAGATTATTTTTGCAATCAAAGCTATAAAACATTAAGTTTTGTAAAGATTTCCTAAAATTAGGGGTATTTTTGTAATATTTCTTAACAAAACACTTGAAATTTATATACTTATTTTATATCATAAGTATATAAGGATTATGTGTTATGTTTTCTAATCCTTGAAAGTGTTATTTACCCCAAGGAGTTTACTTATGACAAAAGCTATTTCAATGAAACAAACAGGTGTTACAAATCCGGCTAGATGTGGTTTGGTATCAATTTCATCAAATTCTTCTGATTTAGGTTATTATTTGAGAAAAGTTAACGCTATTGCAAATTTAAGCGCAGCTGAAGAAAAGGAATTGGCTATTAAGGCTCAAAATGGCGACAAACTTGCTAAAAAAGAATTAGTACAAGCAAATTTAAAACTTGTATTAACAATTGCAAGAAAAGCTATTCACGTATCAAAACTACCAATGGTAGATTTAATCCAAGAAGGCAATTTAGGGTTGATGATTGCTGTAGAAAAATTCAATCCGGAATTAGGTTACAGATTTTCAACTTATGCTACATGGTGGATTAAACAAGCTATGTTTAAAGCTATTTCAGAACAATCTTACTGTATGAAAATTCCTGTATATATTCAAGAAACATTGTCTAAGTTTTCAAAAGTAAAACGTGAAATGGAAAGAAGCTACAATTGCCAAGTAACAAACCACGATGTTGCGAGAAAAATGGATATTGAACCTGAAAAAATTGATAGCTATTTGCAAGCATATTCTTCTACCGTTTCTATTGAAGGTTCTTTTGATGCAAACAACGGTAGTGAGCTTAACGTTGCGGATGTTGTAGCAGATGAAAGTACATCTGTTGAAGAAAATATTGAATTTGAAGAATTAAAAAAAGAAATTGCAAATGTTGTTTCTACTTTAAAAGAAAGAGAACAAACCGTAATCAAAATGAGATTTGGCTTAGAAAATTTTGCAAAAACAACACTTGAAGATATAGGTAAAATGTTTGGAGTAACAAAAGAATGCATCAGACAAACAGAAAATAGAGCGTTAAACAAATTAAGAGCTAATTTTGCGTAGAGATTACAAGAACAATTGAATTATACCATAACCCTTAAGACGTGGATTTTGCTTGTCTTGAGGGTTTGCTTTTATGTAATTTTTAAGAACATTTCTTGCTTTAAAGTATTGTTTATTATTAATGTATAAATTTGCTAAACCTATAACATAATCAATATTTCTAGGATTTTTATTGATTAAATTTTGATATTCAGTTATAGATTTTTCAATTTGATTAGTCTTTGAATATATATCAGCTAAAAGAAATCTGGCATCTTCCGTGTCATTAATTTGTATAGCACCTTGAAGATAGGATAAAGATTTTCCGTAATTTTCAAGATAATGATAAACAACAGCCAAATTAAAATAAATAATTCCTTTTATTTCGCTATTATCAGCAAGTTTTAGAGCTTTTATAAGACATTTTCTCGCATTTTCATAATCTTTATTGGCAACATAACCTTCTGCTAAATCTATATATCCGTTTGCCAAATTAGGAGCTGCATTTATATAAGAAACCGCCTCTTGCATTTTTGAATGTTTAACGTTATCTTCCCCACCCAAGACAATATACGGAGTGTATAAGCCTTTTGTGTCAATAGAATTTGTTATATCAGGTTTTATTGTGTATAAAAGCTTGATTGTGTTTATATCTGCAAACGTTAAGTCATCTCTTTGATCATTCAAAATGACTTGAGAATCTTTTGTTGAATGCATAATATTGTCTTTGTCATCACTATGTCCCATTATTCCAAGCGCATGAACAATTTCGTGCAAAGCTGTATTGTAGACTTGATTTTTAGAATAATAAGCATCATTTGGATTTTTTAAATAAAATTTTATGGTCATATTTTTTAAGACGTCCAAATTTGTTTCAGGAACGGTATAGGCAACAACGTATTTACCGGAGTTTTCTGAACTAATAGCCTTTTCCTCAAACTCTATTATTATATTTGGATTGTTTTCGTTATTAGTAAATAAAATTTGATGTTCTGTAGCAACTTCCAATCTTGTAAAAGCATTTTCAATCTCATGTATAAAATATTCAGGAACATTTTCTGTATTAACAAATGCATATGTTATCGGAGAATTTGACCAACGCATTATTCTTTGATTAAAAACTGCTTTTGTAATGTAGTTTTCAGGGTATTTTTTGTAAATTTCATATCTAAAATCGTTAATAAAATATTCTGCTTTCAAGCGAGCTGCATCATTAATTGGGTATTCTAAAAATTTTAGCAACTTTTCTTGTGCTGTGGCATCAAAAGGACTGTTAATAATAGAATTCAGATACATTTCACGTGTTTTATTATCGCTAAAACCTAAATCAAAAGAACGTTCCAAATACATTTGAGCCTTTGGTATATTATTATTTTTAAATTCTCTTTCTGCTTGGAATGCAAGAATTTTATCCATGTTATGCTTGTAAAAATTAGCCGACAATAAAATCAGCACAAGAATAGTTAAAAGAACATAAATCCTTTTATTCTTCATTATCTTTAACACCTTTATCTATATTAAGTGTTTTTACAAGAGTTCTGACATCACCTTTAAGTTTAAAATATTCTGCAAATTTAGGAGTCGTTTTTATGTTAAAAGAACGTCCGTTTTTATCTTTATGTCGAGAAATCAATCCTTTTTCAAGAAGTTCTTGAACATGTTCGTACGCATTTGAACCACGCAAATCCTTTAACAAAGACTGACGAATAGGCTCTTTTAAAGCAATAACTGTTAAAGTCTTTAATACAGGTGGTTTTAGTTCGACAGGACAAAGTTTTTCCACAATATCAAGATGTTCTTGTTTTACTTGTAAAATATAACCATTTTCATCATCAATTTCTAATGCGCCATCACGAGAAGCATAATCCATGATAAGCTCAAGAAGAGCTTCTTCAATAACATCAGGTTCTTCTTCTAATATTTCTGCTATATCTTTTATTTGAAGCACTTTTGCGGTAACAAACAACACTGCTTCAATTCTAGATTTCAACTGTTCCAATATCTTCTTCCTTTAAAATATTTTTTGCATTATCAAAACTGTTCATAAATGACTCTTGCTCTTCTTCATCCTGTGTAATTGGATTTTGAGGTGAATATTTTACGACATACAAATCCCCGTAAAATTCATCTTGAACCAAATCATAATCACTATCAACAGTTAAGAATAGTAATGAAATATAAGCATTAACTCTATCCATGCCTAAAAGAGTCAATTCTGTAAGTTCAATCTTTTCTTGACGATTTAGAATTTCCTCTAAATTTGCTTTGAGTCTTTGTACCCCATTTTCAATATATTCGTCATGGGCAAGATTAATAATATCGTCCGGTGATAATTTCGCATAGTTTTGAACTCTACGTTTAGCTCTTTCATGCGCATTTTTTAATGACGCTTTTTTATCGAGCATTTCATAAAATTCCAATTGACGAATTAAATCTCGCAATGTTACAACTCGGTTGTGATTAAGTCTGACACTTGTTCTTCTCTGTAAAACTTCATCAATTGAAATAACATTGTTTGTCGGAATATAATCTTCAGAATAATCTAAAGGTTCATCGCCATATTCTAGCTCATCTATTTCAGGTTGCGGTTCAAAATCAAGAACATCAAGGCCTTCTAAAACATTTGATTTTAGTTTCAAAAGTATTGCAGCAAAAAGAAAAGTTCTTCCTGTAAGACGAAGATTTTGTGCTTTTGATTGGAAAAGATGCATAAGATACTTATCTGTAACTTCGACAATATCAACATTCCACGGATCAATTTTTCCGTGCTTTGCCATATCAACAAGAATTTCTATCCCGTCAACTTCCGCCGTTTGAACAGCTTTCTCTTTTTCCCCTATCCCTTTAATACTTTCGATACTATTTATCATATTATTATTTTACTATAAAATCTTTGATTTTCACTCCTCTATGAGCATGAGCTGATTTTATTTCCTTTTTTAACTCACCTTAACCCTAATGTAACAAATTGTAAAGATTTTCTCAAAAACATTAAAGTTTTTCAGAAATCTGCCGATATATACTTATATATATATTGAGGTGTGTCATGTCGAATTTTACAGTCAACGGAGTTTACAGTTACACTAGTGCGAATATCTATTCATACCTTGGCAGAGTTCCGTCAAGCTCTACTAAGCTTGAACAAGCGTTCGACGAGTTTAACATTACTCCTACAGGTAAAACTGATGATTTAAAGAAGCTTGACAAAGCTATGTATGCCGAATACTCTGAGCAGGTTCAGAACCAAATTGCAAACCAAAATGGCGAAAAGGTTGTACCTTGGGCAGGTTTGTGCGCTCAAATCGGTGTAAAAGCTACCGGTGATTATGAAAAAGACTATGCAGCTTTCAACAATGCAATTCAGTTACTTTCACAAAGTGCACTTGACGGACAGGCAATGACTTATTTTGCCGGGTTGAGAAGTGAAGCATCAAGAGCTTTTGGATTATCAAACAACACCGGACAGGGACAAGCTCCTATTTCTTTTGAAGTCTATCAGGCTCAATTCTTGAGATAAGACTCAACCTTTAATTTTAGCGCCGAACTTAAAACGTTCGGCGTTTTTGTGTTAAATTGTTAGTATGAATATATTAGTAACAGGTGCAACACGAGGCATAGGAAAAGCAATTTGTAAAACTCTTGAAGGTGAAATCTTTGCGGCAGCAAGAAATGAAGACTTACTAAAAGAGTACAAAAATTATTGCGTTTGTGATTTAGCAACCATAGAAGGTATTGAAAAACTTGGTGAATATATCAAGGAAAACAAAATCGACATATTAATTAATAATGCAGGAGAATATATTTATTCACCTATCGAAAATGTTAGTGTTGACCAAATAGCGCATATTACGAACTTAAATTTTGTAGCACCGTTTTATTTAATTTCAAAAGCTGTTCCTTATATGAAAAAACAGGGTTTTGGAAGAATTATTAATATTGGCTCAATAAGCGGAGTTATGGGTGAAGCTAACGCTAGTTTATATTCTGCAACAAAGTCGGCTTTTATTGGCGGAACAAAGGCTTTGGCATTAGAACTGGCAGAATTCGGAATTACGGTAAATACAATTAATCCGGGGTGGGTTGATACTGAATTAGGCAATTCTTCATCTGAATGCGGAGAATTTACAAAAGATGAAATTACGGAATGTATTCCACAAAGACGTTTTGTAGAGCCCAAAGAAATCGCAGGAATGATAAAATATTTGATTTCGGATGAAGCAAAAGGGGTTACAGGGCAGTCAATAAATTTATGTGCCGGACTAACTTGCGGATGTTAAGATTTCCACCTCAATTTAAATTTTATCAAGAAAGGATAAATAATGTATACAAAAGACGAATTGTTAAATTTATATAATATGGACTTAAATTCTTTATTGAATAAATCACAAAAATATTTAAAAGAAGAAGTTGAGTTTTGTTCTATTATTAACGCTCGTAGCGGAAAATGTTCGCAAAATTGTCGTTATTGTGCACAAAGTTCACATTATAATACAGAAATTGAAACTTACCCGTTAATGGATGTTGATACGGTTTTAAAAGCTGCAGAAGACGGTATTAAGAATGGTGCAGACAGGATTGCAATTGTAACATCAGGAAAGACCCCTGATGAAAGTGATTTTGATACTATGCTTGATATGATTAAAGCTGTGAATTCAAAAGGGTATAAAAGTTGTGCGAGCATTGGTATTCTTAATGATGAGCAAGCTAAAAAACTTTCAGAAGCAGGTTTGGTGAGATTTCATCATAATATAAACACTTGTAAATCTTATCATCCGCAGATTTGCACAACTCATACATATGAAGACCGAGTTAATACAACAAAATTAGTTAAAAAATATGGTATGGAACTTTGTTGCGGAGTTATTATCGGTATGGGTGAAAGCATAGAACAACGCATTGAAATGGCTTTAGAATTGGCAGAAATTAATCCTGACAGTATTCCTGTTAATATTTTAACCCCAATTCCAAATACGCCATTTGAGAGCTATATAGATAAAATTGATGAAGAAAATATTTTAAGAACCTTGGTTATATTTAAAATAGTTTGTCCAAATGCTTCAATAAGAATTGCCGGCGGTAAGAAAGCAAGAATGTCAGAAGAAACATTGGAAAAAGCTTTTAGATACTGTGCGGATTCTGCTATAGTCGGAAATTACTTGACTACAACAGGATTTACACCGGAAGAAGATAAAAAATTGATTAATAAAATCGGAAGGAAATTAAAGTGTCACTCTTTAAGTTGTTCTTAGTTTTCGTCAAAATAGGGGCAATTCTGCTTGGCGGTGGTTATGTTATTTTGCCGATTTTAACAAGCGAATTTGTAGAAAAAAGACAATTAATTTCTAATGATGATTTGATTGATTATTTTGCATTATCTCAATCATTACCGGGGATTGTAGCTGCAAATATTTCTATGTTTTTGGGTTATAAACTAAAAGGCAAATGGGGTGCAATTGCAGCTATGATAGGAGTAACATATGTTCCGTTTTGGTGTATTGTACTTTTGGCATCAGTTTTAGGTTCATTAGTGAATAATTCATACGTCCAAGGTGCTTTGTGGGGAGTTGGAATTGCAGTTGTTGCATTAATTATGTTAACAGTTAGAGAAACTTGGCAAAAATCCAATAAGAACGGATATTTTTACTCCATTTTCTTATTAGCTCTAATTGCTCTTTTGGTTTTTAATCTATCACCTATTCAAACAATATTAATATTTACAATACTGGGAGTTGGTTATAAAAGAATTGCGGAGGTTAGAAAATGATTTATCTGCAATTGTTTTTAGAATTCTTTAAGATTGGATTATTTTCTTTTGGTGGTGGTTACGCAACAATTCCGTTTTTATACCACATATCAGAAACTTATCAATGGTATTCATTAGACGAATTGACACAAATGGTAGCAATTGCGTCAATAACCCCGGGGCCGGTTGGAATAAATGTTGCAACTTATGCAGGTTTAAAAAGTGCCGGAATTTTAGGCTCTTTGCTTGCAACAACTGCAGAAATGCTTCCTTCTTTGTTTTTAGTAATTATTGTTTCTAAATTACTAAAAAAATTCAGTGAGAACTTTTATGTAAAATCAATTATAGAAACTCTTAAACCAATCAGCTGTGCACTTTTAACAGCAGTCGCAATCGGACTTCTCAAACCTGAAATAACAGATGTTAAAGCAATGATTTTGTTAGGATTTTTGTTGATATTGAGTTGGAAATCAAAAAAAGATCCTTTGTTTTATATTTTATTATCAGCAATAATAGGGATTATAATATCTGTTATTTTGTAAAACTAGCTGGCTGCACTTTTTATCGAGTCTAAATCTGCATCAATGTATTCCCAAGTTTTTTGACCATTTTTCCAAAATAATTTTTGTTTCTTATCATTTGAGTCAACAGTAATGTATGTATTTTTTAATTCTTTCAACTTACCTTCGTTATCAACAATAAAGACTCTTTTGTATTCTCTTCCGCCTGTCGTTTTCTTTTCTTCAAAAACCCTATATTTGGTAGTCCCCCTTGTAAATTTCGTATCAGATTCTTGCAAAATATCACTTGCGGCTACAACAGCATCAATCATAGCTTTTTGTGCACGCATATTTTCTACATTTACAGATGCACCTAATTTTAAATCTTTATTATTAGTTTTTGAAAATGTAAGAGAACCGTCTTTATTTTTTACGACAGATACACCATCCAGCGTTTTTAAATTTCCATCTTTATCAATAACTCTAATAAACAATGTTTCACGATTTATACGTGTATCAACCCAAAAATCTTTGATACTATTGTCTTCTAAGAACTTAGATACACCATCGAGTTTTTTAAGGTCAGCTATTTGAGCATCTGTTAATTTTGTTTGAAGCCCCATTGTTTCAAGAGCAGAAATTTTTTCTCTATCATTGTCAAGAAAATCTAATGAAGTTGTGCTATCCATATTTTTTAATATATCAGTCTTATGCTCTTCATAAAATTCTTGCAACTTTGATAAGTTCTCTGTGGAATAAGTTGAACCTATACGATTAAAAGTTTCTTTTGTTATTCTGTCTTCTCTTGTTGTTCCTAATGAATTTACATAATCTTGAACTGCTTTTCTGAGTGATGTAAATTTATCTTTTGCCATATCATATTCGACTTGTTCTTCTACTGTTCGAGTTTGTGTAGAAGGATTAGAAGGTGTTGAAGGTGCAAAATTGTGAGTGTTATTGAATTGACAATAATCTCCCCAGCCTCCTTGCATAGAAAATCCATTTCCCCAACAACTATTCATGAAGTTTCCACCACCGAAGCCCCCAAAACCACTATTATTGAATGTACAATCCCACATAGTTTTTTGCATTAACATAGTAAAAACTTGTTGCAAGTCATATCCAAACGGCATTTTCCTTACTCCTTATATTACTTATCTATATGTAATTACGGCATAAATTCAAAAAAGTTTAATAAAACCGCAATTATTGTTACAAAATTTAATATTATTTGGGATAAATTATTTTGAGTTAAAAAATTCTTTATCTAACAAATTTAATTTACAAGACCGCCAAACGCAAGCACGTCTTCGTACTCAGCTCCTGCTTCAAGCATTTCTTCTGCCGAAAAATTAAAAAGTGTAACCGTATCAATTACTTCATTTTTGTTATCAATATTTTTGATAACAAAATCCAAAGCAGATTCTCTTGTCATATATTGAAAACGGTCATTAATACCTTGTTTTAGACTTCTGCGCTTAGCTTTCCCCATATTAAAGACCTCTTTCCATTGCAAGAAGTGCTACCCCTATCATGCCTGAATAATTCCCTGCAGTAGCCAATCTTATTGAGGTAGGAGTTGTGACTATGTCTGAATTAACTTCTTTTTCAACGGTTTTAATATCAACAAACTGAGCCATTGAGCCTGAAAGTACTACGCAATCAGGGTCAAACAAATCAGTTAAACCTTTTATTCCCGTAATAATATCGTTTTGCCAACGGTTTAAGATTTTTTGCATCATCTCATTTCCGTTTTTTACTCCGTCTATTACATCATATGTTGTGACATTTTTGTCATTAAGCATTTCTTCAGCATCAAATTTTAAAGCAGTACCTGATGCATAAATTTCAAAACAATCCCAACCGCCGCAAGTACATTTTCTACGTTTATCAGGATACATTTTAAAATGCATTTCACCAGCCGCTCCGGATTTACCTTTTAGCAAATTATTGTTAATAATAATTCCGCCGCCAACTCCTGTACCTAAGGTTAACAATACTGAAACAGAAGTGTTTTGAGAAGCTCCGACTTTATATTCCGCCCAAGCTGCAGCATTTGCATCATTTTCAACAAAAACTCGTTTTGAACTTAATGCTTGAAAATCCATCTTATTATAACCAACAGGCATGTTGCCGGTTGAACTCACAATTCCAGTGTTTGCATTGTTAACAGCTCCGGCTGTTGCAATAGCAATAATATCAATTTCTTTTTCATATTTTGCAATTTGTGTTTGCAAAATACCTTGAATTTCTTCTAAAGTTTTTGGTGTTGCAAATTTATCTATTTCAGAAACGATTTTTCCCGTTTCATCAATAATTGTTGAATAAATTTTTGTACCGCCAATATCAAATGCCAATGCTTTTTTCATAAATGCTACTCTTTTCTATCGCTTTGTAAAGCTTGTGAATTAGTTACAAATCTTTTTACAATCAATTGAGGTCTTGTTATTGCTGAACCTATTACAACACAGTGTGCGCCTAGTTTAAATCCTTTAGAAACGTCTTCCGGAGTCCAAATTCTACCCTCTAGAATAACAGGTTTTTTAACAGATTTAACCAATTTTTCCAATAACTCAAAATCAGGATTTTCTCCTGCAATTCCTGACTCCTCAGTATAACCGGCTAAAGTTGTTGAAATGAAATCTGCGCCTAATTTTTCGGCATTAATTCCCTCTTCTAAAGTCGAAATATCAGCCATTGCAAGTTTGTTTGCCGAATGAATTTTATCAATAATATCTTTTAGCGTGCAATTCGGACGAGGTCTTGAAGTTCCGTCAAAAGCTATAATATCAGCATCTGATTCAATCAATTCATTAACTTCGGTTAATGTTGGAGTAATATAAACTACACTTCTCCAATTTTCTGGAAGTTTATTTGGTTTTGTTAAACCAATAACAGGCAACCCAAAATTTTTAGCATTTTTTACATCTCTTGCTCCGGCAACTCTTAATCCACCTGCGCCACCATTTACAACTGATTGCATCATCGCAATCATACATTTTTCATCATAAAACGGTTCATCAGGCATTGCTTGAGATGAAACAATTATTTTCCCTTTTAAATCTTCAATGATAGTCATAGCTAAATTTTATCACAAAAACGTTTTAAATTGCTTTAAGAATTTTACAAGCTTCGTACGCACAATTTTGTTGTGCTTCTTTTTTTGATTTTCCTCTTGCTGATGCAATTACTTTTCCTTGCCAGCTAACTTCTACTTCAAATTCAGGTTTATGAGCAGGTCCGTGGACTCCGATTGTTTTATATTCCGGCAAAGTTTTATCAATCCCTTGTGTATATTGTTGCAAAATATCTTTTGCATTATATTTTTCAAAATGCGCATCAATATCTTTTGCGTAAGGCATTAAATATTCGTCAATAAACTTTTCAATTTCAGCAGTTTTATTGTTTAAATAATATGCTCCTAAAAGCGCTTCAACAGAGCAAGCAAGATTAGATTCACGCTTTCTGCCACCTTGTTTTTCTTCTGCCGGACCAAGTTTAATCAATTTGTCAACACCAATTTTAAATGCTATTTGAGCAAGTATTGCATCTGATACTAAAATTGAGCGTATTTTTGACAAATCACCCTCTAGATAATCAGGATAACGCTCAAAAAGAAGTTTTGAAGAAAAAAGTTTTAAAACAGAATCTCCAAAAAATTCTAATCTTTCATAGCTTAATAGTGGTTCTAAATTATTTTCTTTAGTAAAAGACGGGTGTGTGAGTGCTAATTCAACCAACTCAACATTATCAACTTTACCAAAAATTTTATTCAGCATTAGAACAATCCTTTGAACAAATCTACAAAAATATTTGAATTAACAAGATATTGCAAATAATAATATACAACAGGTATTGTTAAAATATAACTGTCTGTTCTATCCAAAAAGCCGCCATGACCAGGGAGTACGTTGCTTGAATCCTTAACTCCCGCATCACGCTTAATCATTGATTCGCATAAATCTCCAATTTGAGCAAAGGCTGCGATAAGAAGTCCTAAAACTATTGTATGATACCAAGGTAAATGTATTAAAAATCCTATTACAACTGAAAATAATAAGCACATAGCAGTTCCGCCAATAGAACCCTCGATAGTTTTATTAGGACTTATAACGGCTGCCAACTTATGTTTTCCATATTTGTTGCCTGCAAAATAACAAAATGTATCTGTTACAAGAACTGCAAAGAATAGTAAAATAGTATAACCTACACCGTTTTCAAGATTTCTCAAGAAAAGTAAGTGTAATGGAAACCAACCACAATAAAGAAAACCTAATACAGTTGTTGCAACATTGGCTATATAAGGTTGTTTTCCTCTGAATAGCACCCACATAAATGCCATTATTGCAGATAGAGTGAATGCCAAAGGAATTAAATCAAAACGATTAAAACAGGCTAGTGTGGCAAAGATAAGGCTCGATGTCAATATAATTTTTAAACTTGGCAAGAAGCCTTTGTGCTTTAATATCGTTGTATACTCTTTAGAAGCATAAAACACTATTATTAAAACTAACGCAGCAAGCCAAAAGCCTCCGGCTAATATTGCAAATAAAGCTGTAAATCCTGCTACTAAACCTGTTACTAATCGTTTTACATCCATTATACGGTAAGAACCTCTTTTTCTTTTTCTGAAACAAGTGTATCAATAATACCAACAAATTTATCTGTTAGTTTTTGAATTTTATCTTGATTATCTTTAACCATATCTTCCGGTAAATTTTCTTCTTTTTCTAATTTTTTCAAATCATCAACCATATCTCGACGAACGTTTCTGATTACGATTTTAGCATCTTCACCATATTTTTTAACATCTTTAGCTGTTTCTTTTCTTCTTTCTTCTGTTAAAGGTGGGAAATTTAATCTGATGCATGTTCCGTCATTGTTTGGAGCAACACCAAGCTCAGCTTTTATAATAGCTTTTTCAATTTCTTTCATAATTGATTTGTCATAAGGAGTTATAACAAGTGTAGTACCTTCGCTTACACTAACTTGTGACATTTGTCTTAATTGAGTTGGAACTCCATAATAATCAACAACAACTTTATCTAATACAGCAGGATTAGCTCTACCCGTACGAACAGATGCAAATTCTCTTTTCATCTGAGTAATAGCTTTTTCCATTTTTTCTTCTCCGAATAAAAATAATTCTTCAAGAGCCTCTGACATAATTTTCTCCTTTATATATAAATTCTTTATGTAATAACTTAATTATTCAGCAACTAGCTGATATATGTTCCTACGTCTTCGCCATTCATAATTTTCACCAAACTTCCTGATGCTTTGAAATCAAATACAGAAATTGGAATATTGTTTTGTTTACACAATGCGCAAGCTGAAGTATCCATTACTTTTAAATCACGTTTGATGATTTCTGCGTAAGATATTTTATCAATCTTTTTAGCATTTGGGTTAACTTTAGGGTCATCATCATAAACCCCGTCAACGCCGTTTTTAGCCATCAACATAACTTCTGCATTAATTTCAGATGCACGAAGAGCTGATGCTGTATCTGTTGTAAAGAACGGATTACCTGTTCCTGCTGCAAAAATAACAACTCTGCCTTTTTCAAGGTGTCTTATTGCTCTGTGGCGCACATAAGGTTCTGCGATTTGATTCATTGCAATTGCTGTCATAACACGACATTCAACTTCAATCTTTTTAAGAGCACATTGCAAAACAACTGCATTCATTACGGTTGCAAGCATACCGACATAATCGCCTGATGCTTGATCCATTCCAAGCTTTGCACTGTTTTTCATTCCACGGAAAATATTGCCACCACCGACAACAACCGCAATTTCAACACCACGTTCATAAATTGAGCGGATTTCGTCAGCAATCATTTCAACAGGTTTTGGGTCAATACCGAATTGTTGATCACCTAACAAAGCTTCTCCGCTAATCTTTAATAACACACGTTTATATTTATTATTCACCATTAGATTAACTTCTCCTTTTTTATATAGTAGTAGAAAAAGCGGTAAAAGTAAAGTATAATAATCTCATGTTTTATTTTGAAAATAATGTTTTAAAAAGTGATTTTTTATTCGATATTGAACATTTTTTTACTACAAAAATGATTGATGTATCTAATTTAGGGGCGAATTTGGGCGGGATTTTGCCTCAACAAACACATTCTGATAATGTTGAATTTGTAGAAGATAACGAAGATTATCCGAATACAGACGGACTAATTATTACAAAAACAGGTCAAAGAATACGTTTGAAGTTTGCAGACTGTACTCCGTTGATTTTTTATAATCCCAAAATGAATATCGGTGCTATTTCACATGCCGGTTGGAGAGGTACTGCGCAAAAAATCGGAGTAAAGACTGTTCAAAAAATGGGTGGAAATCCGAACGATATTATTGCAGTAATTGGACCCACAATCGGAGTATGTTGTTATGAGGTTTCTGACGAAGTAAAGACAAAACTATTGCAAACGGTAAATAATACAGATGATTTGTGTATTAATAATAATGTTGACTTAAAGCAAATCAATGCCCGTCAACTTCAAGAAATCGGAGTAAATAAGATAGATATTTGTCCTTATTGCACAAGTTGTGATAACGACTTGTTTTATTCTTATAGAAAAGAAAATGGTACAGAAAAAAGACACTATGCAGTCTTACAATTACCATAAGAAAATTACGCAGCACTATTTGCTGAAGCTGTAATGCTTTCCATAATTGTATAAAAATCTTCTTCCGGCAAAGTAGACATAGTTTTCATAGCATAAGACAAAAGACTAATTTTATCATACCAACGGCGAGAGTTAGAAAGTTTATAAAGCCCCAAAACTCTATCTATTCCAAGACTTACATTGGACTCTTCGTCTTCTTCATGCAATTCTTTGATTTGTTTAACAACTGTTGTTAAATCTTTTGACAAAGCTCTTCTTTGGTTCTCGTCCATATCTTTAAGAATATCTAAAGCTCTTTTAGCATGCTCATTTGAATCATACCAACGTCTGTCATACATAAATTAAAATCTCCCCGAGATAACGATAATATTTCCTTTACATTCTGATTATAGATAATAGCATGACTCAATTCAATCATCTGTATGGTTGAATTGAGTCATTATTTCTTAAAGACAAGTAGGTTTAGGATTTAGTGTTCACCGCAGCCAACGTCATCGTGCCTTTGCGTAAAATCTCGGAATTCGTTTTTTCCCGGATGATCTTCTGTTGTTCCCATAATATCTGTGCAACTACCACCAGCATTACCGCCGTAGTTGTATTGCCCACCACCAGTGCCGTTGCCAGTGCCTGTACCAGTGCCTGTACCAGTGCCTGTACCAGTGCCTGTACCAGTGCCTGTGCCACCACCAGTATTGTCGTCATCGCCAGTATTGTCGTCATCACCAGTATTGTCGTCATCGCCAGTATTGTCGTCATCGCCAGTATTGTCGTCATCACCAGTATTGTCGTCATCGCCAGTATTGTCGTCATCGCCAGTATTGTCGTCGTTGCCGTTATTATTGTTATTGTTGGCAATTAGTCTAATTGGAAATGGTGGGAACTCCCTATTATTTCTTCCAAGAAGCCCATCAATTTCACCATTATTACTTTCAATATCGCCTTTTCTAAAACTCATTCTATGATTTATATAATAAACACCTGCATAATCTACTGCACGCAAACTTCCATCTGCACTGATTTTAAATAAAAATCTATCAGGATGTGGGCAGTTCACTGCATCATAGGTATGATTAGGACCTTCTGCCGCACCATTTATATCAATAATAATATCGGTTTGATAACGATTCGTTTTTGCTTGTTGAATGGCTGCAACCGTATTATATGAAGTATTAGTTGTGACCATTACTTCTACCCCAGTTTTGAGTGTAAAAGAACGAGCGAAATTCTCTCCATTATATTGTACATAATTATCGGTACAATTTACATCATTGTCTTCCGGTGACAACACTAATGAATCTGCTAATACTCTACAAAGTTTATTTCTTTGATCAACGTTCGCACCGTTTACAGAATTGATGATATTTGCAAACGGATGATATTTAAAATCAAAATCCCCATTAGTATCCGGATACACTGATTCATCATGAGCAGCTACTAACAAAGATTTTTTCAAACTATCATATGTTTTAAGATACAAAATCTTACTCGTATCCGGTCTAAATTTATTTGCCATTGGTACGCAAATTGCAGCTATAATTCCGACCACGGCTAAAGCAATCAGAACTTCTGCTAGGGTATACGCTTTCTTTTTCATTCAAATCACCTCAATTAAAAATTGCTAAACGAACTCTATTATTATAACGTATTTTTGCTTATTTGTGATAATTGCAATATAAAATTACTTAAACTTATCGCTGCAAATAAAATTATTATTATATTTAAGCTAATTGTAACATTTTTTTATTTTTCTTAACAATCAGAATTTGCAAAAATAACAATAGTTTTTTAGGAACTTATTTTTTTCTTACAACAGGAATTCTTTTTGCCAATTGCGTTGATAAAATAAGCGCTTTTTCCGCAAAAATAACAGGCAAATTATTAACATCTCCTTGAATAGATACAAACGCAGAATTATAAACAAGAGGTCTTGGAACTCCGGCAACAACAAGTCCATCCAGTGTATTAAGAAATCTTTTTTCTAAAATATCTAAATTAATATTTTTGACAATGTGTTCATTTAGCGTCGGAACAATCCCCCAATTAATTTTACCGCCTCTTTCAAGAAATTCTAATATCGAATCCGGAATTATACACAAATTGTTTGGATTATTATATGCATCAAATGAAATTATATCAACTCCTGCATTAATAGGAATTTTCCAATCGCATTTATCAAAACATTGCACTGCTACCAATGCACCGGTTGGTTGTATTTTTTCAACGATTTTAGCAAATAAACCGGTAACATATTCAGTTGTCAAAGTTTCATCATCTCGTCTTAAATTACCAAGATTTGCTAAAATAGGCTCTTCTAAAATAATAATAGGAGTTATTGTTTTTGAAATGTTCTTTATTTTATTAATAAACCAAAATGCTTTTACACAAACAGCTTGAATAAAAAGCTTTCTGAAACTTTTGTCAGCCGGCATTTGTTCTTCAGCTGCATTTAACAAAATTTGAGAAAGAGTAAAAGGTCCTAATATATTCACACAAGCTTCCGTAGGATGAAATTTATTAATCAGATGTTCAAATTTTTCCATAAAAACAGATTCTATTGCATACGGTTCAAGGAGCTCCTCCGTAGGATTATTACAAGCTTTTTCCAAATCAATTAATGCTTTTTTATATTTTTCAGAACCAACTTTAAATAAGACCTTTTTCCCGTCTAATTTAACTCCTGGAATATGAGAAAGGGTTCGATTTAATAATGTATCATTTTCATCAATATTTGGTAAAAACGGCAAATAAGGCATTTTATCAAACAACTTCGCTGACATTCTTACTGCTGAGTCTAAAGTTTCATAAGCAAGAGCACCCGCTGGAAAACATCTTGAATTTAATTTCATTATCTTCTCTTTCTCATCATCTCTACAAAAAAATTATAGCATAAAAAAATCGCACTGATTACGTGCGATTTTTTCAAAACATTAATATTATTGACTATGCTTCAACTGTTTCTTCTGCAATTTCTTCTACTGATTCTTTAACAACTTCAGAAGCTGTAACAACAACTTTAAGTTCTGTTCTAACTTTTGAAGTAAGTTTGATTAACATAGTGTATTCGCCAACTTTATTGATAGGTGCGTTTAATGAAACAGTTTTTCTATCAATTTCTATATTAGATTTTTCTTTTAGCTCTTCACATAATTTTTTAGTAGTAATTGTACCAAACAATTTTCCGCTTTCACCAGCTTTAGCTGACAATTCAATTTGAGCCAATTTTTCAATTTCAGCAGCTTTCGCAAGAGCTTCTTGGTGTAATTTTTCTTGTTTAGCTTTAATTCTTGCAATGTTTTGTTCTCTGTTCTTCAATGCGCCT
This sequence comes from uncultured Vampirovibrio sp., assembly GCA_964584885.1. Lineage (GTDB taxonomy): Bacteria > Cyanobacteriota > Vampirovibrionia > Gastranaerophilales > Gastranaerophilaceae > CAG-196. Next base: position 32,452 of record CAZPBG010000012.1, read on the forward strand.
TCTGTAGCAATTTCAGCAAAATTCTTTGGAATTAAAAAGTTTCTTGCATAACCGTCTTTTACGTTTACTAAATCGCCGGCTTCACCAATATTTTGAACATCTTTTTTCAATATTACTTGCATTTCTTTTTCTCCTTTTACAATAATGGGCTAGTATACCTTCAATCATAAACAAAAAAAGATTAAATGTCGAGTACATTATACAATTGTTAAAATTTGTAACATTGTCATAAAAAACTTTCTTCTTGAATTCACCTAAAATAGTATGTAAAGAATTGTAACAAAACATCTTTAGAACTGAAATTTTATACTTTGTAAATACTTTATATATATGTAAGCATTAAATAAACACAAAACGGAAAATCATAACACACAACCTTTCATACAACCTACACACTAACCTTCTACACATGAGGAATTAAGTAAAACAAAATTCCGAAGACCTTTCTTCTTTTAGAGAAAGGCTTTTTTTTATTATATAAACAATTACGATGACTTGTCAGATTGATTCATTACATAAATCGATTATGCTCTTGCTCCCACGCCACAGTAGAAGTTCTGCCATGCCCGGGATAAATTACCGTTTCAGGTGGAAGAGTAAAAATCTTTGTTTCAATACTATCTACAATTTGGTCAAAATTTCCACCTTCAAGGTCACAACGACCTACTGATTCTCTAAAAATGGTATCCCCTGAGAATAATTTTCCATCTACATAAAAACAAACCCCACCTTGTGTATGCCCAGGGGTATGAATTACTTTAATTTCACTATTACCAAGTTTTATTATTTCACCATCTGCTATAAACTTATTGATAGTTGGAACAGCTATTTCAGACATGCCGACCATTGGCAAATATTGATTAACTTTTTTTACCCAACCCAAGTCTTCTTTGTGCATCAAAACAGGAATAACATTATCCTTTTGAATACCGGCAATATGATCAAAGTGTCCATGAGTAAGCAAAATGTACTTTAATTTAGCACCTTGTTTTTGCAGCTCTGCTTGAATTTCATCATCTTCATAAGAGCAGTCAATTAATGCTGCTTCTTTTGTATCTTCATCAATAATCAAATAATTATTATTATCAATAGGTGGCTCAATAAAAGTTTTAACTATCATATTCATTAACTCCGTCTGATATAAAATTCAATCCGTTTATAAACTCAAAATCATCTCCTAGTTTTGACGCTTCCAAATTTTCCAAAACAAAATATGTAGAACCTGAGCCTGACATTATTGAGTTTGGGTAACATTCTTTTATTAATTGCAATTCTTTATAATCATCAAAAATAGCGTATTCTAAATCGTTGTATAAATAAGGTTTAATATCCTCTTTGGAATTAATCGCATTTATCATTTTCTCTGTCATGTTATTTTTAGGTTTGAACTCTTTAAGTGCGTATTTTTTATAGGCTTCACCCGCAGAAATCCCTAAATTCTTAGGTTTGATAAGCGTAACTAAAGATTGAATACATGGTAAAGGCTCAGTTATTTCCCCTCTTGAAGTAGCAAATGTGCAACCGCCATTCAAACAAACATTCAAATCAGAACCTAATTCAGAACAAAGCTTGTCTAATTCTTGTTTTGATAATTTTTCCCCAAACAATTTATTCAATCCGTACAAAGTTCCTGCTGCATCAGTACTTCCACCTGCAAGACCGGCTGAAATCGGGATATGCTTTTCTATATAAATTTCAACACCACTATTTATTTGAGTAGTTTCAAAAAACAATTTTGCTGCTTTATATACAATATTTCGTTCATCATAAGGTATTTCAGGACTTGTACCGCTTAATTCAATACCTGATTTTGTTTTTTTTATTTTTAAAAAGTCATACAAACTTACTAATTGCATAACACTTTTAATATTATGAAATCCGTCTTCACGGCGATTAACAATCTCCAATGTTAAATTAATTTTTGCAGGACACTTTATTCTAATTTCATTCATATCTGAATTGTACCATAAATAATACTTAAGAATTACTTCTAAAGAAGATTAAAATAGCTTAAAAATAATGTTATCATAAGTATGTAAGTCGGGGACAACAAGTGACATCGTCGTTTTCGACTTCTATAATATGAAAGGCATTATGTGTGTGTTCGGCTTACAACAATAGCGGGCTCGATAATATCGAGCCCGCTATTGTTGTAGATAAAGAAGTAGTCGAAATTTAACCCAACAGGATTTATCGGTTAATATGTAATATCGTAAAAGTCTCGATTCACGGCTCACGACTCACGAGGAACCAATTGTTAAGCAAATTGAAAAATTGTTACAATCGGCGCAAACGTAGTAGTAGTAGTAGTAGTAGTAGTAAATTTTCTTTAATATCAAATATCAAGTCAATTTTATTTATTCATAATACTTTAATGGAGAGACCGTGTACGTAGTAGTCCTATTGGACAGAAAGGCTTACAAAATGAATATTATACCAAATGTAAAGTGTGTATCAAATTATGCTACAAAAGCAAAAAAATGTGTTAAAAAAACATTTTTACCAGTTCTTATGGGAATAACTGCAAGTATCGGTGCAGGTTATTGCCAAGAAAAAGCTTGCGGAGCTAAAGAACCGTTCCCTGAAAACATCTATAATGCAGCAGCTGAAAGGTATGCTACTTACAAAGGTTTAGCGGAGCACGATATTGACATATTACCTTATCTTGGAAATTATGGTAAAGCACAAGCTGCATTAGACTCTGTTTATTTCAAAAAATATGGCCTATTACATGAACGTGGTATGAACGGAATGATCCAGGTTTTAGAATCTATGCAAACTGAAGAGCATAAAGAATTAACGACATTATTCAAACAACAATCAAATTCACCTGAAACGCTAGAAAATCTTAAAAAAAACATAAAAAATTTGAATAAAAGTAATTAGGTCGGGTTTTAACCCGACTGTAAAATTTTAAAAGAGGTGGGTGGTTTCCCAGTAAGTAGGTCGGCTTTACCAAGCCGACAAGATTTATTTGTTAAATTTTAATTTATTTTTAATTAAAGGTTTCTTTTTCTTTATTTGCGGGGCAAAGAAAAAGAAACCTTAACTATGAAAAAGAATGCACGCATTGTTTCCTACGTCTTCACTGCGTTCAGCCGTTTTGGTTGTTTGGCATATCGTAAATCTAGTACTTTTCCTCCCCAGAGGGGGAGCGGATTTTCGGTAGGGCGACGACCGAAGGTCTAGCCCGTAAGGTGTCGGTCGCTGTACCTCTCGCAAAACAATTCACTGGATTGTTTTGCTCGGCAGAGTGCCGACACCCCGAATAATCCAAGACAGGTTAGGAGGAGTACGGTCTTTGAAGTGATTAAGTTACTAGGTGACTGAGTGATTAGGTGGTTACCGGGTTTTATATACTGGATTGCCTCGGAGGTAAATAATTTTGATTGGATTTAAAACTACTAGCTTAAAGTTATTGCAGTACAATTAAATCAGTAAAATTGTCATGCTGAATTTATTTCAGCATCTTACCAATTAGATGTAACTACTACATTCTAGTAAGACCCTGAAATAAATTCAGGGTGACGTTAAAATTTAAAGCAGTAACAAATAGGTCTAATTTCATACTAAGCCGACCTAATAACATCATCTTGTTTACAAATGCCAAATTGAAGAGATATAATTATACATATTTTCGATTTTATCAGCTGTAGCAAATGCTTCTTTTTCTATAATTGCGTTATCATATATTTCCATATTTTGGTTATTATACGTTTCGTTGCACTTAAGATAACTCAAACCTTGTTTATATTCTTTGCTATCAGGTTTAAATTTTTCTAACTTATCAAAAATTGATTTTACAGGTCTTTGATGCCCATTCTTTAGATCAGCTATAACATCAACAATTAAATTATCAGATTTATAAGAACCGTCTTTAAGTTTAATTATTGCTTTATCAATAAAGGATTCTACTTGCTCCTTGGTTTTAAAATTAACACTACTCTCTAATAATTGAACACTCATATCTTTTTTGCAATTTGTTAAACAATCCAATAGCAATTCAGGACTCTTAATATCAGAGCAAAGGTCATCTAGATATTTATCAGCATTTGTTCTAAAGGCATACTCTGCTTGTTTTACATGCTGAAATTCATGTAGAACACAATTCATAATATTCTGTTGTTCTTTTTTATTTAATTTTTCTCCATAATTTTTTAAAAATTCGGTATTTATAGCAATATTTGCATCAAATGGATTCCAATGAGCTTTAACTATCAGTCCATTTTTATTTACTCCGCCAAGATTTTCAAACAGAAGCGGAATATTCGCATTCTCATATCCATAATCCTTTTTTATCTGCTCATATATTTTTTTACAAAATTCATCTTTGTCTTTTATCGAAAAGATTTCCTTATATTTTTCTGCCAACTTCTGAGCTTCTTCTTTAGAAACATCTCGTCTAAATATTTCGGAAAAGTTTTTAGCGACTTTTTCCAATGACGGTTTATTCAAAGCTCTATGACCTACAACACAACCATAAATAGTTGCGGCACTGCCCAATATCCCCAATGTCCACTTAGTACCAGTTGACATCCCCTTCTTTTGCGGGGATTCAATATTGTCTTTTGCTGAAATTTCGACTGTATCAGGTTTCAAATCTGGGGTTACTGCACCCCCTCCACGAAAAGCACGCTGTTGTTGCGGTTTAGCTACCCCCCCCCGTTAAAAGCGCATGGATACTGAATACGAGGAGTAACACCATTAATTCCTGACAAATAAGTCATACAAAATCCTTCTTAAAATTTTCTAACCTTATTTATATAAAGTATTTTTAATGATACAAATTGCTTTTACTTTAATATTTCTTAATATTAAAAAAATGGATTGCTTCGCATTCGCTCGCAATGACAGCAAATAGGTCGGGTTTCAACCCGACTGTAAAATTTTAAAAGAGGTGGGTGGTTTCCCAGTAAGGAGGTCGGCTTTACCAAGCCGACAAGATTTATTTGTTAAATTTTAATTTATTTTTAATTAAAGGTTTCTTTTTCTTTATTTGCGAGGCAAAGAAAAAGAAACCTTAACTAAGAAAAAGAAAGCACGCATTGTTCCTACGTCTTCACTTCGTTCAGCCGTTTTGGTTGTTTGGCATATCATAAATCTAGTACTTTTCCTCCCCAAAGGGGGAGGTTAGGAGGGGTACAAACTACACCAAATATTTAAGTATTTCATTCAATACAGATTCAATATTTGTGTCAATATCATTATTCCAAAATCTTAAAACTTTAAAGCCTTTTGATTCCAAGTATATTGTTCAGTCTTTATCATAAAGAGTTATTTGGTTATCATTATGTTGTCCACCATCAACTTCTATTATTAAATTTTGCTCTCTACATACAAAATCAACTATATAAGGTCCTATTGGATATTGACGTCTAAAACGACAATTATTGATAAATCTTTTTCTTAAATAATACCAAAACTTTTTTTTTGCTTTGTCATATTATTTCTTAACTCTCTAGCTTTTATATATTTTTCATCCATAAAAAGATTTTAACATGATAAATATGTTTATTAAAAGACTGAATGACCGTACCCCTCCTAGCCTCCCCCTTTGGGGAGGAAAGCCTGTAAACACTTAGTCACACAGTCACCTAGTCACTTAATCACTTCAAAAAACGTAACCCTCGAATCACAATTCACGAGTCACGAAAAGCACACTAAAAACGCAAGAACTGACATTCCAATCAATTCTTGCTTTATTTAAAATAGATGTTGGCAGCGCGAACGAGCGGAGGCTGAAGCATATTTGCCGAACTTTGAAAAAGTGAAGGCAAATTGCGAAATTGCCGTTCATCGCGAGTGAGAAAGACCAACTCAAATTGAAAAGACCTTAGACGAACTATCCAATCACGTCTAAGGTCTTTGAAATTTAGATGTTGGCAACGAGCTATCTTCCCAGGAAGTGGCCCTCCAAGTATTTTCGCC
>CAZPBG010000013.1:0-38083 GCA_964584885.1 uncultured Vampirovibrio sp.
GATGTGATATCTTACACCTGGAAGGTCTTTAACCCTTCCGCCTCTGATAAGAACAACACTGTGTTCTTGTAGGTTGTGACCGATACCAGGGATATAAGAAGTAACTTCAAATCCATTTGTAAGTCTTACTCTGGCAACCTTTCTCAATGCTGAGTTTGGTTTTTTAGGGGTTGTTGTGTAAACCCTTGTACAAACGCCACGTCTTTGAGGACATTCCATAAGAGCCGGCGATTTGGTTTTGTCTGTTAGCTTTTTACGTTCTGAACGTACAAGCTGGTTAATTGTAGGCATAACTTTTCTCCTTTACCTTTTACTATCTGTAGGGTTTAAACTTGTTTTTGTTGGCATAAGACCAACTTATCCAAGCTTGCGCCCCTTTGACTAACCACCACTTGGCGGGTACGTCAACCCGTTAGCCGTCAAATCCGGCAGAAATTTCGACTAACGTACCATAATATTATGATAGACATGCTTGAATGTCAATAAATACGGTAAATTTTTGTAACAAATAAAAAAGGGGTTAAACGTAAATAAATGACTTTACAATTTTATAAAAATTCTGTATGATAGAAGAGGAGTTTTATCTTAGTTAGATTTAATAACAAAGAAAAACAAAAAAGGTTTAAAAAATAACGGATTTAGAGAGATTAATCTGTTTATATACCTCAAAAACAGTCAAGGATGTTTATTAACCTGCAAATGTGGCAGATATTTTTACCTTGGCGAGAAGTTAAGAGATTATAGTAAAGGATTTAAAGATGAAAGAAACAAATGTTGCTAACAAGATTGTTATAGCAGAGCGTGACAATATTGCTGCAGTTATGGAAAATGGAAAAGTTGCCGAATTTTATGTGCACAGAGGAGAAATTATACTTGGTGATGTATATTTAGCTCAAGTAGAAAATATTCTTCCATCTATTGAAGCGGCTTTCGTTAACGTGGGTTCTGACAAAATGGGATTTTTGCATGCACAAGATATTCCCGGAAAAGGTGCTTTGCAAGACAAAGTTAAACCTAAACAAAAACTGGTTGTTCAAGTTGTTAAAGAACCTGTAGGACATAAAGGTCCTCGTGTAACAACAGAAATTTCACTCCCTGGTAGATTTTTGGTACTAATGCCAAATGAAACAGGAATTAACGTAAGTAAAAAGATTACATCAGCTAAAGAACGTGCTCGTTTAAAATCTGTTGTAAATCTTCTAAAACCGGTTGGTGTAGGAATTATTGTAAGAACAGAAGCCGAAGGTCAAACAGAAGCGGATATTCAAGAAGATTTAGAAATTCTTTTGGAAAAATGGAATAATATTATAACATCTGCAGAAAGTTTAACTCCACCAAGTCTTTTGTATCGTGATCAAGATTTGTTATACAGAGTTATTCGTGAATGCTGTAATGAAAATACTCAAGAAATAATTGTTGATACAGGTTTTGCATTAAGTCGTGTACAAAATATACTTCAAAACTGGCATATGAACAAAAATATCAATGTAACATTGTACAAAGGTTCTGAACCTTTGTTAGTTGCAATGGATATTCATAAAGAAATCAAAGCTGCTTTAGCAATGAAAGTTAATCTTCCTTCAGGTGGATATTTATTTATCCAAACAACAGAAGCTCTTACCGTAATTGACGTAAACAGCGGTAAATTCACAAATTCTGCAACACAAGATGAAACAATTCTAAAAACAAATATTGAAGCCGTTCATGAAATTGCTAGACAGTTAAGACTTAGAAACATTGGCGGTATGATTATTATTGATTTCATCGACATGAATTCCAGAGTTGATAAATTGGCAATGATGGAAGAATTAGAATTAGCAATGGAATCTGACAAAGCTAAACCTCAAGTTGGTCAACTTTCAGACTTAGGTCTTGTTGAGATGACTCGCCACAGACAAGGTCAAGCAATTAGTGAAATTTTTGCAAAACGTTGTCCTCACTGTCAAGGAAACGGCTATATTATGGAAGATATAAAATTTGCTTCAGCAACATCAGAAGGTGAATACAGAGCAAAAGCTGCAAAATTGAAGCTTCCAATGGGAAATAAGAAAAACAAATTTAATAAACAAAATAACCAACCTAAACCTGAAATGGAAATCAAAGAAACACCAATAGTTCAGGAAGAAAAATTGGATGTAATTGAAAATCCGTCTGTAGAAGCTCAAACAGAGGTACAAGAAGTTAAACAGGAAAAAGAAACTAAAAAACGCAGTGCAAGAAAACCTAAATTTGACAAAAAGAGCGTTAGCAAAAAAGTTAAGACAGAAGTCGCTGAAGAAAATTTAGCTCCTACTGTGTTAACTGGGGGTGCTGAAATTGAACCAATTATTCCTGTACAAACTGAAGTTAAGCAAGAAGAAGTTCAAAAAGTTGAAGAAAATACACCTGTTGAAGTTCCTGAAACTGCGGAAGAAAAACCTAAAAAAACTCGTGGACGCAGACCAAACAGAGGAACTCAAAAGAAAACAAGAACAACAAAGAAAACGGAAGCAAAAACTGATGAAGAATAAGTTTTTTACAATATTGATTGCGACAATTCTGTTAATGCCGGTATCTGTTCAAGCAGTTGAAGATGCTGACATTGTGCAAGATGTAGCTACAACTCAAAACGAGATAGAAACTGTAACAGAAGATATTTACAAACAGCCGGTAAGCAAAAGAAAAATAGCAAAGAAGTTTTTGCTTGCAATGTCCGGAGTTGCAATTTCTTCAATTACAATTTTTGTAATGTTAACGGTTTATAATCGTTTGAGAGAAAATTTTACTGCAAAACGAGATATTTCTGACGGAGAAATCTCATTAGAAACACCTGATGATATGCAAAGTGCGGTAAAATCTTTTTTGAGTAAAACGGATTGGAAATAAGATTTTAAGTATATAAAGAGCGGCGGTTTTGATTGAAAATCAAAACCGCCGATTAATTTAATCAAAAATACCTACTCTTTCTGTATAATTAGCGATAACTATTTTTATTATTGAAATAATCTTGTGGTATATTAGAATTAGTATATATATTACACAGTTAGACAATAGAAAAGGAGCTGCTTTTATGAAAATTGATAAGAAAAAATTAGCCATTCAAATATTAGCATTGTTGGGTTTGGCTTTATCAATAAAATTGGCATTTATATATTACTCAGCCAATTTTGATAAGTATGCCCTTTCAAGTTTTTGTTCAATAAATGATTTTATTGACTGTGACGGGGTCGCTAAAACTACTCGCTCACAAGTGCTGGGAATTCCTCTTGCTTACTGGGGAATATTTTTCTATCTAACAATTTTATTCCTAACTTTTGTTGATAAATTGAAAAACTTCAAACTTTTAAAATTTTTGGAAGTTTTTAAAAACCCGATTGCATATATAGGAACATTGGGAACAGTTGCTTTCCTTTTATCAATGGGTTTAGCCGGAATGAGTTTGTTTGTAATAAAAAAACTTTGTATTTTGTGTGTTGTAACTTATATTATTGATTTAATAATAGCTCTTGTTGCAACCGACGGAATGTTCAAAAATATTGTTAAAAGCTTTAAAACAACATTTTTTGATTTTATTGATGGAGCAAAAAAATATCCAAAAATGTGTATCATTTTATTAATGGTTGTGGTGTCATTCTTAACATACAGTAGAGTAACATATAATTTTGTTCCGCATATCAAAAAACATCAATCTATACTTAAATACCGAAAAATTAAACACAATCCTTACAGAGTTAAGGGAAATATTCTTGGCAATAAGGACGGAGATGTTGTTATAGAGTTGTATTCCGATTATGTTTGTCCTCTTTGTTATATTCAAAATATAATGTTACATCAGGCAGTGAAAGAATTTAAAAATATAAGAATTAATCACCATAATTTCCCGTTTGATAAAGAATGTAATCGCTATATTCAAACTAATATGCATCCAAATGCATGTTTTATGTCAAAAGCTGCAATTGCTGCTAGAAATCAAAATAATTATTGGGAAATGAGTTCTTTATTATATGAAAAACAACCAACAAAAATGGAAGATGTCTTGAAATTGGTTGAAGAAGCAGGATTAGATAAAGACAAGTTTTTAAAAGATTTTGACAATACTGCAGCAAGGACTGAGATAGCTGAAGAGTTAAAAGAAGCTCAAAAACTGGAGATTGACTCTACTCCAACAATGATTATTAACGGTAAAAAAATCGTTGGTGTAAGACCTTATTATGAATTAAAGGAGTTATTGGTTGAACACGGTGCAAAACGCAAATAATAAGAAAAATGGAGCAAAAATTCTTCTCCATGCTTGTTGTGCAATTTGTTCAGGCTACCCGATTTCTCTCTTGCAAGAAATGGGATATACTGTTGTGGTTTATTTTTGCAACCCAAATTTGGATACAGAAGTTGAATTTGAACGTAGGTTACTTGCTCAAAAACAACTTTGTGAACATTTTAATGTTGAACTTGTTGTTGAAGAATATAATCACGATGAGTATTTAGATTATATTAAAGGACTTGAAAACGAACCGGAAAGAGGTTCTCGTTGTGATAAGTGCATTGAATTACGATTAAGAAAAGCTGCAAATATGGCGAGTAAGCTACAAATCAAAGAGTTTACAACCTCACTTGTGATAAGTCCCCACAAAAACTTTGCTAAAATTACTGAAATTGGTTCAAAGTTTGAAAATGAAGAACTATCATATGTGCCGATTGATTTTAAGAAAAAGGATGGTTTTTTGAAAACTAATAAAATTTCAAAAGAATTAGATTTATATCGTCAAAACTATTGTGGTTGCGAGTTTGCGAAAGCTCACTTGTAATAAATAATTAAAGACACAAAAAAAAGGCTGCATTTGCAGCCTAGACACATATGTGTTTTGTGTTAAATAGAACTTGTTTTATAATGAAAGCGTTTTGTATTCCAAATTTTGCTCCATTATGTCTGTAGGATTTTCGTAATCGTATGGGATGAAAACACTTATTTCACTTCTACCTGCGACTTCTTCCAATCCGTATGAATTTATAAAGTTTTCATCCAATTTTAGTGTATACATTCCCGGTGCTAAACCTGAAATATAGTACTGACCGCTTGCATCTACAGTTGAATAATTAACCTCTTTTCCATCTCTATCAAGCAATACAACAACAAAATCTGTTAGTTTTAGTTCTCGTTCAAAGTCATCAGAGATTTTTAATACACCTGAAACAGAACCAACAGTACTAATTAAAGGAATTTCTAATTTTGTTGTATTTCCGCCGTCAACTTTAATTTTTCTGTTAATCATATCGTTATTGATTGGCGCTACTGTTATTGGCAATTTATTCATATCAAGTGATACTGTGTAAATACCTTGTTGAAGGCTTGATGAATATACTCTTCCTCGTTTGTTTGTAACACAAGTTTCACCTGTCCAGCTTGTAATAAGCGGAACGTCTTTGACAGGAATATCGATTTTCTTGTCATATTTGCCGTTTTTATTTACGTCAACAAATGCAATTGCTTCAAACAAACCTTTGTCCAAATCTTCTTGACCAACAGATTTCAAACCGTGATTAAAGATTTGGAATGCATCGTTAAATGTAAAATTAATAGAATGTCTGTTTGTTGTAGGTGTGAACATGTTATCAATAAAGTAACCGCCGTTTTGTGAATATTGGTAACCTACAGACATTGTTTGACCTGATCTTGCTTTATATCCAAGATTTACGTTAAAGTCATTACCGCCTTGACCGCTGTATCTGAACCCGTAGCCAACTCCTAGGGTTGTACGTTTCCAAGTTGGGAATGTATAACCAAAACGGAACATATTATATCCGTTTTTGTAAGTTGCGGTATTATATCTGATAACGCTATGTCCTAAAGAAAATTTACCAAAATTATTTGGAATAGGAACATCAATTTGAGCATAGTTATCAGCATATTTTGAGTGATAATTTCTATCTAAAGTGGTTTCTACGTCATAGCGAGTGTCATAATAGCTTTCTCTTCTTCCGGCTTGAATTTTTGCCCAGTGTCCAATGTCACGAGAAGCGTTTGCATCATAGTAATAGTTTTTGTTTCTGCCTAATTCGTTTTTGCCGTGTCTATAGTAGCTGCTGAAACGTAAACTTGCAACTTTCGGGATTTTTGTACTTGCGTTAATACCAGCTTCGTCAAAAGTAAGAGTTCCGCCTCTGTAGCGGTGGTTCATGTTTGAAAAATATCTGCTGTAGCTTCCGCCAACGCTTGTAGAATTAAAACTTGTACTTGCAGAGATTTTACCACCTGTTCTATCGTTTTTAGATGTTGAATCTGAACTTGCAATATAAAAATCAGGTGAAGTTTGGAATACTTCTGCTTTCGCATTTACTCGTTTAGGTTTAATAATTCCCAATTTTTTGTCTGACAAGTCTTTATCGTATTCTCCGCTACCTTTAACAATATAACCGGCATGCGTATGTTCTTCTCTTATATCATGTGCAACAGAAGCCCCTGCTGTCATACGAGCTTTAACATTTTTATTTTTTTGACTTTGCCATTCAATACTGTTTAAAGAAGTTGCACCCTCTATATAGTTCACACTCTTTTGAGTACCGCTAACAAGCAAAGTGTCGTTTGTTGGCATTCTATAAATAACGCTTGAGCCGTTCTTTTCGTAGATTTTATCACCCGTCAATTTTGATTCAAAAGTTACGTTGTCTTTGATACCGAATTGATAATCAATACCTGCGGTTGCCTTTTTGTTATTACCACGGTAAATGTTAGCACCTTCTCTGAAAAATCTGTTTTGATAACCCCAAACTCCGGCATATAAAGAACCTCTGTGTTCGTTTTCAAAAGGTCTATCTCCGTAGATTGAGTATTTTTCTTCTTTAATCAATTCAACTGTGCCGTCTTCATTGATTTCTTCAAGTTTAATACTTTTAACAGGGTTTGGAAGTTGAACATCTTTAAGAGTATAGTAGCCTGCATAAGTGCTTAAAGTTACGGGTTCTAAGTCATTTACCGTAAGCCTTACCAAACTTGTTGGTTTAACATATCCGTTCAAATTTTCAGGACGTTCTTTTCTATAGTTATAATTCCAAACTTGAGCACCCATAATGTTTGTTCCGATTGAAGCATCAACATCACTTCTACCTGTAACCTTACCTAATTCATAAAAATACTTTTCTTTACCGGTTTCTTTATCCTTGATGCTATTCATGTAGCTACCTGTTAAACCGCCAAACATAAATGCATCAGAGCGATAGTGATATTCTGTTGCTTCAACTCTATATTTTCCACCCCAAATATTACCATTTAAGCTTGCTTGTGTAGAACCTGAGAAAGTATTGTTGGTTGTGCGGTAGTTCGTACCTTTTACCGCTAAATTGTCGTTCAATAAATTGCTACGCAATCCGATTGTGTTAAGAGTTATTTTCCCTGGTTTTTTAGGTGCAACAACGTCTTGATAAGCGTGTGGACCTTTATCTTCCGCAGCAAGTACGTTGTCCAAATTATGTAAAAGCGGAATATCTCTTGTAACTTCTGCGCTAATTGTCAAGTTTGCATAATCCGAATCAAGTTTTACACCCATAATTGCAGAAGCTGCTTCCGGTGTAATATAAGCTTCGTTAAACACACCATCCATAATCCCTTGTGATATAAATACGGTTTTTTGTTTAGAAATTGGCATATCTTGAACAAAAACTCCGTTTTGGTTAATTACACCGTCTTTGCCGTCAAAAGTTTTAAATCCGATAAATTTATCTACTCGGTTGGCTGTATATTGAATGTTAAATAAATCAGCAAGTTGTTTAAAAGGCACAAGAATTTTCGCTTGCTCGGTGAGTACGATTTCCACATCTTGGTATGCCATTCCGTTAATAGTGATGTATGAAATTGTAGAGTCAAGCGCAAATGCAGGTAATGCGAGAAGCAATCCTGTCATTGCAATTATTAAGTTTTTCTTTGCTCTATTTAACATTCTTCTAATTTTCCCCTCTCTGTGGGAGAGGGTTAGGGTGAGGGTGAGGGTTTAACCTACACACTTTTAGAGTTCCACTTCAAGCTATCCATCGCTTGGTATTTTAATTTTTTGTGGGCTTAGTCCTTGCCCATTCTCTTTTCTATTTAACGTTTTTCTTTTTTTCTTTTTCCCTCGCCTCTTGAGGGAGAGGGTTAGGGGGTATTTATCTTTACCCTTATTTACCCCTACTGGATTGCTTCGCTGCGCTCGCAATGACGAGTGGGTGTAACTACCGACTTATCGTCATTGCGAACCCCGAATGGGTATGGCAATCCATTTTTATGTGATTATTTCACTGTACAAATCAATCCATTTGGGATTAAATTTTTCAATTAATTCTATTTTCTTCTTCCTGTTACCTGCTTTCAATTGTTTTTCTCGTTCTATTGCTTGTAATATATTGTCAAATACTTCATAGTATCCAAGTTTATCTACGCTATACTTTTTTGTAAAACCATCTACGAATTTGTTTTTATGTTCATATACTCTTTTTACCAAATCGGATGTTACACCTACATATAATGTGCCGTTCTTTTTGTTAAAAAGTATGTATACATAACCTTTCCTGTTCATTTGTATTCCTTGTACTGGATTGCTTCGCTGCGCTCGCAATGACGGGTGGGTGTAACTACCGACTTGCTGTCATTGCGAGAAAATCTTTGATTTTCGTGGCAATCCACTTTTTTTCATTACAAACCCTGATGTGGCAATCCATTTCGTTTCTTCTGGATTGCTTCACTTCGTTTGCAATGACGGGTTGGTGTAACTACCGACTTACTGTCATTGCGAGGCTCGTTTTCCACTTCACTTATACACTTGTAGTAGGAACTACTAATTGAAAGTATTTACCCCCGTGGCAATCCACATCATTATTCAATTGTCAATTTACTTGCTTACAGCCGTAAAGGTTACGACTGATTGATATGTACCTGCTTGGTCCTGTCCGATTGAATACGAACCTGATACAGGAGTTGTATTTACCGTGTGAGTCACTGTTCCGTCTTGTGCGGAATTAACTCTTACAACATAGCAATCTCCGTAAACTCCGTAATTGCTCTGAAAATCTATTCCCATAGGATTAGTTACGGTTGCGCTTACTGGATATGCTATAACATTTTTATTATTATTTCCGCCCATTTTAGCATCTTCAATTGCACTGTTTGTTGGCAATACAAGTGTATGAGCGAAAAGTATTTGACCATTATTACCGTATGCAGAAACATCACCGTCTGCAGAATTTATTTTGGAAGAGATAATAAAATCATAATCATCATCAGTTCCGTTCGTTTTAACACTAAACACAGATTTAAGTCCGGTGTGAACACCTGTTTGAGCGTTTACACTACCGGCTTCTATTGACGCAGAAGTTTTTTCAATAGCTACTGAGGGCTGAACAGTCGTTTGTATAGACTGTTCAGCTTCTGAGTAACCATAAGAACCACCCGTAGCACTTGCTACGGTCATCAAAAATATAAATAATTTTGATAAAATTCTTTTATTCATTTCGTCCTAACTACGGATTAGCTTGTGATAAAGTTAATGTTGCTTTGTATGTACCATTTGTATCATGTGTTGAGAATGTATCAGCAACTGCTGTTTGACCTAATACATAAC
Organism: uncultured Vampirovibrio sp.; assembly: GCA_964584885.1. Taxonomy (GTDB): domain Bacteria; phylum Cyanobacteriota; class Vampirovibrionia; order Gastranaerophilales; family Gastranaerophilaceae; genus CAG-196. Next base: position 9,567 of record CAZPBG010000013.1, read on the forward strand.
TAAAACCATATTTACCATTATCTATAGTATAAGTTATACCTGTATCATCTTGTGCTACACTGAGTGGAGCAACTGCACCTGATGCTGCATCAGGAGTAATGGTTGGTGTTAGTTCAAAACAAATAGCATTTGCGTTGTCTGCAATAGCCGGATTTGATTTGCAATTTGTTATTGCACTCGCTGATGCAGCATGCTTGTCTGTTCCAATGTTAGTAAGCACTAGTTTTAGATTAGAGCCATTTTCACCAAATAAAGCAGCTGTTTCTACACCGCCCGCTAAAGCTGTCGCTGTAAGCTTAACTTTATCACCGGGTTTGTTGGTAATAACAGTAAAAAGACCACTCATTGATTTGTCCAAAGTAATTGACGTATACGCAGGATCAAAACTTGCAGTAGCCGTTTCAACAGAACTTGAATTTTTCTGAATATTGATAAATTCAGGAACTGTCAACGTCATCGTTGATACATCAGAACTTTGAACATCAGCCGCCATTGCCGGACTAACCAACAACAATGCCATAGCTAAAGGTAAAAATTTTGTGATTTTTTTCATAGGGGTAAACCTTCCTTTCTTTTTGTTGTACTACACGTTACCTTGTATAACTAAATTTGTTTCTTTTACGATATTTTTACGTTTATCTTTTTCATCAAAATAAGAAAGCACAACTCTTAGAGTGTATTCACCTTCTTTATTAATGCTTGACAAGTTGATTTTGCGCTTGTCTATATAATAATTATTAGCTCCGACAACTCTTTCTCCGAGTTCGTATTCGCCAATAAGTTTTTTGCCTTGAACTATCTGAACTTTCGCATTGTAGCGAACTTTGCTGTTTCCTGTTGCAAGAACTTTCATATTTGTATAAAGTCCGTCTTTTTCTTTTGAAATATTCAAATATTCAACTTCTGCGTTTTTGGTAATTTTTCCTTTGTCTATATAAATCGGAACTCCAACTCGAGTTTTTACAATCAATTGCGCCCCAATTCCTTCATGACCTGTATTAAGGTTCATTTCTTTCGGGTTAACGTCTTCAATATAAAGCATTGCTCTGTTTTCACCGTCAGGAAGTGTATTTAGGTTCGCAATATTAATTCTTAATTTTTGAGATTTACCTTGTGCTACGTTAAATTCTGACGGCACAAATCTTAATCTTTTTGACAAATCATGCGGATCGTTTGATTTATCAATCATTACAACTTCGCTTTTGTTATCAATGGTAAAGAACCCCGGATACGCTTTAAAACGCATTAGCTCCTTAGAATCACCTTTGATTTCAATCGCTGTTGTTACATAATTCGTTTTTATTTTATTCGCATTAATTTCGATTTTTGTAGGCGAAACCGCAACAGATGCAAACGCAGGTGTTGCAAAGATTAATGCTATTAATGTTGTAAGTAATTTTTTGCTTAGTTTCATTTTATCCTCATGATTGTTGCTGTCATTGCGAGAAAATCTTTGATTTTCGTGGCAATCCAAAACCGTACCCCACCTAGCTTCCCCATTTGGGGCGGAACTTCTGCCGTCATTGCAATCCATTATGAAAGAAAGAATACTCATCACTTATTCTCCCTCCCTTAAAATATACCTAATACGGTTTTCGTAATTTCCGGCAGGCAGATATTCTCCGCTTTTGCTTTCAACAGAAAACTCAACCGTCACAGACTCATTGTCAGCAGGAGCTTTTCCTTTTGCAATAATAATCTCTTTATTAGGTTCTAGCAGAACTCTTTCTTGCAACCTTTCTGATATTTTTGATGTTGCAGTAATTGTTCTTATGTAATAATTTCCTCTTGTTTCACCCAAACTATCAGTATTAACAGACAATTCCCAATCAGCGTTTGAATTTATCTGAATTGTAGGTGAAGTTTCATTTGCAACTTTTTTTTGTGCCACAAATGCATCACTTGCATTAATCGTAATTTTTGGAGTTTCACCGTTCAAATTAATCTCTTGAACAACAGGAACTACAAATTGAAGCATAAACGCAGGTGAGCCAACCACCTCGTTTGTATCAATATCTGTAGCTTGAATTTCAAAGTTTAAGCTGTAAGTTCCTGCCGGAACCATTCCATAATCACGAATTTTTGCAGTTAAGTTTTGAGGAATTCCATTCATTTCTATGTTTGTAAACAAGATTGAATAGAAATTCTCTTGCAAATACACATCTTCCCGAGTGTTATTAATATAAACATAATTCAGCGGAATATCTACTCCGTTTGAACCTCGAAGAGCACTGTCTAAAGGCTTCACAGCAATATTAAAATAACCGCTCGAATCATTCCTTAATAACAAATTTCTTTCCACGTTTTTTTGACGAACGACAGTATCTCCCTGATAATCAATGATTACCGCAGCTTGAACGGACTGTATTAGCCCTAAAAATATTAAAGCTGTTAATAAAAAATGTTTCATGGAAAGTACTTTCTTATAGATATCTAGTTTAATTGTAACAATTTGTAACAAAACTTCAATCTTAATTTGAAAAATATCCTCTATTTAAATGACCAACCTACAATTATATCTAACGGCTAAATATATAAAAACTTTAATTTTTGTAACATTACTTAATATAGTCGCAATATTAAGTAATTTGGCTTATGATAGATATGTGGAATAGGGATAAACTAGCCCTTGGGGAGATACTTAACAGATATGAAAAAACTGGCAGCACTTCTGTTTGCTATTTTGGTAAATACGTCTTGCGCTTTTGCTGTGTCAAATTCAGCGAGTGCGGATTTTAGCATACAAATTTCTCCATACGTAAAGGTTGAACCTGTTACTTCACCTGTTTTAACGGCGCATATTACGAACAGAACAGGAAATCTTTATGCTCCACTGTCAACCACATTTAGAGTTATTACAAATAAAGCAGAAGATACAAAGTTGTATCTTAGCGCACATACCGTTACACAAGGCGGTTATGAAGAAGCAATGTTTGAACGCTCAGGAAGAGTGTATATTGCGTTTTCCAACATCGCACATCCTCCAAAATCACAGTCATTATCAAACTGTAAGTTAGGTTCACTCCCTAAAGAAAGTCCGGGAGTGGTTGCCTATCCTGTAACTTCTGTAACAGGTGCAGATAGTCACTATTTGCCATACAAAAATAAGTATGAAGTTACAACATCAAACGGTACAACTCTTGTAACAGTACACATCGGACAAAATGTTTTGCAGACATCGTTTGCGGCGAATGATCCAAGAGGATTTTATCAAGCTATATTATCCTTAACGGAGGCTGACATTTAGAAAAAGATTATTAGTTGGAGGACTTATAAAAAAGAGGGAGAAAGCATTTATAAAATCAAAACTGATAACAGCTGTATTGTTGTCAGTGTTTTTGAGTTGTGAAGTTGTTCATGCCGGAGAACTTGATTTTTCGTGCATTTCTTTTTCTGATACCAATAATAATAAAATTCTGCTTGTAAACCCCCGCTATGAAATCAAAACAGAACCAACCAACAAAAAAATTCTACAAATAAAAACAACCATGCCGGCAGCACCTGTTGTTGAACAACAAACCGATGAAGCTCCAAAAGAAACCACAGAAGAAAATATTCCACAATTAGATTATATAGATAGTTTCTTTTCCCCAATTCCAAATGCGAATGATGTTTATGATGCAGTCGTAGACAAAGTAAATAAAGGAAAAAAACAAGAAACATTATTGGAAGAACCTCCACAAAGAGAAATTGTTGAAGAAGACCTTGCTAGTGAAATACAAGAAGAGCAAGACACACAAGAACTTGATTTGAGTGGTTACCCAATCGGCAATATCGAGGTTCTTGGATTAAAAACAGTTAATCCGGATTTGGTGTATGCAAATATAAAAACTCAATGCGGGAATTTGTTTAATCAAGATATTTTGCAACAAGACTTGCAACAAATATATTCTCTAGGTTATTTTACTGACAAAATTGAAATAGAACCGGAACTAAAAGCAGATAATACAGTTCATTTAAAGTTTGTTCTGCAAGAAAATACACATGTTTCTGATGTAAAAATCATGGGAAATTCTGCTATTCCGGAGATGGAACTTTTAGCCTTTGTTAAACCACTAAAAGGGTTGCCTCAAAATGTAGTAAAAGTAAATGAAGTGATAGAACAAATTAATAACCACTATCATACCAAAGGATATATTTTAGCAACAGTTGATTCTGTAACAGACGATGAAGACGGAGTTCTAACGTTCGGGATTAACGAAGGTGTAATAAATAAAATCCTATATGAGGGAAACGAAAAAACAAAGGATTATGTTCTAGAAAGAAATATTCTGACTCAAGCCGGGACTGTTTATAACGAAGAATATTTAAAACGAGATATTACAAACCTATATTCCACAAATATTTTCGACAATGTCGAAAGAAACATTTACCCAAGTCCTGAGGTTGAGGGTGCATATGATGTAAAAATTGTTGTCAAAGAATCTGCTCCGAATAGTATTTCTATTGGCGGTGGGATTGATAACGCTCTAGGAGGTTTTGGCTCAGTTACATATCGAGAAAACAACTTCCTCGGAAGAGGTCAAACCCTTTCATTGTCAGGAATTCTCGGTTCAGGTGTACTTTTAAGTGATGCTTCAATCAAAAACAGAATGAACTACCAATTGGAATTAAATTTCTTTGAACCGTATTTTTTGAATGCTGACAACTCGCTTATGAGCAAACTCTACATAAGAGAACTGGGAAGCTATCAAGTTCCACTTGCAATTGAACGCAGAATAGGGCTTAATGCAGGTGTTGAACACAAAGTTCGTGGATATGACAATCTTACAACCAGTTTTACTGCAGGAGTTGAACATATTCACTTAAAAGAGGGTGATTTTAATAAAATATCAGAACTTTATAATCTTAGAGGTTTAGATATTAGAGAACGCTCCAAAGAGTTAACGGGTGGTTTGTTCTTTAATCTTGCTCCAGGGGTAAAATACAGCACGCTTGATACAGAAATTAACCCTAGAGATGGGGTGATTGCACAAGCAAAATTTATTGAAGCAATATCAATAGATGACCTTGCAAGAACAAATGGACGTTTAGCCGGTAGTGTAAGCAAATATTTTGCAGTCGGTGAAAAATCTTCATTCTCGCTTACCGCTAAAGGTGGAATAAAAGTTCATGGAGATGAAATGCCGGAAGTCATGGCATTTAGACTGGGCGGACCTTATACAATCAGAGGTTTTAAAATGAACGGTGTAGGTACAGGTAATTCATTTATAATGGGTTCTGCTGAGCTTGCAACTCCACTACCGTTTGTGGATAGGTTTAAGTGGGAGTTCTTAAAGACAATGCGTTTAACATTCTTTGTTGATGCCGGTAAAGTTTATGACGGAACCATTGCAAGTGTACTTTATGACCGTCCTATGAGTGCAATTAGTGCCGGTGTAGGATTAAAGATGTATATTCCAAATGTCGGACCAATTTCGGTTGATTATGGTATTCCACTCACAAATTGTGGTGAATACGGCTCTGACGGAGGATATTTCACATTCGGAACAGGTGTAAGCGGTCTTGGTTGGTAATAAAAAGGATATAAAATGAAAAAATTTCTTGGATTATTTTTATTGTTAGCATTCACAACTCCTTGTTTTGCAAGCGGAGTCGGTTATATTAACTATGATAAAGTTATTGCAAATTATCAATACGCAAAAAATACGTTAAGAGAAATCGAAACCAAAAACGCTGAAATTCAACAATATTTATTAAAAAAAGAAGCAGAATTTGAAAAAATAGACTCTGCAATTCAAAAAAAGAAGTTTGAAGAAACTGTTAGAATAGAATTGCAAGCTAAAGAAAAAGCCTTTAACGATTTCAGAGAGAAGAAAGAAGAAGACGTATATAATAGAATTCACGCTATAACGGAAAAAATCCGTATGGAACAAAATCTCGATGCAATTCTAGATGCAAGAAGCGTTTTCTCAGGCGGAACAGATATTACGGATATCTTGATTAAAAAATTAAACTTAGGATATTAATATTTTTCAACCGCTCAAAGTTTAAAACAGAAAATCGGATTATTTTAAAAATTTAGACGAGATATTTCTCTCAATTGTAACTTTATACCGATAAAATGCCTGTCACTTAATCACTCAGTCACTTTAAAAAAATAATTGTGCGTATTTTTCTTAATCCATGATATAATATCTACATGTAGGGGGTATTATGCTCACAATAGATTATGATAACAAAAAATCAATAAGAGAAGCTTTTGGCAAGGAACTCGTTAACTTGGGTGCAAAATACCCTAACATGGTTGTTTTAGACTCTGATGTATCTTGTTCTACTCAGACAAAACAATTTGCAGCTGCTTATCCTGAACGTTTTTTTAATACAGGGATTGCAGAACAAAACATGATTGCAACTGCAGCAGGTTTAGCTCTAACAGGTAAAATACCGTTTGCAGCTACTTTTGCAGTGTTTGCTACTGGTAGAACTTATGACCAAATCAGAACTTCTGTTTGTTATCAAAAAGCAAATGTTAAAATAATCGGTACTCACGGTGGTATTACGGTTGGAGAAGACGGCGCAACTCACCAAGCTTTGGAAGACGTTTCTCTTATGAGAGGGTTACCTTGCATGACCGTTATTGTGCCTGCTGACTGTAATGAGTGTGCTCAAGCATTAGATTTTGCGGCTGAGCACAATGGTCCTGTCTATGTGAGAATAGCTAGAAACAGCCTTCCTGATATTTATCCGAATGATTATAAATTTAATCCATATAAAGCGGTTGTACTTAAAGAAGGTACTGATTTAACAATAATTTCAAATGGAGATGTACTTGCGGAAGCTTATAAAGCTGCTGAAATTCTTGAAACAAAAGGAATTAAAGCTGAAGTAATAAGCGTTCCTGTTGTAAAACCATTTGATAAAGAAGCTATTATAGAAAGTGTTAAGAAAACAGGTTTTGCAGTAACTGTTGAAAATCATTCCGTAAATGGTGGAATTGGTTCAGCGGTCTGCGAAGTTCTTTCTGAAAATTATCCTGCAAAAGTGTTAAGAATTGGCATGAATGACGAGTTTGGACAAAGTGGAACTCCGAAAGAATTGCTAAAACACTACGGCTTGGATGCTGAAAGTATTGCGAATAAAATTACAGGGGAATTATGATTCAATTAAGATCCGTAACAAAAAAATACAAAAATAATTACGCACTAAAGAATGTTAATTTAGACATTCTAAAAGGTGAGTTTGTGTTTATTACAGGTGCTTCCGGTGCCGGTAAATCAACGCTTATGAAAATGCTTTACAATGAAGAAACTCCTACTACGGGAACAGTTTTGATAGGTGGTATTAACATTGCTAATTTGTCGTCAGATAAAGTCCCAAATCTTAGAAGATGCATGGGGATTGTGTTTCAGGATTACAAATTGCTTCAAAATCAAACCGTGTATGATAATATCGCATATGTTATCAGAACTTTGGGCATAAGTTCTTCTGATATAAGAACAAGAGTTACAGGAGCTTTAAAAGTTGTAGGTTTGCTTGATAAAGCGAATGCTAAGCCAACCGAATTATCAGGTGGGGAGCAACAAAGGGTAAGTATTGCAAGAGCATTGGTTAACGGTCCGCCTTTGTTGATAGCGGATGAACCTACCGGAAACTTAGACCCAAAAAACTCATTAGAAGTTATGCAAATATTGGAACAAATTAATCAACGTGGAATAACAGTTATTGTATCAACACACGATTTTACTTTGGTTGATAGATTTCGTAAAAGAGTTATAACCCTTGAAAAAGGTGAAATTATAAGAGATATTCAGGCAGGTACTTATGGACAATAGCAGTAGACAGCAAATAAAAAAACAGGTTAAAAAGCATATTCCAAAAGACTGGCTTTGTGATCTCAGAATAGCTTACAGAATAGTAATGGAAGCAGTTAATGATGTTAAGCGTACAGGGATTGTTAATATTGTTATTATTACAACAATGGCAGCAATTTTAACGATTTTTGGGGTATTGTTTAGATTTACGCTTTCACTTTCAAGCTTTGCTCATGAATTAGGCAATGTACTTGAAATTTCTGTTTATTTAAAGAATAACGCACAGGTTTCTGTTGTTAAAGACAGAGTGCAAGATATAAAACATGTAACAAAAGTTCGCTTGATAACAAAAGATGAATCTTGGAAAGGCATGAAAGAAGAATTAGGGTTGCAAAATATTGCAAATCCTTTACCTGATACATTGAGGGTAAGAGTTGATAAGCCGGAAAATATTCCGGAAGTATTCAATCAGATTAAGCCGATATCAGGTGTTGAGGATATGGGGTATGCTAAAGAATTAGCGAAAAAAATACAATTCTTGACCCATGTTGTTAATACTACGATGATATTTGTTATTTTGATTTCAGCAGCTTTAACAATTACAATTATTAACAATACAATTCAACTGGTAATTCAATCAAGAAAAGAAGAAATCGAAATTATGCGATTAATGGGGGTTTCAAATTGGTATATTAAAACTCCGTTGATTATGCAGGGCGCTTTTTATGGTTTCGTTTCTGCAATAATTGCAGTTCTTCCGCTTAATTGGGTTCAAAGTTGCTTAGCCGGCATGCATAAGTTCTTCTTAGTTCCTATGCCTGTTTATGCTCAAAACATAGTTATAATTACATTATTATTGATAGGTTCAGCATTTGGAGCAATCGGAAGTTTCTTATCAATAAAAAAACACCTGCAAGTTTAATTACAGAGGAATAAAAATGGATAGAACAATTGAATTAGTAAACTCAATAAAAGATATACAAGCAATGCCTACGGTAATTGTTAAGGTTTTGAACTTGATGAAAAAGCCTACTGTTAGTATGAAAGAGCTTAGTGATATCGTAATGTACGATCAATCATTAACTATTAAAATATTGGCGTTGGTAAATTCAGCATATTATGGTTTTTCACAACAGATAAGTTCTTTAAACATTGCATTGTCTTTGTTGGGCATGGTAAAAGTTAAAAATATCATTGTTGCAGTTGCAATGAAGCCGATGATGTCAAGTGCTTCCGATAAAGAGCTTTGGAAACATGGAATTAGGGTTGCTGCAGGTTGTGAATACTTAGCAAAACTTACTAAAATTATGGATGCTGACGAGGCGTTTATTTCAGGTTTTGTTCATGATGTTGGTAAAATCGTTTTACAGTTATCTGATAAGAAATTATACTCAAAAGTTGTTAGTGTTTCAGAAGCGGGTGTTGATATATTAGATGCAGAGAAAAAATATTTTGATTCTGATCACGTAAAAACAGGTTCTTTATTGGCTAAAAGATGGCAGTTGCCTATTTTGTTAGCAAATGTTATTTCTTATCACCATAATCCTAGCTTGTCCTCAATTCCGGTTCCTTGTAATTTAGTTTGTTTTGTTGATAAACTTATGCAGACAAATTTTGATGTAAGTTTGATAGATAAAGACTTCTTAAAAACTTTAGGTGTTGATTTGGAAGATGTTGAAGAACTTAGAAAAGTTATTTGGCAAAAAGCTGACTTGATGATTTCTGAGTTATCATAGGTTTTTAGTCATGGCAAGAAAAATAGTTCTAATCTCGGATGAGTCTGATTTTTTTGAATATATTAGACAAAAACTTGAACTAAGAAAGAGTGATGAGCTATTTGCGTTTTCGTTTGATAGTTTGCCTGAAAAATTACCTTTTCTGAATTCTGCGTTATTTATTATTAATAGTGAGAATTCTGAGGACAAAACTTTAGATTTGTTGAAATTGTTGAACGGCACACCGTCAATAGTTTTTTCGTTTAATGAAGATGAAGTATTTAGACGAAAATGTTACAGAGCCGGCATGTTTGATTTTATGACGATTTTAACTCCTGATGCGGAGTTTAGAGCAAGAATTATTCCTGCTCTAACGGTTGCGTCTATTTTGGAAAAAAATAATCAATATAGAGAAATTTTGGTTAATGATAAGTATTTGATGCAGCATAATGAAGTGTTCTTAAATTACGAAAAGATTTTAGACAAAGAGCTTGATGAAATTAATCAAGGCAAAAAGAATGCCGTGTTTGCTGCAATTGCACCTAATGAGAAAACAAAATTTTTACTTACGCAAAATACCATTGAAACGATAATTCTGGAAAATATTCGTAGAAACGATGTTTTAATGAATTATGCTCCAAATAAGTATTTTTTGCTGATGTATGACACAAATATTAAATCAGCGCAAGATTTGTGGCAAAAGATTAATGATAAGTTGCCACAAAGAATTTATGCAGGATTTGTAAATGTTTTAAGTCAAAAAAGACAGCAATTGATAAATGAAGCTTTGAATAAATTACACGAAGCTATAAATAATGACAAAAATATTCCTGTATCAAATACAATAAATGGAATTGAAAATTATACGAATTTTAAGCAATTTAGACAAGAATTTGGTAAAAAATTTGAACAAATTGTTACACCAGTATTTTATCAAATTCAACAAAAATATAGCGGAAAATTCTATGGAATATCATTACAACAGGAAATTTCTGACGGAGTTGGAACTTTTTTAATTAAAAGTAATTCTGCAGTAAGTAGTTTCAAGATAACAAGTGCAGGATTTTCAAAAATTAATATTGATATAACTTTTCAGAAAAATGTTGATAATATTGATGCAAAAAGAATTACGCTTGACTCTGAAGAGTTTGAAGCCGGATTGTTAGAAGATTTGTTAGAACAGTTTATATTAGAGTATAAAAAGGAATGTGATTATGACAATAAATAACCAAGATGACTGTATATTGTTAATTGTAGATGTACAAGAAAAATTATTAAAAGCTGCATTTAATCAAGAACAAGTAAAAAAGAATTCTGAAATTTTGGCTAATGCCGCTGAAATTTTGGGTATTCCTGTTCTTATAACAGAACAGTATCCAAAAGGGTTGGGTTCTACCATTGAAACTATAAAAAATGGGAAACGTTTTGAAAAAACAAGCTTCAATGCTTTGTTAAACGAAGATTTGTTGTCAGAATTAAAAGCGATAGGACGTAAACAACTTGTTTTATTAGGTATTGAAACTCATATTTGTGTATATCAAACAGCAGAAGCATTGATTGCAAATGGTTTTGAGGTTACAGTTGCTCAAGATGCTTGTGGTAGCAGATTTGAAGAACATTATAAATCGGGTTTAGCTTGTATGAAAGACAATGGAGCTGCTATCAAACCTACAGAAATGATTTTGTTTGAATTGTTAAGAGGTGCAAAACACCCTAATTTTAAAGAAATACAATCTTTGATAAAATAAAATATAAAAAGTTTTAATTAAGTTTAAAATAAACCGGCATCTTGTCGTATTCGCCGTTTTGTTATATCATATAGATAAAAACATTAAATTTGCAGAGAGGGTTTAATGGGTCTGGAAAATTTTATTTATGAATCTACGGAAGAGATTATAAAAGGCAATTATCAAGAAGCTAAAGAGCGTATAATTAAGCATAAAGATATTTATCATGATGATACTGCAATTTGCTTTAGTTTGCTTGCCCTCGGTGCTTACAAGAATAAGTTGTTTGATGAATATTATCAATTTATGAATGATGCTCAGTTTTTGACAGAACAGTCAAAAGACAGTGTTACAAATATTTTGCACGAAATTGTTTTGGGTTGGATTAATTTTACAGAAAAAAACAGTTCACTTTATTCTATAAATTACAATAAAGCCAGAAAATTGGCGATAAAAGCTCAAAAAACAACTCTTTTTGAAAGATTAACTTCAATGTTGCAATGTCCTCCAATTACACATCTTAGTACACATGCGCAAGTAAAAGACCCGTTAATAGCATTGGTAAAAATCGGTCAGGCTGTTGCTGTTGAAAAAAATATTGATAACCTAATCCGAAATATTGCAGAAGAAACGAAAACTGCTTTGAATGCTGATAGATGTACGGTTTATCTTTATGATAAAGAAAAAAATGAACTTTATTCAAAAGTTGCAACCGGAATTGAAGATTTTAAAGAATTAAGAATTCCGGCAGATAAAGGTTTAGCCGGTCACGTTGCTCAAACAGGTGAAACCATAAATATTAAAGATGCGTATAAAGATAGTCGCTTTAACCCTGATGTAGACAAAAAGACGGGTTACAAAACTAAGACAATTCTTTGTATGCCAATAAAGAATTTTAACCAAGAAATAATAGGTGTTTTTCAGGTTCTTAATAAATTTGATGAAACATTTACGATTGATGATGAAGATTTATTGATTGCAATTGCTTCAAGTGCGGGTATTTCTTTAGAAAACGCTCAATTGTTTGAAAAACAAAACAAATTAATCGAAGAACAAAAAATTATTTTTGATAGCTTTATTGAAACGCTCGCTTCTTCTATAGATGCTCGTGATAAAATTACATCAGGTCATTCTTCAAGAGTAAAAATGTATGCATCATTGATTGCTCAAGAATTTGGAATGGAAAAGAAAGATATTTATATCTTAGAAAAAGCTGCAGCTTTGCATGATATAGGAAAAATCGGTATTAGAGATTCTGTTTTGCAAAAAGAGGGTAAGCTTACTGCTGAAGAATATAAACATATTCAAGAACACGTTGAAATTACTCATAATATTTTGGAAAAAATTCATATGTCAGAAGAATTTCAACAGATTACGGAGATTGCCTGCTCGCATCATGAAAAATTTGACGGAACAGGTTATTATAGAGGATTAAAAGGAGAAGATATTCCGTTTGGCGGCCGTATTTTGGCTGTATCAGATGTGTTTGATGCAATAACTTCAAAAAGACATTACCGTGATAAGATGCCTATTGAGAAAGTAATTGAAATAATCATGAACGGTTCAGGTTCTCATTTTGATCCATTGGTTGTTGAAAAATTCTTGGCAATAAAATTAAGTGCAATTGTTGAAGTGTTCTTAACAGAAAACTTTATGGTTTTAGATAGCAAAGATAGAGAAACATTGGATAAATACAACTTAATGGATTTGTATTATTCGATAGTTAATAACTGTAGTAATATGCTTTTGCAAGTGTTTAACAAGTATTATGTAGGTGTAGATTTAGAAAATGAATAATTTTATAAAAAAAACATTGATATTGTGTACTTTAGCAGGACTTGTTCCTGTATTTGTTAGCGCAGAGTCTGTTCAAAAACCCTTGAAGCTAAGAGCTGAAACAAATGCTGCTAATATGGAAATGGTTATCAAAGATAATTTTGTAAAAGCTAAATATGCATCGGCTGAGAACAGATTTTTGCAAGGAAATGTTAAAGCATCTTACGATGATTTTTCAGATTTGATAGCAAGAGCAGTTCACGATGATTATGTCTTTCTAAGTTACGGAATTAGGATGGCTGATTATGGATTTTTTGATTTAACAGAAGAATTATTTCAAAGACTCGATAATAATTTGTATACGCAGAATTATGTAAAAGATATAAAGAAATTTTATTATCCGTCAGGAATGGTAGATAAGAAAGATATTATCTATTTAGCTGACGCTTATGCAAGTATTGTGTATAATAATTTGGCAATTGAAACGACCTCAGAGCTTCTAAATAGTACACAAGTTGCAGAAAGTGATTACAAAAATTATTTAATTGCATTAGGTTATTATAAATCAAATAACTTGCCACAAGCTTTAAAATACATAAATAACGCAATTTTAGAAAATGATATTAATGTAAATTATAAAATTTTAAAGGCAAAAATCCTTGCTGATTCTAAGAAATCAAAACAAGCATTAAAGGTTTTAGCAGAAATCAAAAAAACAGAATTCTTAACGGTTGATTTTCAAGAAAAAATCAGAGCTGTAGAAGAATATGTTGAATACAAAGTCGCAAAAGATGAACCTTTAAAAGATTATCATTTAGCATATTATTATCACTTGCAAAACAAAAGTTTATTAGCTACAAAAGTTCTGCAATCAGCTATTTTACAGTCAAAACAGTATGCGCCTCAAATCTTTGCATTATTGGGAAAAGTTTATTATGACAATGATGAAAATCTAAAAGCTCAAGAGTTTGCACAAAGAGCTTTTAAAGAAGATAATAGAAACTATTTGGCAGCGCTAACCTTGGCTGATTTAAGTTTTGATGAAAGAAAATACGAAGATGCTATGAAGTATTATAAGACTGCAAAAAGGTTGACAAAAAATACTGCGCCATCTGTTGGGATTGCAAAAACTTATTTGGCTTTAGAACAAGATAAAAAATCTAAAAAATTGTATGAAAGATTATTGAAAAAACATTCTTCTGATGAAGATTTGTTGATTGGTTCTTTGAAAGTATTTCCACAGAGAGCGGATGATTATTTGGCAAAAATTGCATCTGTTGATATTTCAAACAATGATATTTGGCTAGGGTTGGCTAATCAAGCAATAAAAGATAAAAATTATTCAATGGCAGAAACTTATTTGAATAATTCATATTATATTGACGAAAATAACTTTAAATATTATTATTATTTAAGTGTGGTATTAAGAGCTAAGGGTGATATAGAGAAGTCTAAACAATCACTTGTAAAATGTTCAATCCTTAATTCTGATTATGCTGCAAATATAAATCCGGGGCATAGTATTTATGAAGAGTAATATTCTAATAGTTGAAGATCATGAATTAACAAGATTTGGTTTGAAAACAGCTTTTGAAGCCTGCGATTTTGTTGACAAAATTTTTGAAGCAGAATCTGCAGAAACCGGCATTGATATAATCGACAGTAATCATGTAGATTTGGTGATTATGGACTTAGGCTTACCCGGCATGGACGGAATTCATGCAACAGAAAGAGTAAAACAACACGACAGAGATTTGAAAGTTGTAATTTTGACTTCACACAATGATGCTCAAGAGGTTCTAAATTCATTAAAAGCCGGAGCAAATGCTTATTGTTCAAAGGAAATTAACCCAACAAGACTTACTCAGGTTGTACAATCTGTTTTGGACGGTGCATCTTGGTTTGACCCTTCAATTTCACATATTGTTTTGGAAGCGGCTGCAAAATCCCAACAAATTGATAATCCTACACCGGAAAAAGATTATGGACTAACTTCTCGTGAAACGCAAATCCTTAAACTCATAACTGAAGGGTATAGCAATAATGAGATTGCAAACAAGCTTTTTGTAAGTATAAATACAACAAAAGCCCATGTAGCAAGTATTTTGCAAAAGTTGGAAGTTGATGACAGATTACAAGCAGCATTAAAAGCTCTTAAAGAAAGATTGGTATAAAATGGGCGGAATTGCTTCAATATTAGTAGTAGATGATAATCCGAAGTTTTTGGCAGATGCTCTTCCTATGTATGGATATGATGTTACGGTTGCAGAAGACGGTTTAGAAGCTTTAAAAATATTGTTTGAAGAAGAAAAGCATTTTGACTTGGTGCTTTTGGATGTAATGATGCCAAATTTAGATGGTTGGGATACACTGAAAGCTATTAGAAAAAATAAGAAGACAGAGTTCCTTCCTGTTATAATGATTACTGCAGTAAGTGAAGAACAAAAGGTTGTAACAGGTCTTAGAACCGGTGCCGATGATTATATAACAAAACCTTTTATTTTACCAAACTTGTTAGCAAGAGTGGAAGCTGTTTTAAGACGTTCGCAATGGCAAAAAGAAGCACAGCCTAAAAAAGAAAAAACGATAAACACAAGTGTAAACGTAGAAACACTAACGCCTAAAGAAAAAGAAGTTCTTGCTCTTGTTGCAAAAGGTGCAAGTAATCAGGAAATTGCTGACAAATTGTGCGTAAGAGATGTTACTGTTAAAACTCATTTAAACAGTATTTTTAAGAAATTAAAGGTTTCAAACCGTACACAAGCCGTGCTTTTGGCAATGGAAATAAACTTAATTAATTAGAAAATATAAATAGGAGAATAAATTGATGTTATCAAAAGAAGAATTAGCAAATATGCTTATAGTTAATACAAAAGAGTTCAACGAAGAATCTAAAAATGCGGATTTGAGTGAAACAGATTTTTCTGGATGTACTTTAGAGGGTGCTGTTTTTGATAATATTGATTTGAATTCTTCTTCATTTGCTGATGCACAATTAACTGATGTAAAATTCATTGGATGCGATTTAACATCTGTTGATTTTAATCGTGCGCACTTAGTAGAATGTGCTTTTAATGAATCTGTATTAAACGGTGCAGATTTTAGCTATGCAACTGTAGATTATTGTAATTTTTCGGAAGCAGATTTAGCAGGTACTATTTTAAGAGATGCAGATTTGACAAATTCAGATTTCACAGAGTCAGAAAATTTGAATGCAAGCAGATTTGATGACTCTACTGTTTGGCCGGACAATGAAAACTTGCCTGATGATTTTGATTCAAGCTATTCTGATGACCTGTCTTCTCTAAAAGATGATGATGACTATGAACATTCAGATTACTAATCCAGACTGAATTCTAAATTTGTTCTTTCAGGAGAACTTTTTGAATAATCGACTAAAAAGGGTAGCTCTTTGAGTTGCTCTTTTATTTTGTACTTGCCACAAATCATTCTTGTATAAGGTATTGTAGTTGGATCTTTTTTAAATCCGAGTTTTTCATATTTTGAAACGACATCAAACGGCCCATCTTGAACGGCATCAAGTTTTATTGATTTTGCACCATCTTCTTGTGCATCTTTAAATAATTGATAGAATAATGTTTGACCGCAAAAAGGAGCTTTTTTACCGTTTTTGTCGGGAATAGAACAGATACCGTTTAGATATAAAGAACATCCGTCGTATGAATAGGTCATAATTCCACAAGGTTTGTTATTGTTGAGTGCAATATACGTGGTGTTAGTATTTTCTTTGGATTTTTCAATGCAATAATCAAAAATCTTTTGCCAACGTTTTGCAAGGTTAGAAGAAAGATTTTTGCATCGTTCTGCAAAATTAATTTTATTTGATAATTTTTCAATAAAATCGTCATCCCTCCTTCCAAGTCTGTAAATTTCAAATTCAGAAATGGTTCGTCCTATTGCAGCTTTAGCCGTTGCAACTTTTCTTGCTTTAAAATTTGTTGTTGGATTTTGAGAGATATTTATATTCATTGCGTAAGGTTAAAACCCTGTAAAACTTATTATTTGCCAAATTGTTACAAATAATTTACATTAATACTTGTAAAATTATTGAGTTTAAGTTACACTTAGTTTATAATACACTGGTAGAAAGAAGGAAAAATCATGGCAAAACATTGTGAAGTATGCGGTAAATCTGCATTAAAATCATCAAAATTAACATTCTCTCATAAACAAATTCCAAACAGACAAACTCCAAATCTTCAAGAAATTAGAGTTAATGTAAACGGTCAAACAAAGAGAATGACAGTTTGTACATCTTGCTTAAAAGCTGGTAAAGTACAAAAAGCTGTATAAGGTTTCAAATAATATTTAAAAAAGGGATATTCTGCCGGAATACCCCTTTTTTTGTTATGTATTTTAGTAAACTTCCTATAAACAAAGGATTAAAAAAAACAGTAAGTATAGTTTAATATATAGAGAAATAGTATAAAATTGGAGAAAATTATGGATATATTTGCGGTCATAGGCGTGTTCTTCGGAATTACAATGATTCTAATAGGGCAAGCAATGGAAGGTGGTAATATCGGGCAATTGCTGCAAATTACGGCATTCTTTATTGTAATTGGCGGTACAACCGGTGCTGTTTTATTAAGTTTTCCTCCTGCAACATTGAAGGCTGCAATTTTAATTCTTAAAGATGTATTCTTTCCGCCAAAATCAAATTTTGATGCATTAATTACTGAAATAGGCGGTTTTGCTACAAAAGCAAGAAAAGAAGGTATTATTGCGCTTGAAAAAGAAGCAAACAATGCTTCAGACCCGCTTCTTACTTTAGGATTGGGGGCAGTAGCCGATGGTACGGATCCTATATTAGTAAGAGAAATGATGGAAAATCAAATCGAACAACAAGAACAATATGTTAATAATGCCGCAAAAGTATTTGAATCATTTGGGGGTTATTCTCCAACATTAGGTATTATTGGTGCGGTAATGGGACTTATTCAAGTTATGCAAAACCTTTCTGACCCATCAAAGTTAGGAGCAGGTATTGCGGTAGCATTCGTAGCTACAATTTATGGTCTGTTTGCAGCAAACTTATTAATGATTCCTCTAAGTACTCGTATTAAGTTCATTTATCAAAATGTATTTTTATATAAGAATATTATTTTAGAAGGTGTTCTTTCTATTCAAGCGGGAGAAAGTCCGGTTCTTATTGAAAGAAAGCTACGTTCATTTATTCTTGAAGATAAGAAGGAAGGCTAATGGGAAGAAAAAAACATAAACACGAAGAGCATGAAAATCTTGAGAGATGGTTGGTTTCATATGCCGACTTTATTACATTGTTGTTTGCGACATTCGTTGTTTTATACGCATTAGCTCAAGTTGATGCTACTGACTTTGCGAAATTGGAAGAGTCTTTAAAAAATGCTTTTAGCCAAAATACTTTGTTTGAAGGTCAGCCGGCTTTAATGGATGGGAGTGATTCTATATTCGATCAACAACCTGCAAACTCTTTTATTCCATCTTTAATGGTTGAATATATTAGTCCAAAATATGAAAATGATTCTTTCAAAGAAATTGATGAACAAATAAAAGAGTTGTCTGAAATGGGTGAATTATCAGGTATTAATTCAAAAATTACTGATAAAGGTTTGCTGATAACTTTTGATGATAAATACCTTTTTGCTCCGGCTTCTGCGTATCTAGATTCAAATGCTAGAAAACTTTTAGACAAGGTTGGAGTTTTAATTTGTAAAAAATTTGTTTTACATAATATGATAATAGAAGGTCATACTGATAGTGATTCTATTTCAACTCGACAATATCCTTCAAATTGGGAATTATCAAGCGCCCGAGCTTCTTCTGTAGTTAGATATTTGATAAGTAGATTTAAGTTTTCACCGTCATTATTTTCTGCTGTTGGCTATGCAGATACAAGACCTTTGGAAACTTCTATTTCCCCAAAAGACCCTGCAAATAGAAGAGTTGAAATTTTGATTTTGAAGAATAAATATAAAAATCAGTTTGGTACAAAAAACGATTATACATTGAGCCTTTCTAAAGCACAGCAAGATGCTATCCAAAAAGAAAGAGAAAAGGTTATCAAAAATGTTGAAGCTGATTCAATTTCATTAGCAGCAAGGAAATTATTGGAAGAAACTCATAATAGAAAGCAAATAGAAAAACAAAAAAGTGAAAAACTGTCTAAACGCAACATGGAATTGTACGTGAATATTGAAGATGATAACAAAAATAATTATGATATGCCAAATGTTGAAAGACGTGTTATTAAATTGGATTCAAGTATTCCGGAAGATGAGGATTTTGGTCTATGATAACACACTTAGTTGGTTTGTCATTAGGTCCAAGTCCTTCTGTTGAAAGCGGTGTTGCGGTTAGAGAACTTCAAAGTGGGAAAATTATTCATCTTGATAAATTATATTCAATGAATGATGTTTCTTTGTTTTTTGAAAACTACCCGTCATTAAAAAATTCTGCAATATGTGTTTCTCTTCCGTGGGATAATACAATGTTAGAAGGTAAATGGAGAGTTCTGTCTAAGCCTTACCAATTAATTCATACATTAGGGAACTTTCCAAATACAGACAACTGGATGCAGCGATTTTCAACTCGTGGAAGTGACTTGTTGTTAAGCTTGAAAGAACAGGGTGTAGATATTTCAAGGTTTGAGGTTTATTTGACCAGGCAAAAATTTAACCTTTATTCTAATTACAAAGAACGTTCTTCTGCAGATTGTAAATTTCTGCAGTCTGCTTTGAAATTTGAATACGGATTTGAAGAGCTTCCATCAAACATGTTGCCGGTTGCACAATTGGAAGCTATTGTCGGAACACTTTTGGCAGAAGAAAAGTTGAATAATAATACTCACAAAATTTTTGAGTTTAAGGATTTGAATGTTATAAATTTGAAATGAATAATAACCATGTCAGAACTTAGTTATTAATCTTTTCTATAAAGTTAATGTATGTAAATTTTTGTAAAAATTAATCGATATGAAAGCAATTAATCATATTTACATGCATTATGTAAGTATATTATAATACATATCGAGAAAGGGACAATCCAATATGGTAAGTATTCAAAAAATTGAACAGCAAGATGCTAATTACAGCGCAGTAAAAATTCGTGTAAATGATGCAAGAACATACAATATGAGTGATAATAGCTTACAGAGTGGTACTTATAATGCTACAGATATTGAGGTAAACAGACCTGCTGTATATACTTATCCATTATCAAAAGAAGTTGTAACTTATGCAATGTCACAAGTCGCTCCTATAAAAGTTCCAAAAGCTCTACCAACATCAGTGCCTGTTCCTGAACCAAACGTTACAACACCGGAAGCTGAAAAGAATTTAGCTTTTCATGGTATAAGTTTTAAAGCTGCTCCACAAAATGTAGAAATTGTTCCACCTGAAGAAATTAAACCGGATGTAGATATATCCAATGTGGTTGAAAAACTTTCTAGTGCTGATTATGATGCGCAAGCGTTAGAGTTGCATGAAATTATAAAAAATTCAAAAGGAAAAGAAGGAAATAAAAATCCGTATGTTTCATCAGAAGTCTTTGGAAGTTTGATTAATATTATCAAAAAAGATACGAATGGATTAGCAAGACCGACAGCGGAACAAAATGAAGCACGAGAAAAGTTGAAACAAAACTTAATAGCGGCTGACAAAGCGTTTGCAGATGGTGTTGATCCAAAAGACTTTAAAGAACCTTATGAAATGTCAGAAGATGAAGTGAAATTGGCACTATCATTATCCCCTTTTGAACAAGCTGATAGAAATAAAGCTTATGCATTAGCAGTAACTGCTATTTTAGCAAAATCTTACGCTGATGGTGTAGAAAAACAAACAGGAAATATTGTTCCTTTAACGGATTTACCAGGGGCTTCTGCTATGGTTGATACATTAAGACATGAAAAAAATCCTGATGTAAGATTAGCTGCATTAGATTCATTAAGATATATTTCAAGACCTGAATATAAAGACGAATTAGTGACAATATTCACATTAGCAGCAAGGGATAAAGATCCAAAAGTAGCGCAATATTCAGCAATTATGGCAATGATGCTTACAGAACAACAAAATAATTCTCAAGCAGCTTAGATATAAATAAAAAATCCCGACTTATTATGTCGGGATTTTTTTTGCTTATTTACGATGTTCTGCTTTAAATCTTTGTTTACCTTCTTTTTTCATTTGTTTAAGAGTTCTTTTTTGTTCTCTTGTTAAAATTGATTCAAATTCTTTAAAGTTTGATTTTCTAATTTCCATTGCTTGTTTTTCAAGTTTTCTTAATTCAGCATCAATTACAGCCAATCTTGCTTCTTGGTCACGGATTGCAATTCTAGACATTTTAACCATTTCAGCTTCTTTTTTCTTATCTCGAATTTGATCCATTATAGGTTTCATTTTTTCATGTCCTTTAATGCGTAATTCTCTTGCTTGAGCTTTTTGTTCTTCTGTTAAACCTAGTTTCTTTTCAAAAGCAGCTTCTCTGGCTTTTCTTAATTCAATCATATTTGCAGGTTTTGTTGGTACAGGTTTTTGCGTTTGATTTTCAGTTGCAGTTGCTGTTGATATTGCAAAAATTCCTACAAATAGTAATACAAGTAATTTCTTCATAGTTCACCTCTCTATAATAAATCTTCTAATTTTGTTGCCAATTCTTTTTTTGCGTTATAAATTCGTGATTTTACAGTTCCCAATGGACAGTTAAGCTTTTTTGAAGCTTCTTCATATGTAAAACCATTAATTTCGCATAACAAGATAACTTCTTTAAATTTTGGTTTAAGTTCTTCAATTGCTGAAATTATTCTTTTTTGTCTTTCACTTACTAAAACAGAACCTTCCGGAGAAGTTTTTGAATCTTTAACATAACTCCAAACAACTTCATCAGATGTAGAATTTTGACTGTTTCTAAAGTATGCAGATTTTAGATAATCTTTAGAAACATTTTTGGCTATAGTCGAAATCCAGCTTTTAAAACTTCCACGTTCTTCGTACTTTTCAGAGTTTTTCCAAGCTTTTATATAGACCTCTTGTTCTAAGTCTTCGTTATCCTGTTTTGTTATTAAACGTATTATATTTTTAACATTTTCTTTATTCGCATTTATTAAATTATTAAAATCCATTAATCCACCATGATTAGCCCATAAGAGTCAACCGGAAATCCTAATTCCTCAGCAGAGAGTGTTTCTCCGTATTGTAGAACATCCGTAAAATCACTATCCATAGAAACAGCACAAAAAGTAGTGCTAAAAAATACTAAGAACAGTGCTGCTGCTATAGCTCGAATTTGTCTTAGTTTGCTTTGTTTCTTTTTGTAGTAGAACTTAACTTCTCCTAACAAATCAGAAACTTTTTGCATTTTTTCGTGTTCTTGTCTGCAATCTTCGCATTCTTGAAGATGTTTTTCTAAAGTTTCTTTATCAGAAAATACAAATAAACCTTCGTATTTTGTACATTTATTGTCCATAAATTTTACCTCTTATACTTCTTTAACGATTTATAATTAAAAAAGTTCATTTTAGTTTAGACAAAATTT
Source organism: uncultured Vampirovibrio sp. (assembly GCA_964584885.1). Classification (GTDB taxonomy): domain Bacteria; phylum Cyanobacteriota; class Vampirovibrionia; order Gastranaerophilales; family Gastranaerophilaceae; genus CAG-196. The sequence goes on from CAZPBG010000013.1 coordinate 32,073, forward strand.
TTCCATAGCTTTTACAAATCCGTCATTAAAAACAGTATCTGTAATGTAATCAGCGTGTTGTTTTAATTCTTCAGTCGCATTCCCCATTGCAATTTTTACACCACCGGCTTTTAAAAGCTCTATGTCATTATTCTGATCACCAATTGTCAAAATTTCATCTTGTTTTAAATTCCAATGTTTTTGTAAAAACCTTACGGCACAAGATTTTGACGCTTCTTTATTAGAAAATTCCAAAAAATATGGAGTTGATTTTACAATATACAAATCCGGAAAAATTTCAGGAAGCTCTTTTTCAAACTTGTTAATAAGTTCAGGTGAATTGTAATTTATTGCAAGAAGTTTGTTGATTTTTGTTTTATCAATCTTATCGAAATTCTTTACTTCATAATGCGTATGCAAATTGTTGCAATATCTTTGAACTTCATAACAATCTTTTTCTGAATATAAAATGTCGTCATTATATAAATTGATATGGATATTTTCTTTTTTTGCCCAACTTAAAACTCTTTCAGTTTGTTCTTCTGTCAAATATCTTTCATAAAGAGTGTTGTCTTTATCAACAACCAATCCTCCTTGATACGAAACAACAGGAGTTTCTAAGCCTAAATCTTTTGCAATTAATTTTGCTGCAGCATTCATTCTGCCTGTAACCAAAACAACTTTTATTCCTTTTTTGCAAAGTTTTCTTACACAATCTTTAACGCCTTGTGTAAACTCTCCTTCCGGAATTAAAATCGTTCCATCAATATCTGTCGCAACTAACTTAATCATAAATAGAATTTTATCTTAAATAATACTTCTTTTCAATCTTTCAGAACGATTTTCGCTTAAAAGGTTTTTAAGCTTCATAATAGCTTGAGCATGCAATTGAGAAACTCTGGATTCAGAAATATTAATTGCATCTCCGATTTCTTTTAAAGTCATGTTTTCGTGATAGTAAAGAACCATTATAGTTCGTTCTCTTTCAGGCAAACGTTTTAAGGCTCTTTCTAATTCTTTTTTTACATCTTTTTCTTCTAGTTCTTCGTGTGGCGCTAGACTATGTGAGTCTTCTATTGTATCAATGATTTCAATATCACCATCCGAAGCACCTTTTTTATCATAAATAGATGTTATAGTAGTATCGTCAGCAAGCAGTTGTTCTACTTTTTCTTTTTCAATCCCCAAATAATTCGCTATTTCTGTATTTGTAGCTGAACGACCATATTGTTTCTTTAATTCATCTTGAGCTTCTTTGACATCTTTTATTTTTCTTCGGACACTTCTCGGTAAGAAGTCTTGGGAACGAACTTTGTCGATAATATTTCCTCTAATACGTACAAGAGCATAAGTTTCAAATCTTGCCCCCATTTTTGGAGTATATTTTTCAACTGCATCAATAAGTCCTTCTACTCCATAACTGGAAATATCTTCATACGAAAAAGTTGGAGGTAATGCTACTTTTACACGACCAACTACATATCTTGTAAGATAAATGTATTGCAATATCAATGCATCACGAAGGGTTTTGTCGTTTTTGCTTGTGAAATACTTGTTCCACAAATCGGCTAGCTCTTCGTTAGTCATCCTCTTTATTTTATTGTATGAAGAAAAATCTAAATCGTATTCCATCCCGAGTGTCCATTGATATGTCATATATCATTTTACATTTTTTCGGGATTTTCTCTATCGTATATATAGATGAAATTATAGTAAAATAATTTTAGTTTCTATGTTCAGTAATATTATAATAAAAAAGACCGATTAATCGGCCTTTAGAAATAATTAGTGTAGAAGTTTTAAATGAACGTAGGAAATCTTATCTTATATCTTAACTATGCTGCCATACCCATTAGATAATCCATTGCGATATCCATAACAGTTGGAGCTAATTCTTCGCCAAATTCTTCGACAATGACACCATAAATCATTTCGAAATTTTCCATGTAACCTTCGACTCTGCCACGCATAGCTTCATCAACTTCAGGAACTTCTTTTGTATCAACAGACGCTACAAAGAAATTGTTGCTAGCCAAAAAGTCCATAACTTTTGAAGGATCAACTTGTGTTTCTTCTGCATTATTAACTGGTGCTTGAGGAACTGTATTTTGTGTTGCATCTTCTTTTCTTTGTGGCACATATCCACCTACACCATAGTTGTTACCGCCAAATATTCTTCCGATTCCGTCTGTCATTGTTTCTACTCCTTTTTTCGTTTTTTCCTTTTGTGTCATGATTAACGACATATTTTCAGAAAACTTTAGGATTTTTAGTAATATTGTTACAATTCGTTACAATAATAGCCTAAAAGCCTGTGATAGAGAGGTCTTTTAAATGTTATAGTTCAAATTTTAAATAAATTGGATTTGTTTAAAACTTGCAATTTTTTTTTGTGAATTGTATTATAATAGAGGTCGAAATATTACGTTACTTTTCAAGTTTGGAATCTTGAAGGAAAGAGGTCTATAATGAAAAAAGAATTACACCCTGATTACAAAAAAACAGTTATCAAATGTGTTTGCGGTAACGAAATCGAAACAGGTTCTGTAGTAGATAATATCACAGTTGAAATTTGTTCTAACTGTCACCCATTCTACACAGGTCAACAAAAAATTCTTGACTCAGAAGGTAGAGTAGAAAGATTTAAAAAACGTTACGGAACAAAATAATCGAATTAAAAATAAAAAAGCCTTTCTTAAACAAGAAAGGCTTTTTTGTAGCATTTTTTATAAGATGAAGAGTCTGTATGCAAAAGGGTCGAATGCCAAAGGTATTCGACCCTTTTTAAAACTTCTGTTATAAAACTATTTTACAAGTTCTTTGAAGCTTTTACCAGCTGAGAATGCTGGAACTGTTTTTGCCGCAATTTTTAATTCTTTACCTGTTTGAGGGTTTCTACCTACTCTAGCAGCTCTTTTGCGAGCTTCCCAAGTACCAAAACCAACTAAAGTAACTTTTTTGCCTTTAGCAACTGTTTTTTGGATGATTTCTAAAGTTGCTGATAATACATCAGCTGAAACTTTTTGAGACAATTTAGTCTTTTTTGAAATTTCCTTTACTAATTCTTCTTTGTTCATAGTAACTCTCCTATACACTAAGTACTTCTAGGTGCATATCTATTGAGATTTGCACTCCTTATGAGTCTATTATATACATTTTTAAAATAATTGCAAGCTTTTTTTTTTAAATTTACAATTTATTTTGAATTGTAAATCTTTTGTAACAATTCTTATATATAAGTCAAATTTTAGCACTGTGATGTTTTATACTATGTGGGTAGAAGTGTTATGAATATACAGCCGATTACATATAATGATAATATTACAATGATGGGAAAAACGCCCAATAAGCGTAATCTCAAGAGTGTTGTTAGTCGCATTAAGCAAAAAATTCTTGATGCGTCACCTAGTTATACCTTTGCAGACGGAGAAAAAACTGTAAAAAGGTGGGTTGATTTTGACAATAAACTTTCTAAACCGGCTGAAAACAGATGTGTAATGGGAGCAACCGCTATTTTACTTCAACCTACGATTGATGCATCTAACAAAAAAGTAGATAAGGAAACTCGACAAATTTCTATATGTAGAACTCTTGCTAAGATTATTGCCGGTACATGTGTTGGCATGATGGTAAGAGGTTCTGTATATAAAGCTGTTGCAAAAATGACAAATATGGAGGGTACTTCTAAATATTCCAAATCACTTTTACCCAAAGATAAATCTTGTATTAACGATTTAATAAAATATCCCAAAAAGTTGACAAACTACAAAAGTGCACTTTCTACAGGAATTGCAATTGCTGCAATGTGCGTTACAAACTTCTTATTAGATGCACCACTTACAGTGTTTTTAACAAATAAATTTTCTGATTATGCAAACTTAAACAAAGCAAAGGAGGTAAGCAATGAAAAACGTGCTTGATAATGCTTTGAATTGGGTTGCTAAAAACTTCAAAAATGATGCATCAAAAATGCTTATTTGGACCGGAGTTGCCGGTTGGACACTATCGTCATTGGCTCAAGTCGGAGCACTTCTGATAAATGATAAAATTTCAAAAGAAAAGAAAAGTTTTCTTGTCCCACAAGAATTAGCAGATGCGGCTGTAAATATAGGTTCATTTTTCTTAATCACTCAAGCAAGTAAAAAATTTGTTCAAAAATTGTTTTCAACAGGAAAATTAGCACCCCAAAAAGTTAGAACATTTTTTGAACAAAACAAAGATGTTTATGCAAAAAAAATTGGAAAACTTGATTTTGATATAGATGATGCTTTCAGGGACAATACGGCATTTCCTAAAAATGAATACTATGCTTGCAAAAATTTTGGGACAACTCTTGCTACAGTTAGTGCCGGTATTCTTTCTTCAAATATTGTAACACCGATTATTAGAAACAATATGGCTTCAAAAATGCAAAAAAACTATCTTGCACAACAAAATAACCCTCCAAAATTATCAACCGGTTCAAATGGGTTAAAAGTGTAGTATAATAAAATCAAGGGAGAGGTAATGATATGGATTTTGAATACGGAATTATTGGTGGCGGTCCTGCCGGATACACAGCTGCTATGATGCTTGCAAAACAAGGACATAGTGTTGTTTTGTTTGAAAAAGAGAATTTAGGCGGCACTTGTCTTAATAAGGGCTGTATTCCAACAAAATCCTTGTTGCACTCTTCAGAAGTTTATAAACAAATTATGAATGCTTCAGAGTATGGCATGGAAATTGAAGTTAAATCCTTCGATTTTTCAAAAATTGCAGAAAAACGTGATAAAACCGTTGAAAAAATTAGAAAATCTTTAGAATTAGCTGTTAAAAATTCAGGAGTCAAGGTGATTTTAGCTGAAGCAGATATAAAAGACGACAATACTATTTTAGCAAATGAAACAGAATACAAGGTTTCCAATATTATTAATGCAATAGGGGCAAAACCTCGTGAGCTAAAAGGTTTAGAGTTTGATGGTAAATTTATTTTGAATTCTGATGATGTTTTAAGGCTTAATACACTTCCAAAATCAGTTTTAATTATTGGTTCAGGAGCAATCGGAATTGAATGGGCAAGAATTTTTTCTAATTTTGGAGTAGAAGTTTCGATTGTTGAATTATCAGAACACTTAATTCCACTTGCTGATATTGAAGTTTCAAAAAGAATTGAACGAATTTTTAAACAAAAGAAAATAAAATTTTACCTCAATGATTGTGTTGAAAAAATTGAAGACAAAGTTGTTACACTAAAATCAGGTGTAAATATTGAACCTGATTTCATTTTGTCAGCAGTTGGACGAGTTCCGTTGCAGTCTGATTTTGGAGTTAAAATTGGAGATTCTTCAGGTGAAATTCAACTTGCGCATTATGCGATTTCACAAGCTCAAAAACTTGCTTGTAAAATTGAATATAATAAAGATTTAATTCCGTCTGTAATTTATGGTGAGCCTGAAATTGCTTGGGTCGGATTGAGAGAACAGAATTGCGGAGAAGACTGTGAAAAGCTTATGCTTCCAATTACTGCGCTTGGAAAATCTTGGTGTGATGATTCAACAGACGGATTTATAAAAATAATTGTTAAAAATAAACAAATTGTAGGTGCTCATATTGTTTCAAAGGAAGCATCAGCTCTTATTCACGAAATATTAATCGCTATGCAAAATAATATTTCAACAGACAAATTGAGAGAAGTTTGTTTTGCACATCCAACCTTCTCAGAAGGCATATTTGAGCTTGTTTGCCGTATATAAAAAGAAAAACCCAACTTATAAAATAAGTAGGGCATCGGAATTTTGTTTTACTTAATTCCTCATGTGTAGAAGGTTAGTGTGTAGGTTGTATGAAAGGTTGTGTGTTATGTTTTTCTGTTTTGTGTTTATCTAATGCTTACATATATATAAAGTATTTAACTTTTATAGAATTGCACAACTTGTTGTATATTGTTACAAAACTTAACATAAGATTGTTTAAAGCTCGCCTGTGCTAAAATAAGGGCATGAAAATATGCTTTGTACCAATAGATAATCGTCCTGTTTGTTATACTTTGCCAA
>CAZPBG010000014.1:0-37952 GCA_964584885.1 uncultured Vampirovibrio sp.
CATTTCTTTCATAAAGGCTTCTTGTTGTGTTGTGTCTGAGTCTGTCGATTTCTTCATTAATACTTGCTGATTTTTCGATATAAGTGTCTGTTCGTGGAATATAGGCTTCTGGTTGATAATAATCGTAGTAAGAAATAAAATACTCAACCGCATTATTTGGGAAAAGTTCTTTGAACTCGTTATAAAGCTGTGCAGCAAGAGTTTTGTTGTGTGCAATAATAAGCGTTGGTTTTTGGATTTGCTCAATTACATTTGCAATAGTAAAAGTTTTCCCTGAACCCGTAATTCCAAGTAGGGTTTGCGTATCATCTCCTGCACGCACACCTTCCACCAACTCTTGAATAGCTTTTGGTTGATCACCTGCAGGTTTATATTTTGAGGAAATTTCGAATTTTCTTTGCATAACAAGATTATACAACAATTGATAAATAGTGACGATATAATCACATTTTCAAGTTTTTATGCAATTATACACTTTTGCCCATTTCGTAAGCTTGTTGGATGAATGAAGTACCGTTAATTTCGCCACGTTCGTAGACACCTTTTGCATAGATTACACCCATTTCTTTTGAGCCTTCAAGGCAAGCTGCTAAGCCTCTAAAGCATTCCAAAGTGCAATCCATTGTGTGTTTTTCGTCTTCTGCTGCAGTCATTATGTAATAAAATTCTTTATCTCTAAACTCTAACCAACGAGCAACAGTTCTGTCGATTACGGCTTTTAGTTGTGCAGAAATTGAATAGAAATAAACCGGACTTGAAAGCACAATTACATCGGCATCAAGCATTTTTTGCAAAACTTCTGCCATATCATCTTTTATTACACAAATCCCAGTGTTTTTACAAGCGTAGCAAGCTTTGCAGTAGCCAACGTTTTTACCGGCAACAAAGATTTTTTCAACCTCGTTACCTGACTCAACTGCGCCTCTCATAAACTCATCACAAAGTGTGTCAGAATTTCCACCACGTCTTGGGCTTCCTGATAATATCAAAACTTTTTTCATAAGGATTCCTTTCTTTAATGGTAGTAGATAATGTCTTAAAGCTAATAAAAAACACTCATCAATAGATGAGTGTTTTTTATGGAGCGGAAGACGAGACTCGAACTCGCGACAGTCTGCTTGGAAGGCAGATACTCTACCAACTGAGCTACTTCCGCATATTATATTCAATTTTCATAGTTTGGTCAGTTGGTAGAGTATTCGTTTTCAGATACGCTCGGCACCAACCGCCTAACTTGTCTTTGCTTCTGTAACCGGTAACCTCACTAGGGCAACTGAGCTACTTCCGCATATCAACACAGCCATTTTACGATAAACACTTTTTTTTTTCAAGTGATATTTTTATTTTGGTTATATAAAAAACAACATAATGCTGCAATCCCTTAATTTAGACAAACTTGTTACTCTAAATTTCTATTCCCCCAGTAGGACTCTCTTTTTGGATAATGTTTTAATTTTTGTAAACCTACATAATTTAGTAGTTAGTTTTCATTGGTGAACATAACAAGGTTGTTCACCCAACGAAAAAACAAACAAAATTTAGTAGTTTCAATAAAACAGGTCCGTCCACCTGTTGAAAGTGGCAAATCAAGTTATGAGTTTTAATATAAATTTGTCAACTTGTTATAAAAAAAGGAGGTTAAAATGACGATTAGAAAACTTACTGTGGCAGCTGCGATTGCCGTTGGTATAGCAACATGTTCGTTTAATACGGTAATGGCAGCTTGCCCTTGTGAACAACAACCTGTTGTTTCACAAACACCTTGTGGTTGCGAAGAGCTTCCGGTAGTAACCGGCGCAGCATGTCCTTGTGACCAAAAGGTCGACCCTTGCGATTGCAATGTCGCTCCAAAATGTGAGCCCGATCCGGTTCCTTCCTGTGCGCTTTGTCCTAGCACAAAAGAACTTTCCAGAGCTAACATGAAACAAGTTTATGCGTATCCAAATGGTATTTACGGATACAACAATTATGTAGGTACAAATGCTGATTCTGTTTACTCATCAGAAGGGTTCTCTATCAACAGAGAGAACTCTAAATTGAGTGCCGGTACAATGGGTACAACTGTTGCAACTGACGGTTCAATCACCGGTGCTGCTTCAAATATTCCTTGTCTAAACGAATTAACACAGCGTAACGGAGTTCCTATTATTCGTGATGAAGCAAGAATGGACGGAATGGGTTGTCCTATCCAAATGGGTACTGCAAATTCAATTCAAGCAATTAAAAAATCTTTAGTACCATTTGACTTATCTCCATTTGCAAACATGAATAACATGACAGGTGCAGCCGCAAATTTACAAATGTTCCCTGATGTACCAAACGGTTATTGGGCAGCTTGTGAAATTGATAAGTTAGCAACAAACGATGTTGTAGTGGGTTATCCTGACAGAATGTTCAGACCTTCAAGAAATATTTCTCGTGCAGAATTTGCAACTATGTTGATTAAAGGTTTTGACAAAGATATGTACTCTTGCAGTCCTGAAAAATTATTTTCTGATGTACCTATGAACCACTGGGCAAATTCAGCTATTACGGCTGCAGTACATCAAGATTTGCTTAAAGGTTATCCAAACGGAACATTTATGCCGGCTCATAACGTAACAAGAGCAGAAGCTCTTTGTGCATTGGCAAAAGGTGTAAAATGTCCTGAAATTGATAAATGCAAAGCTCAAGAAATCTTGTCACAATACACTGACGGAAACACAGTTCCTGAATGGGCACAAATTCCTTTAGCTACAGCATTGGATAAAGGCGCATTAAACAACTCCCCAAATCCTAAAACAATTGCACCATTCAAAGATGCAACACGTGCTGATATAGCTGCAATGTTACAAAATATCAGAGTTAATGCAGGTATCGATAAAAATCCGGTAACCGCAAACAATGATTGTCCAATTTGTCCTGTTGACAAAAAAGCATTCGTAGAAAACCAAGAATTGGTTAAAATTCCTACATTACAGTTAGAATTCAAAGACCAAGTTACTGCAAAATCATCACACGTAGGTCAAAGATTTGCGGCTAAAACTCTTGAAGACGTAACAATCAACGGACATTTATATCCTTGTGGTTCAAATGTTCACGGTAAAGTCGTAGAAGTTATTCGTCCTAGTGGATGTCAAAAAGGTGCTTTAAAATTAGCATTTACAGAAATTGAAAATTGTGGTTGCAAAGCAACTTTACCACGACAAATCTTAACTGCTCAAATTGACAAATCAAACACACCTAATATTGTTTCAAGAATTGTTACAGCACCATTTACTTGGGCAGGTTCAATCGTCGGTATCGTAGGTAGAACAACAGGTGGTATGCTAACTTCATTGGGTAATGCGGTTGAAGACGTATCATCAGGTACAGGTATTGCTTTAGGAGAAGCTTTCCAAGGTCAATTCCCTGCTGCCGGCAGAAGCACAATGGATGTTGTTAAAGACACAGTTAAAGCTCCTATTGACTTAACAAGAACAGCTTTATCAGGAACAATGGGCTTATTCCAAACAACAGGCGACGAAGTTGCATATTTAGTTGATGCTAAAGGTTATAAAATCTCAGCTATTAATCCAAAAGAACATGTAACTATCGCATTCGGATGCAGCGGCGAGTAATTTTTACGTCGTTCACCTTAACAAAAAAGAGCTTGAAAAATTCTTCAGGCTCTTTTTGTTTACTTTAACAAGCGTCTAAATAAGATTTTAAGCATTCTATGTTATCAACATTCCTTAATTTTCTTATCGCAACATTTTCAAGTTGCCTTATTCTTTCTTTCGAAAATCCTAGTGCCTTTCCGATTTGTTCTAACGTTTTTGGCTCATTATCTTCTATCCCAAATCTTCGTTTTATAATTTCTTGTTCACGTTTATCTAAAACATTGATTAATCTTGTAATATCAGCTTCTTGCAATTTTGTTTGAGTATTAGCTTCCGGTGATTTATAAGTTGTATCTTCAACATAATCTTGAATACATAAATCATCTGTTACAAGTGTGTCTAGGCTTACAGGTTCTTTTTTGATAGCGTTTTTTATTTCCTCAATCTTTTTACAATCCAACCCTGAAATCTTTGAAACAATTTCGTCATCAGGTTCAATAGCGGCATTCCCGATAATATCTTCACATGCTTTTTTGTACTTACGGATTTTGTCGAGCATATGCACCGGAATTCGGATTGTGCGAGAATGGTTTGAGATAGCCCTGATTATTGTTTGTTTTATCCACCAAGTTGCATAAGTTGAAAACTTAAAATTCTTTCTGTAATCATATTTTTCTGCGGCTTTTATTAAACCCAATGAGCCTTCTTGTACCAAATCCATAAATAGAACCCCTTGTCCTATGTATTTTTTAGCGATACTTACGACCAAACGCAAATTTGCTTGAACAAGTTGTTCTTTGGCTTTCTCTCTTTCTTCTTTTGTTCCCTCTCGAATAGTTTTTCCAAGTTCAATTTCTTCCATTTTAGTAAGCATTCTTTTTCGTCCGATTTCTTTTAGATACATTTGTAAAATATCATCATTATTAACAACCGTACTGAAAGTTTTAGGTGAATTTAAGTCTAAATCATTGTTCTCAATATAATCCACATTGCTGTTTATAACTCTGCTCATCTTTTCTTACTCCTCTTTGCATTGCTAATACATTAGACGTAAGAATTTGAAAAAAGTTCCGTATAAATCTAAAAATAAAGCCGGACTTTTAAGTCCGGCGTATCCCATTATTACTTAATCGTAGTTTACTTAATCGTAAAATATACTCCTGACGTAAATAATCTTGGCTTGTTAGTCAAAATTACCTACTTAATGTAAAATTTATTTGATTACCGTAAAGAATTTGAATTCAGCAGGCATAATTTTACCGAAAGATAGAGAATTTGTTGCAACAACAAATTTTTCTTCCATATAATCAGTACCGTCAAATCTGAATTCGGAAACGATTGAATAATCACAAGAAAGTTCGATTGTCTTGTCAAACACTTCGTGTCCTTCTTTTGTGATTGTATTTCCGTCTTCACAGAATTTCTCACTAGGTGAATTGTAATTCGCTACAACAAGAATAGAGTTTTTTAGACCTTCTTTTTGAATAAGCCAAGCAACAAAGCCATCATCATCTTGTCTTATAATATGAGCTTCACCATCTGTGATTAGATTAGAATTTTTAACAAATCTGTCAATTGCATCAAATTTTGCAAAGAAATCGTAATCTTTTTCACGTTTCATAGAAATTTCTGCGCCTATAGCTGCTTCTATTCCACCATTTGTAAAAGATTCATCTCCGTCAACATACATAACAGATCTTTGTGCAAATCTTCCGCCCGGCAAGAATTTGTACTTAAACCATTTGAACAAAGCACCTTCTTTGCCAAGTTGAGCAGGGTATCTGTCAATTGCTTCAAATTCACCGTCTTGGTTATTGTAAGTTTTAAGAATTGAAAGCGGAGTTGATTTTTTTACGCTTGAATTGTAATTTGACAAATTCAAGTTGTCTTCTGCAATCGCTTCAGGTGTTTTGTAGCTTTGAGAAACAATGTCATTACCCCAAAGCAAATCAAAATTCATATCTTGATGATATTCTTTGTAATAATTATCCCACAACATATATTCTGCAAGTGTTGCAAAATAGGGAATTTTATCTTTCATTGCAGAGTTTAACATACCTAAAACTTTGCGTGGAGCTCTGTAGCTGATAGGTGTTCCGTCTAATTCAGAAACCTTGTCCACAATGTGGTCAATGTGGTCAACTCTGAAACCATCAAAATTGTATTCTTCTTGTAAATCCTTCATATAATCAATAAAGAATTTGATTACATCATTGTTGTATTTACCATTTTCTAAACATACAAAATAGTATGGAGTTTGACAATCAAGATTTGCAAAATGAGTAACGTCTTCACCGTCAAATTTGTAATGTTTGAAAGTCGGATAACTTGCACCTTCGCTCATTTTATCAAATACCGGAACTCCTGCTGAGCACCATGCACCACCCGGAGCCGGCCACATTCCTTCTGAAATTAAAGCACCAATGATATCACCCTGATTTGTGATTTCGTTTTCGCTCAATTTTTTACCACGAGAATTATTGGCAATTTTGTTGATAATGTTTTTTGCTTTCTTGTGCAATTTATCTTGAATACTCTTTTCTAACATAGAATTAGATAAGAATATTTTTGTATCTTTTAATAGCGAATCAATTTCGTTGAAAATATTTTGATAATGTTCTGTCAAATCTCCATAGCTTTCACCTTTTAGAGATTTTTTGTAAATGCCGCTAACAATAGCTAAATCATCTTCTGAATATTTTTCTTTTAAAGATTCGGTTGTCAAATCAACATTTTTTGACAATTCTGCTATTAATGCGTTTATATCAAACCATCTTGCACAATCAGGTGTAGTCAAAACTATTTTTGAAAATCTTCCTGTTTGTGGAAGTACATCATAAATAACAGGGTGTCCGGCAAGTTGTGTTAATTGAATAAATGTTTTAACTTGCTCATCAGCGTTTAATCCTGTTTTTTCTGCAAGAGCCTTGTCTTCTAAATTTGGACTTACACAACTTGCAGTAGGAAGATATGCACAACCAAATTCTCTTGGATGAAATGGAATTAAGTACATAGTTGTTCCGAAAACATTGTTTGATTTGTTTCCGGTTGGCAAAATAAGAAGTTCTCTCAACCAATCCATGAATGTTCCGTTTTTGCTGTCTTTGTTCCCATTACCTAATGCGGCAAGGTTGACTAATTTTATATCGTGACCTTCTTTTTGTAGCCACGATGAATTTTTTACATTGTTTCTTGCCAAAGTGCTTGCTTTGTCAAATTCAAATTTTCCGTTTTTAAATACCCCTTCAGCTTCCCATTTAGATTCAAGTGCAAAAAGAACTTCTGCATCAGTTAATTCTTCTAAAACTTTAATTTGCGGATAAGGTAAATAACCGTATCTATCCATTGTTGATTTCAAATAACATTTTCTTTCTTCAGAAATCAAATCAAAAGAATACATTTCTCTAAGTCTTGAATAAAACTCATTTAAGCTCTCAGCACAAGAAGTTTCTTTTTTAAACAGAAAATCTAACATATTTTCTCCTCGAATATTTGTGATTGTTGAATGTGATTTTTGTATATATGAATAATATCATGCCCATATATTTTTTACAAACATTCGAGATAAAATTTTAAGAAATGTTAAGTTGTGTTTATTGCAATACATAATTGTGATTATCATTTTTTGCAGTACGATAATCAGCTTTTTTATCACTTAATTTTTGGCTATTTTTTATATAAGCTGCAGTTAATGCATCTCCGGGAAGCGTATTTAAAGTATTTGCAATAATTTGAAATCTAAATTGTCCGGGGGTAGTGCAATTAGCGCTGTACGTACATCTGTCCCTTTTTTCATTCATAAAATCAACGATTACTTGTCCATATGCATTATCGTAATCTTCTACAGTCCAGTGGTGTCCGTCAGTAGTATCAAATTGCAAGCCTCTAGCGGAAGGGGTTAATGTTCCCTCAACAATATCTAATCGTTCTGCAAATATATGTGGATAATCACGGTCAGGATTGTTTGGCTCTGCCAGATGCCCCCAAGCCGGAGCATCTTCGTCCATAGTTTCCCGCCAAACAGTGCGGTCTTCTTTAATATCACCATTAATACTTCTTATAACATTATATGTCTTCAAAACATTTATTTTATCTTTATCCGGAATTAAGTGATCTAAAAGTGGTGCCATAACGGCAGCTATAATTCCTATGATACCCAGTGCAATTACGACTTCTGTTAAAGTAAATCCGAATTTTTTCATGTTTAAAACCCTCTTATACAATGTTGACATTGTACCACATTGCATTTTGTTTGAATTCCTTTACTTGTATTAGAACTTAAACAAAATTGAAATCTGAATAGATGACACTTGACCAATTTTCAAAATAACTTATTTGAGTCAAAGAACCTGTTTTGATTAACAATTTATGTTGATTTTTAGGAGTTAATTCTAAAGTTTTTGCTAAAGCTGCCTGAATAACTTCCGGTGTTGTAACAACGATTATGCGGTTTCCTTTGTTTTCTTTAATTAAAGCATCTATAAACTTAGAAATACGATGATTAAAATCTTTTAAAGCTTCACCATTTTCAGGAGTTTCTGTTAGAGCTTTTGAACCGTATTCTTTGAATAATTCCATATAAGATTTGCCTTGCCAAACTCCGTGATTTCTTCCAACTAAATCAATAGTTGTGGATTTTTGCTTGAATAATTTTGCAATAATATTAGCAGTTTGAGTGCAGCAAATATTTGGACTTGAATAGATTTTATCGTAAGCAACTCCACGTTTTTTTAGATATTCACAAACTTTTTCTGTTTCTTCTTCTCCAAACTCACTTAGTTTTGGATAATTTAATTTGTCGTTTACAATACCTTCTTGACTATAAACTGTTGCTCCGTGGGATATAAAAGTTATTTTACAAATACGTTTAAACATAAATATATTATAACATATTTTTTGACTTTTTAGAATTCAGTATTAAAAAGAAAATATGATAGAAAGATTAAAACAATTATTTAGACTAAAAATAGCGACAGAAAACGTTTCGGTATCTGTTGAAGAAAAAATTGAAGAAGCGTTCAATTCTTTAAATCAAGATATTTTGAGAATAGAATTTGGTAGTGATATTCAAGAATTTATAGATGCTATTTTGGAACAAATTGGTGAATATAGAGAAAATCTTAAAAATACCAGCGGATTTATTTTGCCACCCGTTCATTTGTTAGTAAATAACGATTTGCAAGAAAACGAGATTGTTGTATTTCTCAGAAATAAAGAAATAATTCGTGATTTTTTAATCCCGAATGAAGAGAGTGTTAGCAAGAATATTTATGAATTCTTAACTCAAACATATGAAAATAACATTGATGAGATTTTCTCAATGGAATATGTTGAAAAATATATTAATAAGGTTCAAATGACTAATAGTTGGATGGTTTGGGATGTTACAAAACAATTAGGAGCATATGAGATTAAAACAATTTTAGTAAATATTCTAAAGAGCAAAAAATCTATATCAAATATTAATTTGATTTTTGAAAAAATTGATGAATGTTTATCTCAAAATCGTGATGTTTATCACGTATGGAAGTCAGATGTTATTTCAAAATACGTATGCAAAGAAATGTAAATCCTATGATTTTAACCTCTCTTATGGTAGAATACTTAATATAGTTTTAGGAGAGAATGATGAAAAAATTATTAGGGCTTTTATTGGCTGTTTTATTCGCAGCAAATGTTCAATCTTTTGCTTCAAGTATTGAAGTATTGCCGACAATGCAAACAAGAAGTAATGCACAAGATAGAGTATGGGTTGGAACATTTCAACTTGTATGGAATGATTTTATGGACAAATTTATTCACAATCCTGTGAGATTTAGAGAAGGTACACCTGTTTTTGTACAACAGCTAAACCAACAATCATTCACTACAGAAGATATTTCAGAAGCTAGTTATTACAAAACAGCAACAAAAGTTACTAAAAAAACAAAGAAACAAATTACTAAGGCAATTCGCAAAAAATTCCACGAAACAAGTGATATTTTAGATAAGCTTGATTTATCACCTCGCAATGATAAATTCTTGATTTATGCAATGCTTAAAAAAGATTTTGAGTTTACGCATGAATTCAAAAAACTTGGTGAATTCGCTTTTGGCGAAGAACAAACTGCTGAATATTTTGGTGCAACAAAAGGTTCTAAAGACGAATACGCAGATTCTGTAAGCGTTCTTTTTTACAATAATCCTAATGATTTTGCAGTTAAGCTTTCTACAAAATCAGCTGATGAAGTTTATTTGTACAAAAACGCTGCAAACAAAGAATTTCAATATATTTATTCAGATATGTTGAAAAAACAATCTGCGTTTAAAGGCTCAACAGAGTTTACAAATGATGATGAACTAAGAGTTCCAAATATCTCGTTATTTGAAGAAAAAACTTTCGATGAATTATCCGGAAAACGCATAATGGGAACAAATTTGTTAATTGATCAAGCAATGGAAACAATTAAATTTGATATGGATAACAAAGGGGTTAAACTCAAAAGTGAAGCTGCAATGACTATTATGAAAATGTCATTATTACCTGATAATGAGGAAAGATTGTTCTATTTTAACGATACGTTTGTTATTTTCTTAAAAGAAAAAGGAAAGAAAAATCCTTATTTTGCTTTGAGAGTACACGATATAAGCAAATATCAAAAGTAGAGTTTTGTTGAAGCGGATGCTCTTCTAACATCCGCTTTTTCGATGAATATATGTAATTTTTTATTACAGGATTTTCTTTTTGCATAATAATATATTAGAATATTAATTGGGGAAGTTATTTACCCTTGCGGGTGATTTTGAAGTATGGAATTAGTTTCAATGAGAAGACGAAGACAAAAATACGATATATATTTTGTAATTGCATTGGCAATTTTTACCTTAGGATATTTTATTTATAACCACGTTTCTTCTGAAGACAGAGGAATAAATGCTTATTCAGAAGCTCTTGAAATATACAAAAATGCTGATTACGAAAACGCATATCAAGAATTTGCAAAAGTTCCATCAGGTTCTAATTTGAAAGCTTCTGCGCTTTTTAGACAAGCTCGTTGTGCTACTAATATGGATAAAAAAGAACTTGCAATAAAAAAATACAAAAAAATTATGAATTTGCGTTCAAAATCGAGTATTGTGCCAATTAGTGAATATAATATGGCAAATTTAATGCTTGAAGTTAAGGACAAAAGAGCAAAAAAACATTTTAAAAATATTATTAAAAAATATCCAACAAGTGATTATGCAATTGCTTCTGAATACTATTTAGGTACAATTGCAGTAAATAATTTGCCAAATAATGAAAAACAAAAAAATAAAGCAAAGCAAAATGCTTTGATTAATTTTAAAACCTATATAGAAAAAGCTCCGGACGGAAGACTAGCGATGCGTTCGGTTAATGAAATTTTAAAATTAGAACTTCCTTTAAAAAATTATGACAACTTGTTGATTGCAAAAACATATTATGCAAATGGAGAATATGAAAAAGCAGCAGAGTTTTTAAACAAAACAACTCTTGCTGAAAGTTGGACAGATTTTGCAAAAAACGAACATAAATTAGGAAATAAAGATAAAGTTAAATATTATGTAGAATATGGTTTAAAAGATCACGCATTTTCTGCAAAAAATGAAGATGTGTATGAAATAATCGACAATTATATTTCAACATATCCTACAAGAAAAGAGGGAATAACATCTCTCGTTTCAAAAAACTATTCTTCTGTCGGAGCGGATTATATTTCGTACTTGAATTGTAATGAAGTTGTTGAAAATAGTTATAAAGAAGCTTGTTTTAATACAATGTACAAAAAATACCCTGACGGACAATTTTCGGCAGATGCTCTTTATAATGTTTTTATAACAAAATATTTGCAGAAAAAATATCTTGATGCACAAAGACTTGGACGCTTGCATCTTGAGAAATTCCCTAATGTAAAATCTACTCCTGCAGTAACTTACTATATGGGAAAAATTTCTAATAAACTCAAGCACTATGAACGTGCAAATTGGTATTTCAAACAAACTGTAAACAAATATCCTGATACATATTATGCTTATAGAGCAAATTATAATTTATACAAAGATGATGGAATTCTTCCGTTTACTGATATTACGCAAAAACCGGTAGTATTCCCTTACAAAAAGTCTTTGGACAACAACCTTGTTATTAGATTGGCTTTGTTGAAAGATTATGATTTGGTTGAAGAGCTTTGCAAAAAAGATAAATTTATTCAAAGTTGGATTGCTTATCAAAAAGAAAATTACACAATATCAGCAATTTTGGCAAGAAATGCTATGGATGAAATCGTTGTAAAACCACCATTTGACGATTTGAGATGGCGCTTGGTTTATCCTTTGCACTATTTTGAAATGGTTGAAAAATATAAAAATTCAAATAATCCTATTGTTTTAGAAGCAATTCTTAAAGAAGAAAGTCATTTTAATCCTTATGCCGGAAGTTCAGTAGGTGCAGGTGGTTTAATGCAACTAATGCCGCCAACATTTGCAGAAATTAATCAAAAACACGGATTTACAGGTTCTATCAACAATCCTGAAAGTAATATAAAAGCCGGAAGTGCTTATTATGAGGGATTAAGAAAAGTTTTAGGCGGAAAAGATTTGTATGCAATATCTGCATATAATGGCGGTATTGGTTCTGTATCAGGTTGGATGTCAAAGCTTATTTATAACGATGCAGACGAGTTCGTTGAACAAATTCCTTACCCTGAAACAAAAAACTATGTCAAAAAAGTTCTGCGTAGTTATTGGGTTTATGGGAATATCTACTAATCAATCATCTATATGAGTAATTCTTTCTAAGTATATGTTAAACTGTTTGAGTACTTAAACAGGAGATTTATTAATGGATTTAACAACAATGATTGGCTTGGGTGTTGAATTAGTATTACTAATTATGTTTTATTCAGCCTATGTATCTGTTATTAAAAAGAAAAATAAGGTGAAAGAAGCGTTTTCGGCAATTGATGTTCAATTAAAGAAAAGGTACGATTTAATACCTAATATTTTGACAATGGCAAACAAGTTCATGGAACACGAAAGAGGTTTGTTTGAAAAAGTTACAGAACTTAGAACTCAAGCAATGACTTTATCATCTGATATGAAAAATATTAACAAGAAGCTTGAGCTTGACTCTCAAATTAAAGATTTGATGGGGCAAATTATGGTTGCTGTTGAAAACTACCCTCAACTAAAATCTGATCAAACAATGATTACAGCAATGCAAACATACAATGAAGTGGAAGAGCATATTGCAGCTGCTAGAAGATTTTACAACTCTGCTGTTCTTGAATTGAACAATGCTGTTGAAATTTTCCCAACTTCTATCATTGCAGGCATGGTTGGTGCTACAAAACAAGAATTCTTTAAAACTGAAGAAAAAGAAAGACAACCTATTAGCGCTTCCGAGTTTTTTAAATAAGGGATCGCTTTTAGGTCTAAAACTATTAGGGGGCGAAGCCCAACGGGCTTCGCCCCTCATTCATAAAAAGGAATTTAAACATGACAGAAAAATCATACTCCGAAATGCGTAGAGAGTTTTATGAAAAATATCAAAAAAATATAGTTCCTGCTGTAAAAAGGTTCGAAAAAGAAAGAAAAACAAGACTGATAATTGCTATAATTTGTTCATCGATACTTTCAATACTTGGCGCAATATGTTTTCTGTTATCATTTTTTATCGTGCATTGTGATGGCGATACTAGAGAAGGAGCATTAAAACTTAGTGCCATGTTTATTTTTTCTGTTTACGGAATTTGGTATTGGATTAAAAAATCTTTTGAAAGAAAAATTAAAGCCCAAATAATGCCGATAGTTTGTTCTTGTTTTGATAATCTAAAATGGGAAAATTCTAAAAATTCTACTTATCAGTATGCTAATGTTTTTGAAGAGTCTGGAGTAGTTCCATTTTTTACAGGAGAAAGCTATGATGATATTTTTTATGGCAAACACAAGGATGTAAATATAGAGATTGTTGAATCGAAGTTTGATGTTAGTAGTGGAAAATCCAGAAGAACAGTTTTTAAAGGGGTTGTTATTAAACTTGATATGAATAAATCTTTTGATAGTCATACCGTAATTACACCGGATAAGTTATTGCATAATTCACCGTTGCCGGATTTAAAACACACAACTTTAGAAGATGTAGAATTTGAGAAGAAGTTTGATGTGTTTACGAATGATGAAGTTGATGCAAGATATTTGATTACACCAAGTTTTATGCAACGATTGAAAGCTATGAAAACTGCATTTAAAGCAGATAAAGTTCAATGTGCTTTTTATGGGGAGCTTTTATTAATAGCACTTTCTACAAAGAAAGATTTGTTTTCAGTTTGTTCGTTGGTAAAACCTATAGACGATGCAACACAGTATTTTCGTATGTACGAAGAAATCGTTTCAATAATAAAACTAATCGACCATTTTAAACTTAACCAAAAGATAGGTTTGTAGTCATTGATGTTGAAAAACACTTGAAAATGTTATACAATATTATTACGTTGTAATAATATTGTATAGAGGTGTATAATGGCGCAATCAAATATTTGTATCAGAATGGACGAAGATTTAAAAAAACAATTTGATTTTTTATGTAATGAATTAGGTTTGACTATGTCAACTGCGATTAATATTTTTGTTAAGAAATTTGTAAGGGAGCAAGCTCTTCCGTTTGCTTTGTCAATCAATGATTATAATGAAGAAACACGAAAAGCTATTGAGGATGTAGAAAATGGTATCGGTTTGAGCAGAACTTTTAAAAGCGTTGATGAGTTGTTTGAAGATATGGAATTAACAGATGACTAAATATGTAAATATACAATATACAAACAAATTTAATAAAGATTATAAGCTTGCAATTAAACGTGGTTGGGATGTTCAAAAACTTAAAAATGTGGTTGCTTTAATTCAAGAGGGAACACCACTTCCTGAAAAATATTTTGACCACGCACTATCAGGAAATTACAAAAATTATCGTGAATGCCACATTGAGCCGAATTGGCTTTTGGTTTATAAAATTGAAAACGAAACTTTAACACTGGTCTTATTCCGTACCGGTTCTCATAGTGATTTGTTTTAGATGATAAGTTTTAACTTCAACCAAAAATCTGGTTGTATTATTACTAAAAATTATGTAAAATTAACTTATGGATAATATTGAACTTGATATAGAAGCATTACGAAATGCAAAAAAATCACTTGAAAAAGCTTATAATGTTTATGTGGCAGAAATAGATAATGCCGATATGTGCGACATTGTTGCGGATTCATGTGTAAAACGTTTTGAATATACTTTTGAAACAGCTTGGAAAGTTATGAAAAAATACTTTAAGCTTCAATATTCAAAAACTGAATCTGAATTAACAATGAATAATATTTTTAGATTTATGGAAGGTTATGGATTTACTTCTTCTTGGTTGAAATGGAAAGAGTATTATGCACAAAGAAATAATACTGCTCATGAATACAATTTAAATAAATCAAGAAATTTAATCACCTTAATTCCGGATTTTCTTAGTGAAGTTGAAACATTGCTTAATAAATGGGATTCACTATGACGATAAAAGGGGTTACAAAAAACGAAGAGTCTATAATTCAAGAAATCCTTAAGCCTTATAAAAATGAATTTGATTTTTTTTATTATGGTTCAAGAGTAAAAGGAAATTTTGAAAAAACATCTGATTTGGATATATTGATTAAAGGAACGAGCAAATTTTCGCTTAACGAGTTAGAAATAGTCAAGACTTTGTTTGATAATTCGGATTTACCGTATATTGTAAACTTTGTTGATTACAATACAATTGATGAAAAATTTTATAATTATATAAAAAAAGATTTAGTAAAGGTATAAAAATGACAAAAGGTTTATTTATTACATTTGAGGGTGGAGATGGTTGCGGAAAGACTACGCAAATAAATCTCCTTGATAAGTATTTGCAAGATAAAGGGTTTAAAACTCTTGTTACTCGTGAGCCTGGGGCAAAAGGTTTGGGTGTAAAACTTAGAGAAATCTTGCTTAATTATGACGGCGAAGTTTCACCGACTTGTGAGTCGTTTTTATTCTTAGCTGATAGAGCGCAACACGTTGATTGTATAATTAAACCGGCTTTAAAAAATGGTGTAATTGTGCTTTGTGACCGTCATACAGACTCCACTGTAGCATATCAGGGTTATGGCAGAGGATTGGATTTGGAACAAATTCACAAGCTAAATAATATTGCAACAAGCGGTTTGAAACCTGATTTAACAGTAGTTTTGGATGTTGATGTAGAAACCTCTATGCAAAGAGTCGGCAAAGAAAAAGATCGTATGGAATCAGCCGGAGTTGAGTTTTTTAAACGTGTCAGAAATGGTTTTTTAGAAATTGCAAAACAAGAGCCTAAAAGAGTTAAAGTCATTAATTCATCTGACTCAATTGAAAACATTCATAGCCAAATTGTAGAATTGTTTGATAGACTGCAAGCATAGGTTGAGCATACTTGTTAATAAGTGTTTAATAATTTTATAAAATAAAAGTCGGATAATATATCCGACTAAAAATTTCCCAATCAATATTCTTAATTCAACACTTAGCTATTAGCAGCCAGTTTTTCTCTGACAAGAGTTTCAACCGTTGCTAAAATTTCAGGGTTAGCACCCAAGAACTCTCTAGCCTTATCACGTCCTTGACCAAGTTTTTCGTCATTAAAACTAAACCAAGAACCGGCTTTTTTAACTATATCCAAATCAACAGCCACGTCTAGAATGTTTCCGATTTTACAAATACCTTTGCCAAACATAATATCAAATTCCGCTGTTCTAAATGGAGGAGCAACTTTGTTTTTAAGAATTCTAACTCTTACGTGGTTACCAACATCCTCACCGTCGCCTTTAAGCCCTTCAACACGTTTGATTTCCATACGAACTGAAGCATAGTATTTAAGGGCATTACCACCGGTAGTTGTTTCCGGATTTCCGTACATAACACCGATTTTTTGTCTTAATTGGTTAATAAAAATAACTGTTGTATTAGTTTTACCAATAATACCTGTTAATTTTCTTAATGCTTTAGACATCAATCTTGCTTGCAAGCCCATTTGTTGGTCTTCCATAGAACCTTCGATTTCAGCTTTTGGAACAAGAGCTGCAACAGAGTCAACAACAATAATATCAACAGCACCTGAACGAACTAATTCTTCGGTAATATCAAGAGCTTGTTCTCCTGTATCAGGTTGAGAAATTAATAACTCATCAATGTTTACACCAAGATTTCTTGCATATTCAGGGTCAAGAGCGTGCTCAGCATCAACAAAAGCTGCAATACCGCCTTTTTTCTGGCATTCAGCCACAATATGTTGAGCCAAAGTCGTTTTACCTGAAGATTCAGGTCCATAAACTTCTATAATTCTTCCTCTTGGAATTCCGCCAACACCAAGTGCAACATCAAGTGCCAAAGCGCCGGTTGGAATAGTTTCAACGCTAACAGCTGGCTTGTCGCCCAATTTCATGATAGCGCCTTTACCAAAATCTTTTTCAATTTTATCAATAGCTAATTTTAATGCTTTAATTCTTTCTTCTGATGGAGAAATTGTTTCGCTTGCCATTATATAATACTCCTTTTTGATTGCCTTAAATCCTTAAACACTAAACCATTGAATATTATAAAAGGATATTTTCTTCTTCTTTTTTAATATAAAAACCACACATTAATGGCTTAAAGCTATTAAGAATATTTTTTAGTTTAAAGTTTTCTTTGTTTAATTCGTTTACTTTATTTTTAAGATTTTCGTTTTCTGTTTTGCATCTTACAAGTTCAAGAACAACATCATCCATGCCTTCAAGTTTTTCATCAAGTATTTTTGTCATGGAAGTTGTAAGATTATTTTCCATTTTACTCAATGTATCAAGAAGATTATTAACAACTACTTGAGAATTTGGTTTAGAAACAAGAGAAAGTGCAGACTTCTTTTCGCTCATCTCAGAAACGACAGAAGATTTTGCATTTTTTAACTTTCTAACTTCATCAACCGAAAAATAGATTTGACCTTTGCTGTCTTTTTTAGGATTTACGGACGTTTTTTTACAAAGCTCAACTATTTCTTTATTATCAACATTTAACAATTTTCTAACATCATTAGGTAAAAGTATTTTATCTGAATTTGTGTTCATTGAAATCTCCTCTTTCTACACCCAGTGCAATAATTATTGTAGTCAATAAAAAAAATAATTTCTACAATTTGTAACATTTTTTTACAACAAGTGAGGAGATATGAGATAACGATTTATTTGTTTGTTAATAGTCAGTCTAAGATTGCATATATAATTTTGCTACTCTTTAAAATTCCTATATTGTGCATAAAAAAAGGTGAAACATTAAGTTTCACCTATGATATGGAATTATATAATGTTATCTGACTTTAATTTTAGGAACAACGGACATTCCGGGGATAATTGAGTATTCATTAGGGTCAATTTTTTCTGTAAATACGATTTTTACAGGAATTCTTTGTACGATTTTTACGAAAGAACCTACTGCGTTTTCAGGTGGGAAAAGGCTCGCTTTAGCGCCTGAACTTCTTTGGATTGAGTCAATTTTACCTTTAAATACTTTGTTAGGATATGTGTCGATTTTTATATCAACCGGCATGCCTTCTTTCATACCTCTGATTTGAGTTTCTTTGAAGTTAGCAACAACCCAAACATCGTGAGGAACTACAACAAACAATGGTGATCCTGGTTGTACCATCATCCCAACTTCAACTTTTTTGTTTGAAACAGTACCGTCAATTGGTGCAAGAATATCAGTATATTCAAGCGCTAATTCTGCAGCACGCTTTTGAGCTTTTAGTACATTCAAATCAGCATCTGCAACTTTTGCTGCTTTTGAAGTGTCTGCTGAAAAAATTGCTTGTTCTGCGGTTGTTTGAGTAGCTTTTAAACTATCTAATTTTGTAATTGCTTGGTCAAGTCTTTGTTTAGAAACAGCTCCTGCTGCATAAAGATTTTGGTATCTTTCAACATCTTTTTGTGCAAGTGCAATTTCAGAATTTGCTGCGTTTAAGTTTGCATGTGCATTGTGTTGATTTAGTAATGCTCTTTCATAAGCTGCTGTTGCTTGTTCTAATTTAACCTTGTAGTCAACTTTATCAATAACCGCTACCACATCCCCGGCTTTTACAGCTTGGTTATCCTTAACCTTTACTTCTACGATTTGACCTGATACCTTTGGTGATACTGAAACTGTTGTTGTATCAACGTAAGCATCATCAGTTGATTGGTATTTTAGAGCTTCAAATACCCAAAATCCGATAACTATTGTTGCAATTATAGCTCCAAATAGAACCCAATATCTTTTTGTATGTAATTTATTTCCGTCTTTTATTTCTTTTTCTTCGCTCATTTTTCACCTTTATATTTTTATGTCTAATGTACTGTTTAAAACATCTCTAAACTCTTGAAGCATTGTACTCAATTGTGTTAAATCACTGTTAAGAATTTTTGACTTAACCATTTCCGTGTGTGGTTTTAATACATTTGAAACCTCGTGCATCTTGTCAATTCCGTTTTGTGTTAATTTTGATATTTTTACGGGACGGTTATTTTTTATAGATAATTGTCTTTCTATATATCCCATATTTTCAAGGTTATCAAGAAGTTTTCCTGTGTTTGCTCTGTCTTTTAGAATAATTTTTGCTAAATCCCTTTGGCAAATTTCAGGATTGTGATAAATTACGTCAAGGGTTGAATACTCATCAACAGTCAATCCTGCATCAATATCTTCAAAAATCTGTGTTCCTAACATTTTACAATATTTTGCAGTCAACTCTATTTCGTAAAATATCGAATCCGTAAAAGCATATTCTGAAACTACTTCTTTTGCCACAAATAAATCCTTTTTTGTTTTGAGTTTTATATGTTGTTTTAACAACATGTTGCAAATGCAACATATTTATGGTATCATTTTGTTAACAATTAGTCAAGTATTTGGAGAAAAATATGAAAAGATTATTATCACTAGCTATATTGGCTTCACTTGCAATATCATATACAGCGCCTGTTATGGCGATTGAAAATACCGTATTAAAAACCGGTACAGAGAAATCAAAAGTTGTTAAGCCAAACAATAATAAGTACGAATATATCAATCTTGATTGGTGGAAACTTTTTAATGACGAGCATTTGAACGGATATATTGTTAAAGCGTTAGAAAACAATAAAGATTTGAAAATGGCGACATTAACAATTGACGAATACTATCAAAATATTGTTATGCAAAGAGCGAACGAACTTCCGCAATTGCAAGCAGGCTTCATGCCAGGGTATGGAAATATTATGGGAAAAACTGCTGCCGGTGTTGGTTTGCCATTAATTGCAAGTTATGAAATTGATTTGTTTGGAAAAAATCATAACAAAACAACATCTGTAAGAAAGCTTTACGAAGCATCTATTTTGGATGAAAAATCTGCTTATATCTCAATTGCAGCAGCAGTTGGAAATACTTATATTAATATAGTAAAACTTGATGCAATGGTTGATTTGCAAGAAGATATTGTAAAACTTAGAAAAGAAATTTTTGAAATAATGAGTGTAAGTAATGCAGAAGGTATTATTTCAACTTCTGATTTAGTGAAAGCAAATCAGTCTTACATTCAAGCGGTTACTGATTTAACAGATTATAAAAAGGAAAGAACAAAATTATTACATGCGCTTGCTGTATTAACAGGTGACAGCCCTAATAATATTGAAGAATACACAAGATGTGATTACAAAACGCTTGCTTTTGGTGGAGAAATTCCTGAATTCGTGAAATCAGAAATTATTATGAACCGCCCTGATTATTTGAAAGCTGAAAAAATGCTTGAAAAAGCTGGTATTGACGTTAGAGTTGCAAGAAAAGAATGTTTGCCAAGCTTAAATCTTGGTGGCATGTATTTGTTTAACTCACAAGATATTGGTAGTCTTTTGACAACTTCAAATGCGATTTGGTCATTTGGTGGAAGTATAATGCAACCGATATTTATGGGTGGAAAAATTAAAGCTAATTTGAAATCTAAGAAAATAGCTTATGAAAAAAGCTTGAAAAACTATGAAAAAGTTAATCTAACTTCTATGCAAGAAGTTAACGATTCACTTGTTTCAGTAAATATGGATAAAGAAAAACTATCTCGTCAAAAGAAAATTCAAGAATTGGAACAAAAAGATTTTGAACTTTCAAAACTTAAATTCAAAGAAGGTGTGATTGCAAAATTGGATTTGAACCAAAGAGAAGAAAATCTTTTGAGCGTAAACAAAATGGTTTATGCAAGTGAATTTGATTGCATGGTAGATTATATTAGCTACTATAAGGCAGTTGCAGCACAAGGATAGTATTTAAGTGACTGGTAGTTTTCGTGACTCGTGAGTTTTTAATGTGATTGAGTGACTAGGTGACTGAGTGGTAAACGCAGTTGTCGCCTCGCCCCTTGCGGAAGAAGCCGAGCGGAGCTCTGATGAGGGGTCACTTCAAAAAACAGTAACCCTCGACTCATGAAATTTCCAGCCAACTAGCTTACAGATTATTCATTCATCAACTTATCTGCAAGCGGAGATTCTACTCTACCGTTTAGAGTTTTTGATACTTTCTTAATGTTTTCTGCCATTTTGTCCATTTCAGGTGTCCAAACAAAATAGTCATTTACATATTTTTCACCTTTAGAAAAATCACCGGCAATTTGTACACGAATAATTTCTTCAAGCATTTTTCTTGCAGTCGGTACCATTTTTTCGATATTAACATCCAAAACTCCATCAGGAGAAATTGAAATTGCACCCTCTTTCATAAAATAGTAATTTTGCATTACCGAACGAACTCTGTGAGCTTGTGATAATGTAGGTTTTGACATCATCATATTGTCAGTGGCATATGTCACAATAATTTGTTTACGCTGTTCCGGAGTATACATGCCGGCAGAAGTCAAAACATCCAACATAGCCAATGAAATCATATCAGCTTTGTTTTCTTCAATAATTGATTTGTACTTTCCTAATCCCTCTGTGCCTGATTTTGGACCAAGAGAATGTCCGTTTTCGTGTCCGACAGTAAACCAATGATCAGCTTCATCATTGTAGTATTTATGTAGCTCAGGATTAAGTATTGTATTCAATCTTTTTTGCATTTTTTCTCTAGCATCATCAGAAGTTATAAGACGAATTTGTCTGTGGTAAACATTTCTTCTTCCGCCCTCAAGAACAGAGATAGAAAGCTTGTCGTCGTTTGGCAAGTTTTCAGCCAAAGTTATACCGGCACGGAATTCTCCGACATCACCAGTTATTGCTACCAAATCCGCATCAACCATGGTTTGTTTTGATTTTTCCCCCGGAGCAATATTTTGCAAATACTCATCATTGAACGGCATGTTTTGCGCCATTAATGGTAAATAATTTTTTACACCCAAAATAGCTTCTGTGCCTTTTTTATTGATTATTCCGACACGTCCACCCAAGAAATCTTTTGCTACAGGAACAATTCCATTTTCGTTAAGCATTTTCATTAATTCAGGGTTTTCATAAACCGTTTCTGTCATTTCATCAGAATAATTTTCTCTTGTAATTGTAAATTCTAACGGTGTGTCTTGAAGAGTTGCCCATTTTTTGTCCGCATACGCATCCAACATTGGGTAAGCTGTTCTTAAAGCTTTGGATTGAAGTATCAAAAACTCGTTAAAATCTTCATTTGTCGAAGCTTCAGCAGCTTTTTCAAGTTCAGAAGCCATTAATGCAAATTCATCTCTAAACTTGTCTACATAATCTATTGCAACAAGTTCATTTCCTACACGCTCTACAACAGAACGCTGATTAAGAATTTTTGCAACTTCATCAACCTTACCTTTTTTAAGCATTTTTATAAGAATTTGATGAAATTCTTCTTTTTCCAAATCTTGTGGATAAAGACCTTTCCCCGGACGCATAGAAACACCTTTTGCGAGTTCAACCATATTAGACTCTCTGTCTAATGCACAAACTCCTTTTTGACCGTCAAAAAGAATTTTTGTTAACTTAGCTGCTTCGTTTCCGTTCGCAATTTCTTTATTTAGATATTCTGCAAAAGGCAAATTGTTTGGATTGTCTAATTGCATATTAACCTTATCCAAAACAGCAGCCGCCTTAACAAGATGTTTGAGAGCTTCTTTGTCACCGTCTGCAAGCTCTAAGTATTCAGGAGCATCAACTGCAAGCATTTTCTTTGTTGTTAAATAGTCCTTGTGGGTACGTTTTTGTAATTCTTCCAATGACAAATTTAATTCGTAATCTTTTTTAGAAATACCAACATTGTTGATTATACTCATTTTATCAAGCTCCTTTACTAAACCGTCAGAAGAACTGCTTTGCACAGTTACAGTCGGCTTATTACTCTCATTTCTCTTCATTATAATTGTTTTTCTATTAATCGGGTTAATTTCCATGAGCCTATTATATCATATTTTTAAATAAAAAAAAGAGCCAATAAAGGCTCTTGGAATTAAGAATAGCTGGAAGTATGAAAAAGATTTAATAATTATATTTAACCGAAATTATAAGGAATAAACTATTAGACAAGAGGAGAATTTCGAGATTAGACAGTTGGGTAAAAAAAGTACTTGCAAAAAAAAATTCAGCAAGATATACTGTTTAGGTAACCTGAGTTGAATGTTGACGAGGGGATGAAAATTAAATATGGGAGCGTAGCTCAGTTGGTTAGAGCGCTTGCCTGTCACGCAAGAGGTCGCGAGTTCGAGCCTCGTCGTTCCCGCCATTATTAAAATTAGCACCTTCGGGTGCTTTTTTTATGCATTCTATTTGCGTTTCAAACGGTTCGATAGTAGATTTATTCTGTTCATATTCTTTTGTCAGCCTAAATAATGTATCAAATACCGGATGCAGCTGTTTTGTATCAGGGATTTTGACATAAAGTATCGCAAGTTTGACATGTTTAGTCGGAAGAATTTTAAATTTTGGCGAAATTTAAACGGCATTTAAATACCGTTTAAAAAATGTTTTATTTGTGTTCAAATTTTACATTCTTTCGATATACCAGTTAGACATTCCAAAATGATTAAAATTCCACTGTAGTTCAAAATAAAAATTAAACTCTAAAGAATTATCGTCTTTGAAGTTCCAAAAATACTTATTTAATTGTGTTTTGCGATAACTTTCAAACGCATCCTGAATTTCTTTTGCAAATTTGGTCCTAAATTCGGAATATGGAATATTCAAAGTTCCTTTCGTTAATTTATTTTTCAAAATCATCTTCAAATCCTCCTATATTATCAAGTTCAATGTTATATCTCTTACCGGTTTATCAACACAGGTTGCAAAATCAACTGTTTTATCAGCAAACTTGTTTTCCCATAGACAAATTAGTAAGTCGATTTCTTGCGTTTTTAAGTTTAAAATCTTTGTGCCGTAAAGTTTGTAATCTTTTTAAATCATATACTGTTTCTTTCAAACTACATCATTCATTACTCACCTTTGCAAAAATATCAATATTATATGTTTATTTTGTATCAATAAGACATAAAAAAGCATATGTGCCAGATTTTAGGTATGCTATAATATACAAATACACTAAATATAAGGAGTACAGCATGTTTAACGAACTAATAAAAGATATTTTAAAAGAAGCTTTTTTCAAAAATTTAGATATTAGCACAGATATTGAGTTTCAAAAACGTCTAAATTTGATAAAAAACAGCACTCAAATTTCAGAAGAAGATAAAAAAGCATTAATTGATAGACTGAATGCAAGTTATCTAAATTGCAAAGGCAATATACATAATATAAAAATGCTATCGGATGCATCAAAATTCATTAATCAATATAATCCGGTTAATAATAACCGATTTATTACTCAGCAGGAATTGCAGGAAATGTTTGCTCGCAATGCAAGATATTAAAACATTTTTGAACACCGATTAAACACCTTTTAAACGGCATTTAAACCTTCAACATTTTTTTCGTGGTCAATAAAAAATGTATTTAATACATCAGCATCGTTTCGCAAGTGCTTAACAACTGGCGCAAGATTATAGCATTCTTCAATCTCCGGCTGATTAGCAACAAAATAATCAATAACAACCGCTGTATTGTAAATATTCTCCGACCACTTGCTTAGCTGCTTAAATTTCTTTGTAGTAATATTTATCCCAGCTTTTTCCATAACGACCTCCTTTAATATGTCGTATACATCACTCTGAAACAGCAAGAAGTCAAGTTTCTTAAATATCCTCTGTTTATATGTTTGTGTAATTAGCGAAAATATATATAATCTAGGTATTATGGCAGAAAAATCAAAAATTGAATGGACAGAATCAACTTGGAATCCCGTTACAGGCTGCACTAAAATTAGTGAGGGCTGCCAGCATTGTTATGCCGAAAGAATGGCAAGACGCTTATGTGCAATGGGACAAGAAAAATATAAGAATTGCTTCAACGTAACAACCCATGAAGAGTGTTTAGAAGAACCATTAACATGGAAAAAGCCACAGGTTATTTTTGTTTGCTCTATGAGTGATTTGTTTCATAAGGATGTGCCTGACGAATTTATAATTAAAGTGTTTGATGTTATGAATAAGGCAAAATGGCATACATTTCAGGTCCTAACAAAGCGAGCAGAAAGACTTGAGAAGATTGCTCCGAAACTCAATTGGACACCTAATATTTGGCTTGGTGTAACTGTTGAATCAAATGAACAAAAGAAACGGATTCCGTATTTGATAAATACACCTGCCCATATCAAGTATTTATCAATAGAACCTATGATAACAGAGATAAAAGACTTATCACTGGATAATATCAACTGGGTAATTGTAGGAGGGGAAAGTGGGCCTGGAGCAAGACCTATTCAAGAAAGTTGGGTAACGTCAATCAGGGATAATTGCATTGAAAATGAGATCCCATTTTTCTTTAAACAGTGGGGTGGAGTAAATAAAAAAATTGCCGGTTGTACACTTCAAGGTCGCCAATGGAAAGAATTACCTGTTTAAAATAATGACATTTGTTTTGGCTCTAATTTTGGTTTGATGAAAAACTCTATTGTATCTTCAGGTGCAATTGTTCGAGTACGCTCTTTAACATGATTAAATTTTGCATACTCTCCTTCAAGCTTTCGTATAGCTTGTTTTATATGTCTTTCTAAATACGGCGAAGAATCTATAAATTCATCTAATAGTTCTGAATATTTTTTAGTTTGACCTTTATATAATTCCCATATTTTTAGTTTTAAACTTTCTACTTTACTGTCTGAAGTGCTTAATAAAACCATTTGATCAGGGTTTGGCTGATTTGGGCCTAAAAATTCGACATTTCCCATATTACAAGACGCAAAAGCATCTTTCATAATAGAGCATCCCTTAATATTTTGTGTTATATGAAATAAATAATAATATGTCTTGTTTTGATTTGGGAAAGACATTCTATACTGATAAGTATATTTTGAAAATGTTTTTAAGTTATTTCTATAAAGTTCTACTAAACCCTGCTCTTTCAAATCTTCTTTATAAGATCTAAATTTCTGCCAATCGGTATTCCCATATAATTGATTAATTCCTGCTTCACTAGGTAAATTTGTAATAAACCTATTTAAATAATTATACATAAAATTCAAGAAAATTTCTGTTCTGGGAATAGACATAATTCTTTTAATAGTATTAAAATCAACATCTATTCCATATGGATCAATCATAAAGAATGTTGGTGCAGGATTTTTTTCTAAATAATCTAAGAATTTATTAATATTATCATTATATTTTTCTTGAGTAAAAGTTATTTTCGATAAATCTAATTTATTGTATTCTAACACCTTCTTTAAATTATTTATATTGCTTTCACTATCTTCATTCAAGTAAAAATGGCATTTACTATAAATTCTTCTTGATATTGCCGTTTGCTGAGCAATTATCGGAGAACCACAGCTAAATTTATTATTATGATGGTCATAGTATGCACCACATCCACTAAATCCATCATAATAATTAATCCGTGAATTTTTTGAACCTAAAATTGTAATCCAAGCATCCAAATATTTATTCAATACATTATGTTTTATTTTAGTTTGTTCTTCATATTCCCACATATAAAAATCAAAGTCGTCATAGGTATATTTTTCTATTTTTGGCTTTTTATTTTGTTTTAATTGTTTATAATGAGTATGTAGTTTATTTATATCTAACACTTATTACTCCTCTTTGTTATCCTTTTTATAATCAAAAGCAGCTCTTATAATATTCCAATATTTTGGCAAACTATCTTTTGAGTATCCATTATTTAGGGCAATAGTATCAAATAATTCAACTAATTTTCTATCATTAGATAGGACATAATCATCATATTCCGCTATTTTTTCAATTATCTGTTTTATACTTGGACGATTAATATTAAATTGATACACACTAACAAGAGGATTGTTAACTTCTACAACATTAACTAAGGATGATTTTTTAGGAGCAGACTCTTTAGCTTTTATGTTGTTATCTTTTTTATAATTGTAAATTGCCCTGCCGATTGACCAATACGGAGGCAGTTCAAATTCATTGTAACCATTTTTTAAGGCTATTTGGTCAAAGAAATGACAAAATTGTCTATCATCATCCTTTAAACTAGGATTAAACAAAGCAAGTTTTTCGACAATTTGCCTTGTTGTAGGCTTTGTATCAAACATGTTATTAAATAAATGATTGCCAATATTATTCATTTAAGAATTATAACATAATATCGGATATGTCGAGAATTTGTAAATGTTTTCTTTATTTTTTAATTGTAGTAAATTTTAATGTTGTCGAGGCAAACAAAAAACTTCCTATGGTTATCATTGGGAATTTGTGAAAGATAAATTGTAATAACTGTTATTTATTGATAGAATTGAACTATGTTTGAGAGCATATCAGATTTACATTTTAAATATAATTGTGACAATGAAAAAGTTGCAAAATTATGTAGTGTTTTTTATGGAAAGACAGAAAGTCTTGATATTTTAAAAGAACATATTATTACTTTGGAACAAAATATTTATATTAAAGTATGTGAAAATGTTGAATTATTGAACCAAAAGATAACGCAATTGCAAGAACATATTTTGAAGCATATATAAACACTTTGTTTTCTTTGACTGATATTTCGGCACTTATTTTTTATCAAGTTTTTGGTTTATCAACAAATCCAAATCGTTTATATTTTTACGATTTACCTAAATTGTCAGATTTTCAACAATACACACAAACTTTCAATTCCGTAAATTCATTTTTGAGTTCAAATGATTACAAATATTTTCACAATTTAAACAATCATATTAAACACAGGTCAATGATTACGGCTA
The DNA here is from genome assembly GCA_964584885.1 of uncultured Vampirovibrio sp. Taxonomy (GTDB): domain Bacteria; phylum Cyanobacteriota; class Vampirovibrionia; order Gastranaerophilales; family Gastranaerophilaceae; genus CAG-196. The sequence goes on from CAZPBG010000014.1 coordinate 27,880, forward strand.
AACATACTATAAATTTAGGTGAAAACCGAAATCTATTTTCCATAAATGAATTTGAACATAACGGAATTATTTATCCAAGTTTAGATTCGGAAAACCTTTATATAAAATCGGACAATTTTGTTGATAATTTAAAAACTTGTTTGAAAAGTGTTGAGTAAAAATATTAATTTAAAAGACTTGCAGTATTGGAAACTGCTAAAAAAAATCTTCCTAATTTTTACCCATTATTAATTACTGCAATATTCACAGGCGCAAGACAGGGTGAGTTATTCTCTTTAACATGGAACAAAGTTAATTTTGTTGAAAGTTATATAAAAATTGACAAAAGGGTGCATGACACAACTATTGCAACTCCTAAAACCGAATCGTCAATCAGAAAGATAAATCTTCAAAATGAAGTTATTAAAGTTTTAAGAGAATGGCGTTTAAGATGTCCTCATAGCGAATTAAACCTGGTTTTTCCAAACGAAAATGGAAATTTCTTAAACAGACAAAATCTTCGAAAAAGGCAATTAACACCTCTTTTAAGAAAAACAGGTGTAACAGATATAACTTTTCACGGTCTAAGACATACATTTGCGACTATGTTGCTTACAAACGATGTTAACCCTAAGTATATTCAAAACCAGTTGGGACACTCTTCAATCAAAATCACAATGGACACATATTCTCATGTCCTGCCGGAAATTCATCAGAAAGGAATTGAAGCTGTAAATAAAATAATTGAACAACCAAAGACTGATAATAGAAGATTTGGAACTTAATAGTATTGGGGTAATTAATATTAGCAAATAAATTATTAATATGTTTTTTGTTTTAAAATTAATATATGACTATATGTAAATATTGTTTAAAACAAAAACAATTAATAGGGGCTCACATCTTACCTAAAAAATTTTATACAGGCTATGAAAAGTCTGGATATGGACTTTTAAATTCTAAAGGTTATACTCGTAAAAAATATCAATCAGGTGTTATTGATAATAATATCTTATGTTCAGACTGTGATAATACGATTTTAGGTGAGTACGATAAAGAAGCTTATAGACTTCTTTTAAATATTGAGGCAAAGAATATAAGGACAAAGTGGCAAGACTTTGATGCGTATATATATAATCAAACAGAATTTAATTATGAAAAATTAAGAAAATTTTTTATCGCTTTTCTTTGGAAAGCATCTATTTCAAAGCTTGAATGTATGAATATGGTAGATTTAGGTCCGTATGAAACAATTGCATTAAAACTATTAAAAGATGAGATGAAAAATGACAATTTGTTTAAAATTATTATTGCGAAATCTAAAAATAAAGTTTTTGACGGCTGTCATTCAATTTCTCAAAATAAAAATGTGTTAGGACAAGGCAGAATTTATACTGTATACTTTGATGCATTTACAGTATTAATTTTTATAAATTATAAAAAATTTCCTACAAGATTATTACCACTAGAACAACTATTTTTATCAAACGAAAAATTAATTATTATTGAATCTGAAACCATTGACAAATATAAATTAAATTATATAACTAAGTTTAAAGACTTTTGTTAATCAACTTGCAACAAAATTGCAACAAAGTCGGTATTTTAACTAAAAATTCGCTTTCAAACGATTTTAAATCACAATCTGCAAAATCGTTAAAATGCATTAAAAAAGAGCCTTTCGGCTCTTTTTAGCTTTTGTTTTTTATTGGTGGAGCTTGACATACGATATAAAACTCAAAAACGCTTAAATTGCCTGATGACATAGGATTGAAGTATATCAGAAATCCGCATTTTTTAGATTTGGAAATTGAAAAATTTTTGTGCAAAAAAATGTATAGTCTAAAAGTGGCTGATAGTTTGAAAGTTTAAAAAAAGGTAAAAATTGGCAAAGAATACATTTTTCTGAAAGTTTTCTCAAGAATATGTTACAATAGTTTTAATGAAAAAACAGAAACTAAATTTAGGAATTGTTGGAGTTCTTGTTCCTACAAAAAATGAAACCAAAGTAAATGATGAGATTAAAAAACTCAAAGGTGGTATTTATTGGTTACCTTGGGGTTATAGATTTGGAACACTTACTAAAGTCTGCCAATATCTCTACAAAAATGGATATTGGACTTGCACTTCCAAGCATAATGAAGAGAAACAAAAATATTTTGTTTATTCATCAATTCCACAATTTAGATATCCTTTAATTTTCTTTCATCACGATTCTAAAAACCAAGGTGGTAATGGCTTAATATATTATAAGTATGAAATAGACAAAGTAATAATTAGTAATATTTCCTCAATAGAGATTAGAACTCAAAAGCTGAAATACATACCATTAGCTCCTATTAGCAAAGTTTGGTTTGGTATCACTAGAATGTGTCCGTTAGAACGAGAAGGGATAGACTTTGGAAGTTTTAATATTCATCCTGAAATAACTGGAAAAAATGAACGTAAAGTTGATAGATTTAAAGACTCTGCTTATCTATATTATCAAGTTTTACCTATTAAAGAACCCTATCACAATGAAGAAGATTCTACTTGTAATTGTTTAATTTGTAGATAGTTTACTCGTAATACTTGTTACTATATCTACCTTCTCCATACACATGTGGCAAAAATTCTTCATTAACAGAACCTGTTTTAACAAAAACTCTATCTCTAGCATAATATTTGCCAGATTTTGCTTTAATTATTTCAAAATTTACATATCCAGCTTTCGTAATGATGTTCTTCTCAAAATCTTCAAGTTTTATAGAAACATCTATTTTTTCTTCTCCAAAATCTGTATAAATCTTTTTAACAAAAATGCCTTTAGTAAAGTTAATTTTTTTATTCATACAAAACTCTCTTATCTAATTTTGGGCTAATCTATATCCCAAGTTGGTTTTTGAGTTTTATCATTTGAATGACCTTGATAAACAAGTGTTATATTATCCAAGTATTTCTGAAAATCTTTATTTTCATTAGCTATTCTATTTATCATATTCCAGTCAAGAGAAGTCTTAGGAGCTTTAATCACAATTTGACTTTCTTTCGGTTCTTCTTTATTTAATTGAATATAACCAATGTTGAAACTAGAACATAATAGCTGTAATTCATCCATAGCCTTATCGTTAACGTTTTCTGCAACAAGATACGAATAATTAGCCCAAGAGGAATTTGAAACCGTTTGAAAAAAATATTCTCTTAAATTCCATGTTTCAATTGTTCCATCTTTGACTTCAAAAGAATATAAGTAGCTTCTTTCATCAGCATATTCAATTAAGCATTCTTTTGTCTGTTTGTTGAAATCGCTAATCAAATCTTTAAAACCAACAACATCTGCGTGTAACCATTTGTTGTAGTTTTTGCCTTTATCTTTTTTAGATTCTTTTTCATCAATTCGTAATGTCTTAATCTTTATTGAATCACAAAATTGAGCTAATACCGGATACAATTCTTTTTCGGGTTGATTATTCTTTTTCGTATTTAGGCAAGATCCGATTGTTTGTTTATTATCTGCAAAGTAATATTTTCTTGGTCTACCAGCCGTCATTAAAATTCCCTTTTTTAGCCAAGAATCTTTGTGTGCACTTATTTCAGCAACCCATTGTTGAATACAATCATTCTTTGTTTTTAAATAATTTCCCTTAGAGTTTTTCATCTTTTCATTGCACGCATTAGGGAAAATTTCTACTATATTTTCTACAATTTCTCGTGCTGTATATAATTGATTTTCATTTTTTCTTAAAAAATTTACAACTTCATTAATAAAACTAAAAGCCACACTAAATTCCTTTTTCCTAAATTGCATATTCATTATACCATATACATACTTGCATGATAAAGCTCTTTATATTTGATATCCTACATAAAAGTCGAAAGCAATCAATGCATGACATAACTTTATTGTATAATGGATTATAGAAGTTAAAGGATTTGAAATATTACATTTTTGCGGATGAAAGCAATACAGATAAAGCTAGATATATGTTGATTGGTGGGATTTGGATTGATGAAATTACATACAATCAAGTTATTGCTGAATGCAAAATGTTTAAACAGGAAAACTGTTGGAGCGATACTACAAAATTCAACTGGAAAAATCTTTCTAAAAAAACACTTTCTCAGTACTGTAAATTCATCGACATATTCTTTAAATACAACTTACAATTTAACTGTATTATTATTGACCGTAAAGAAATTGATTTAAAAGCAAATGAAAATAAAGATCCAGAATTAGGGTTTTACAAGTTTTATTTTCAACTTTTAAGACAAAATTCTAAAAAGGATGTTCCATATTATATCTATTTAGACCGTAGAAATAACAGTGAGCCAACCAGATTAGATACACTTAAAAAGTTTCTTAAAAAAGATAATCATAAAATTGACTTATTAGGAAAAGTCGAAACCGATAAAGGACTTGATATAAGAGCATTAGAGTTTGTTAATTCAAATACTTATGACTTGATACAATTTTCAGATTTATTAATGGGTGCAATCGGGTTCCATTATAATAAAAGACATCTAGTACCTGAGGCAAGTACACACAAAATCGCTTTTGCAAATTACCTAGCTCAAAAAATTGAAAGAAAAGATTTGACATTTAATACTGACCGAAATGGCTATAAAAATCTTAATTTATGGCTGTTTAAATCGACTAAAATTATGACAAAAAATTGAGGTCAATATACCTACATGCTCCTTAAATCTAAGGACCTTGGAATCATCCAAGGAATTCGGTAGTAATGACCTCATTTATATTATGTACTATAAATACAAAAAATACAACCCTCCTTAAATTATTTTGTTAAATATTTAAGGAGCTTTCATGTACCACTTTCCAAACCTTAACAACAAAACTCGCTCAAGCATGATTAATGAATTAGAGCGTGATATTAAAAACGGTTTGTTTTATGAGCCTGTTCAATAAAGTCGGAATATATTAACAGTTATAAGTTATTACTTTAAAACTTATTCCATAAAGCTTGCAATTATTTTGAATATTTTTCTTAGCTCTTCTTCATTTGCTTTGTTTAAATAGTTATTAATTTGTTCTCTTAAAATCTTTTTATCTTTAAAATGTTCCGTTTTAAAAAAATTAGTATACTCTATACCTAAAGCTTCTGCAAATTTTTCAATCAAATCCGCTTTTGGGAAGCTTCTACCTGTTTCAATGTGACTCATATGCTTAGGGTCAATTCCAACCAGTTCAGCGAGTTGATACTGCGTAATTCCCTTTTTGCTTCTTAGTTCTTTTAATCTCATTCCAAAGTCTTTTTTTAAGTCCATAAATCCCCCTTTTTGAGAATATACGCACTCGCAAAAGAGTTAAACCGTATTTAAAACATCTAATAAGACTATTTATCTGTTTCTAATATTGTAATTCTATATTTAATATGGTAAAATCATTTCAAAATATGTTCACAATAAAGAATTATATATACACAATCGGTCTTTGTGTTGAAAACTAAGTAAAAGGAGAAAATTATGAAAAAAATGTTTTTAGTCGCATGTGCTATTTCTGTAGTTTTTGCAGGTTCTGCTCAAGCAATTGAAAAACCAGGTCTAGGTGCTTTGAAAAATGTAACTAATGTTGTTTCAAATGCTGCATCATCACTAACACCAACTTCCGTTAGAGGTACTATTGGTACAATAAATGATAAACTTTCTGCTGCTGATAAAGCAGTACAAGCTTCTTTTAATGCTCTAGTATCAGCTTTATCATCTAAAGAAGAAGCAACAAAAATTAAAGCTGAATTAAATGCAATTAATGCTAACAAAAACCTTAGTGCATCAGAAAAGAGTGCTAAAATCGCAAGCGTTATGTCTGATTACGGTAATACTCTAAAAGAAACTCAAGACGAAATGGGTGAAAAACTTAAGACTGCTTCTGCTGAAAAAAGAGCTGCAATCACAGAAGCCGTTATTGATTTAAGTACTGCCAGTGTACAATATTTAGATATTGCCAATGATTGCAAGAGTGTTGTTATGAGTGTATCTAGCAATCCAACCTTAGCAGTCTCTTTAGCACCAGAATTAGCTAGTCTAAAAGACACTGGTGTAATTTTAAAGAATAATGTTAAGTCTTTAAAGGATGTAACAACAACATCTGTTGCAATTGCTAAAGCTGGTGGAATAGAAATTAAATTGCCAAGCGTTAAGGCAACAAAAGCAAAGAAAGCTAATTTCTAATAAAGATAATGAAAAGAAAAGGGCAAGATAATCTTGCCTTTTTTAATGATTTGAATTAAGACGAGGTGCAAATGAAAAAGATATTATTAACATTAGCCATCTTTATAATTGGAGCAGTATTTTGTCAAACAAATGCTGTCGAAATAAAGATAGAAGGAAAAGGATACGCTCCTTTAACTGGTTATGATATTAAAGCAGTGAGAAGCCAGCAGGATGCTAAAATGACTAAAAAAGCTAAAAATTCTGATTATGAAGTATTACAAACTCAGCAAATTAAAGAAGCTTCAAGACAAGCTGAAACACGCAAGAAACAAGATGAAAGATTAAGTAATGCCGTTAGACGAGCAGTTGTTGTAGAAGCGCAAGATAATGCCTTAAAAGCTGGTATAAACATTTTAATTGATAGAACATTAGGTGCAAATACATCAAAGAAACCAGATGTTCAAGAAAAGTTTGACGAGTTAGTTTCTCAATCAAGTGTTTATATTTTAGACCAAAGTTTTACTGGCGAAATAGAAGATAACAACTATGTAGCAAGAGCTTATTTAACAGTTGATGAAACTGAATTTAGAACCTTGCTTTCTGATATGGGTGTTGCTATAAATACGCAAGCAGTAAGAGCTCATTCTATTATGTTGGTATTAGATGAATTTTTTGCAAGACCTTCTGATTTAAACAATGCAGTATTAACTAAAGAAGTTACAACTTATAAATATGATTATGATGAAAAATTAAAAGACACAGAAAAAGCTTCTGCTAGTAATTATTCAAATGCTAAAGGAAGTGGTAGTAGCTCTAATACATATAATGTTAATGCTAAAAGTAAAGGTAATTATAATACCAATGCTTCAGGTGGATATTCAAATGCATATGGTGGTGGCGGATACTCTGGTTCTGCTAGTGGTAGTCATAATAATAGCTATAAAGCTAGTGGTTCAAATAAGAATAAATACAATTATTCAGCTTCTGCTGGTTCAAAAGCATCTTATGGACACTTTGTTGATTATTCTAAGAAAGAAAATGAGTTTTTCCAAAACATAAAAGAATATTATGTAACATCTCCTAAAGCTGAAAATCTCAACTTTACACAACCAGCCTTACAAGATGCATTTGTTACATACGACATAAGAGCTTTAGACAATGATGTGTTTAAAAGTAAATACTTCAAAGGACAACCAATTTCATCTGACAAACTAGCAAATTCTGCTGAATTAGCTAAATATGTAGAAGCTGCTAGAAAAGATGCTAAAGCTGATTTTTTTGCTATTGGCGTTTCTTACATTACAGACAATGGTAAAAATGAAAATACTGGCAGAAACACTTGCGACGGTAATGTTTTCGTTAAGGTATATTCAACTGTTAATGGTGAAGTTATTGCTTCTGGAACATTTACAGAAACGGCTTCTGGTAATTCTGCTGACCAAGCAAGAAGTGCAGTAGCTAAGAAAATTGGTAATGAATTAGGTGAAGTTCTATCAAAGAAAATCCAAGATTACTGGAAAAGACGTATGATGTATGGTTCTGAATATATTGTACAAATTAAGGGAAACTTCTTACCTGTTGAAAGAATTACTATCAATAAAGCAATGCAAAATGTTGATGGAATTAAAAATGTCAGCCTAAGAACATCTGATTCAACACAAGCAGAATTTACTGTTAATTATTCTGGTCAAGACGGTGTAGCAGATGCTATATTCATGAAATTATATGAATCTAACCTATCAAACAAATTCCAAAATTATGATTATAAGATTAATGGAAATCAGATAATCTTCTCACCTATTTCAAAAAAGGGAACTCCTAATTTATGAAAAAAATAATATCTCTAGCAATAGCTGTATTAACTACAGCTATTGCTTCTCATGCAAGTGAATTAAATGTATATCCAATACCAGCTGTATTTACAAGTAAGAATGTTAATGATTCAGCTTTTCAAAAGGTACTTAGCAAACATAGAGGCGATTTTGTAAAGGCATATATCATGCAGTTTGATAAATACTTTCCTAACGCTAATAAAGAAATATCAGATAAAACTAAGTATAAAACCTTTGCTAGTTATGTACATGTTCCAAGAGCTTCACAATATCCAGTAAAAAAATCAGAACATCTGCTTGATATTTATTTACCATTAACAATGAGTATAAATTTCGTAAACATGGCTACTGGCGAAACCCTTTATTCTTATCCTGTAACTAACTACTTTAAATATGAAACAACGGTAGAATCTGATATAGAAAAGAGGAAAGAAAAGATTGTTGATTTAATAAAACAAAACTATGAACAAACATTAGAAGAAGTTGTAAAACAAGCAAGTATTGATTTTAAGCCGTTTGATATCACTGCAAAAGTAAAAGACACATATAGACATTTATATATTTTAGATAAAGGTCTTGAAAGTGGTATAACAAAAGGCGATTTACTTACTGATGAAAATATTAGTCAGATTTCAGTTATTTATTCTGATTTAAACTATTCAGTGGCAGAAAAGGTATTAGGAAAACCTACTGTTGATAGCAATTTTAGCAAGTTTGCAAATAGTAATATAACTCAATTAAAGAAGCCTAAAATATTGTTTATTAACGACTTTGGAAATGAAAAGTTATATAACTTATTTGCAACAGCATTAGGTAGCAGTGCAGAATTTTCATTAATGACTACTGATAAAACTTATTATGATATGCAAACAGCATTAGTTTCATTAAATATGGATTTCAAGAATGCCAATGTTTACAATAGAACTATGCCAGATTACTTCTTGAAATTGTATTTCACACCACCAGCTTATGCTCAATTTAAGTCAAAGAAGGATTATTTTAATGTAGATAAATATTCTATGTTAGCTTGTGGCATCATTTTTGATAAAACTGGACGAGTTGTATATTCACAATGTTCCGATGATGAAATGATAAATAAAGTTGTCGGAGATGTGCGATTTAATGATGAAGCTAATACGGAAATTATTGCAAAGAATCTATTAGGTAAGTTAGCAACTTCTATGCAAAAAGAGATACAATTTAAGGATGTTAAGTTTAAAATACAAAAGAGTGACAATCAGTATTTAACATTAGCTGACCCTAACGGCTTCCTTAAAGAAGGTAATATTTTAACCATATTTAAGAAGATTAAAACTGAAAAATCTGGTCAAGAAATCTTAATACCAACTTGGGATTACAGAGTTATTGTTACTGATAATGGCATAGCTGAATGTAAAATAAGTAAACCTTATGTAGATGGCATAGATTTCCCTAGTAAGCGTGATATTGTACAAATAACAGCTATGACAAGAAGTGCTAATAAAGCAAATATGTTTAACTATTATCCAGATAAAGTTGAAGTTGATGGTAATGAAGTTAAGCTACCAGCCTTTGAAAAGATAGCTTTTGGTGCACTAACTTCTAGTGTTAAAGCTCCAATTGCTATGCATCCAACTGATTTTCAAGAACAAATTGATGAGTTAAACACATTGGGCTTTAAAGATAAGATTGCAATACCAGAGAATGATGCAAATTTATCCATTAAAGCTGTGTACAAAGTTAAATTGAAATCAGAAGAAGCAAAGGGTTCTGTACTAAAACAACAATATGATATTATTGTTGGTATTGTTAGCAAGAAAGGTGAAGAAATTATTAAAAAAGATGGCTTAATGCAAACCATAACAATAACAGTTCCACAAGAGAATAATAAGCAGATTATAGAAAATGAATTAATGAAGCATATTTATCCATTAATTCAGCAAGTTGGAATAAAATTTTAGTACACTTATTTTTCGTAAACCCTTTACCACGATTAAAAAACTCATTAAGCTTGCTAAACAAGGAATTGCAGATGTTGGTTTCGCTGAGTTCAAGCAAAATATAATTTCTTCGTATGATTCATACACCCCAAATACTAAAAAAGAGCCCGAAGGCTCTGTTTTAAATAGTTCC
>CAZPBG010000015.1:0-37873 GCA_964584885.1 uncultured Vampirovibrio sp.
TGAACGGTTGAATGGTTGAAAAGTTGAAAGGTATTTACGAAGTTTTTAAAGTGACATAGTGGTTAACGCAGTTGTCGCTTCGCCCCTTGCGGGAGAAGCCGAGCGGAGCTCTGATGAGGGGGCTATTTGAAGTGATTAAGTGTTGGTGTAGTTAACTACTCAGGAAATCGACTAACGATGACAATTTGAAAAAATATGTTATCATGAATAATATAAGAGAATAGAAGGCGATTTATGCCACATAAAAAGTTAAAAAAGATTACTCCCGAGAATTATTTAAAATACTATTACGACATTCCTTATGAGGGAAAGACTTCTGCCGGTAAGCCTTTAAGAAGACTGCGAAATATTACCTGCCCTTATCGTGGTATAAAAATTATTCCTAGTGAAACTGTTAAAAATTTTGAAAAAGGTTTAAATAAGTGTAAAAATGCCCGTGATGCCGTGAACTTATTAATTCCGTTTCAGCACAATTTGCTTCCAACTGAAAAATCTATTCTAGCAATTTTTAAAGATTTTGCATCTATAAATCCACATGATAATTTGCAAAATTGTTTATTGATGATTAAACGCAATTGTTTAATAAAACTAAAACTGGAAGAAATGGAAGTTCTAGATGAAGTCGATTTCTTAACAAGAAAACTTTCACCTCATACAGCACTAAAAATCCGTGCAAAAACTACTAAATGTCGACAAATAATTCTAAGTGACCATAAAAAAGATACTTTTAAACGTAAAACGTTTTTAAATTCGTTAGAAGAAATTATTCCTAATGAAAACGAGCGAGAAATTTTTAATGATATTAAAAACAAGGCATTATTTTTGCCTACATCAGAAAGTAGTCGCAATGCATTTGTTGTAAAGTATTCCAAAAGAAAACAAAAAGAAATTATAAGACGTTTATTTATTGCTTCTACTGCATCTATAGAACATATTACACCAGCATCAAATGGTGGCTTAAACACAATGGGTAATTTTCTATTAACATCAGCGAGCGGCAATCGTTATCGTGAAAATATGCCACTAACGGAATATATAAAACGTCACCCACAAATACCTCAATATATGCAAATGTATATTGATGACATAATAAGAGAAATTCATGCCGGCAATATGCAAGGGAACGAAACTTATCCTTATAAAATCAAGAAAAAACTTTATGAAGAGTCAGAAGGTCGAATTATGCTAAGTCTTGCCGGATATAAATATTCTGAAGAGGACGCTGCTATTGCAGTTGATGAATATGAACATAGGTGGGATAATCCTTCTTTTGCTTAATTTGACTTAATATATCTTAACACATTAGGCAATTTTTAATTTTTACAAACTTTATATAGTTATGAATACAGGGATTATTAGAAATTTTTCAAATTATTTGGCTAGAAAAGGACAAAAAATTAGTCCTCAAGATTTTTCTGAAAAATTTCAATTAATTCAAAAAAAATATTTGAAATCAAGTGAAAGAGATGCTTTTTTAAGAGAGTCGGAAACCTTAGCTGATACAATGGTTAATAGAGAACAATACGATTTTGCAGGAATATTATTGAGCAAATTATGCAAGCTTACACGTTATATCCCTGAAGAGTTGGAGCCATTCGCATATAGAGGTTTAGAAGTTGCAAAAAGGAATAATGATCCAATTCACGCAATGGCAAGATTGAATGATTTAAGGCAGGTATATTTTAGAGTATATGACAAATTCCCGCAATATATAAAAGTTTTGTTTGAACAAGAAAAATGTTTAAAAAATATCCTTGGTGATTATAGCAGAGCAACAGAATCCTTCCGTTGTCTAGCAAGAAAACCCGCTCAAAAACGAGAATATGAGCTTATGCTTGCTCATGTTCAAACTGATATTGGTAAAGTTACAAAAAGAAAAAGCCCTGTTTCGGCAAAAGAAAAATTGCTTGAAGCTCGTGATTTCTTTGGGAAGAACGGATATTCTCAGCACGTTGAATATATAGATATGCTTCTTTCAGAGATAGAATGTTCTTTGTCTCATAAATTTATTACTTAATTTTTCGTCGATTTTGAACAATTATAGTTAAATATCGTTTAAAAAAATGAAGAATTTTTTTGAACATATTATTATAATTGAAACCGGAGGAACGGTGAAACAGAAAGTAATAACAGGATTAATCATAGCAACTTTGCTATCTCAAAGTGCTTTTGCAATAGAAGATAATGCGCAAAAAAAGAGTAAATTCAATTTCTTTAAGCATGAGAAAAACGAAGTAAAGCTGGAAAAACCAAAGAAAAATAAAAGAATTGAAGTTGGAGAAATTAAATTACCGGCTGTAATTTCAAGAAAACATCCGCCTGTAAATATTACGGTTATGACAATTGATGATTGTGTTGATTATGCCATATCACATAATCCAAATCTATTTGTTGCAAATGAACAAATCAATGCTGCTAAAGCAGGAATTGGGGTTGCAAGAGGAAATTACGCTCCAAAACTCACAGCAAGAGTAAATTATAATCACAATTCAAATAACGGAACAAGAATTGTTAATTCTCATGAAAATTCAGTAGGGTTTAATGTCGGAATTTCAGAAATGATTTGGGATTTTGGTAGAACGACTGCAAAAATCAATATGGCTAAATACGACACTATGTCTGCTCAATATGATTATGATTACGAAATTCTCAATGTTGTATATGACGTTAGGATTAATTATTACAAAGTCCTTTCAGCACTTGCGAATTTAGATATTTTTGAACAGAACGTAAGAATTCAAACTCTTAACTACGAACGCACAAAAGCCATGTTTGACGAGGGTTTAAAGTCAAAAATCGATGTGGTTAACGCAGAAGCAAATCTTGTTGATGCAAAAATTCAACTTGTAGAGGGACAAAATACTCTAGAAACGAATTTGATAGCTTTAAAAGACTCTATGTTTTATCAAGAATCTTCTGAGTTAATTGTTAGTAACACGGAAAATTTTAACTTTTTGAAAGCTGATTACAAAAAGAAAATTGAGGGTGTTGAAAACGGACTAAAACCGACTTCGTTTAAAAAGAATGAAGACGGGTTGTTAATGTTAACTTCCGGAATTGAGCACAGAGATATTATTCAAAACTTTGAGTTTAAACCAATGAAGATAACAAAACAGAATGCTGTTGACAAAGCTTTAGAATTTCGACCTGACTTAAAATCAAATGAAATGGTTAGCAAAGTCCAAGAAGAATCTTTAAAAGCGATAAAACGTTCTTATGCACCTGAAATTAATGGGGAATTAACTTGGGGGTACACAAAAAACGAATCTACATATTCTAGTCCGCTTCAAGTCGGAGCGAGCATGGGATTAGGCTCTGTTAACCCTTATCAAATACACTATCAAGTAAAAGAAGGTGAAGCATATTTAGATATCGCTAAACACAATGTTAATATTGCAAAATCAAGTATTTATTGGGAAGTTCAATCAAATTTTGTAAATATGCGCCAACTTGAACGTAGAATTCCGTTGATGAACGAAAAAGTTAAAACAACATTGGAAAACTTTGAACTTGCTGATGGTCGTTATAGTGTCGGCTTAAACAACTATGTTGAGCTTCAAGATGCATTGGCAAATTATAACAGTTCTCAATTAAATTTTGTTGAAGCGATTTTCCAATACAACGTAGCAAGAGAAACCTTATTGAAATCTATGGGGATTAAATAATGAAAAAATATATTATTATCGCAACTTCTGTAATCATTGCATTAATAGCTTGTTTTAGTATTTTTAAATCAGGCGGTGCAAAATATGTTACAAAAGAAATTACATCCGAAACAATAACACAGTATGTAGAAGCATCGGGTACAATCAAACCGATTAATACCATTGAAGTCGGAACACAGGTTTCGGGTACGGTTGCCGGAATTTATGTTGATTACAACTCTGTTGTAAAAAAAGGTGACTTGTTAGCAGAGCTTGACCCAAGTCTTTTTCAGGCAAATGTTGACCAATCAACCGCAAAATTAAATAATGCTCAAGCAACTTATGCAAAAGCTACTTCAACACTTAATTATAAACGCAATAATTATCAAAGGTATAAGCATCTATATGAAAAAAATTACGTTTCAAAAGATGAAGTAGAATTAGCACTTTCTAATTATCAACAGGCACAAGCGGAAGTTAGTGCTGCAAGTGCGGAAGTTAGTGCTGCAAAAGCTACATTAGATAATAATATGACAAATTTAAGGTATTCAAAAATCGTATCACCTGTAGACGGAACGGTAATTTCAAGAGCAGTTGATGTTGGTCAAACTGTAGCAGCAAGTTTCAATACTCCTACACTTTTTGAAGTTGCTGAAGATTTAACTCAAATGCAAATAGAAGCTAGTGTATCAGAAGCTGATATTGGCAGAGTTAAAGTTGGCCAAAAAGCTACTTATACATTAGACGGTTATCAAGATAGAAAATTTGAGGGAACTGTTACGCAAGTTCGTTTAGCCTCTACAACAACAAATAATGTTGTTACATATGCGGTTATTATTTCTGTTGATAATTCTGAAGGGCTTGTAATTCCCGGCATGAGTGCAAATGTTTCTATTATTACTGATAAAGTAGAAAATGCTCTTTGTGTACCTCCTCAAGCTTTGAAATTTACTCCGGAAACAAATGGTCAAAAATACGAACAACAAGGAATTTGGGTTCAAACTAAGAACGGTTTAAAAAGATATAATATTGAAATAGGTGCAACTGATGACAACCATACCCAAGTTATTTCAAAAGAATTAAAAGTTGGAGATAAGGTTGTAGTCGGAACATTAGGCGGCAAGAAAAGACAAAACGGCTCAATGCCACCTCCAAGAATGTAAATAAAATAAGAAAGATTTGTAATGGCTCTTATTGAAGTAAAAAATGCAATTAAAACATATCAAATGGGAGATGAAAGCTTCCATGCTCTAAATGACGTATCGTTTTCAATTGATACAGGTGAATTTGTTGCAATTATGGGAACTTCCGGTTCAGGTAAATCAACGTGTATGAATATGTTAGGCACATTGGATAAACCAAATAGCGGAGAATATCATTTAGATGGTATTGACGTGTTTTCTTTGAACGCAAACCAACTTTCTGATATAAGAAACAATAAAATTGGGTTCGTTTTTCAAGGATTTAACTTGATTTCAAGAACTTCAGCATTAGATAATGTACAATTACCAATGATTTACAAGGGAATTCCTGAAGAAGAACGAATTGAAAGAGCTAGACATGCATTAAAAATAGTTGGTTTAGATAAAAAAGAAAATAATATGCCTTCGCAAATGTCAGGAGGTCAGCAGCAGAGAGTTGCGATTGCAAGAGCAATTGTAAACGATGCACCACTAATTCTTGCAGACGAACCGACAGGAAATTTGGATACAAAAACAAGCATCGATGTAATGGAATTTTTTGTTAATCTTAACAAAGAATACGGAAAAACAATTGTTTTGGTAACTCACGAACCTGATATTGCAGAATATACAAAAAGAATAATAAGGTTCAAGGATGGTAAAATTGTTTCTGACTTAATGAAAGATGAATGGTTAAAACAAAGGAATAGAGAAACCTGATAAACAAATCTAACAAACTTGTAGTCTGTTCAAAAGGAGCACTGGGAGCGAACAGAACAAGTTAGTAGTTATGCGGAATGTGCTCCGACAAAAGGTTAAAAAGTAGTCTGTTCAAAAGGAGCACTGGGAGCGGATAGAACAAGTTAGTAGTTATGCGGAATGTGCTCCGACAAAAGGTTAAAAAGTAGTCTGTTCAAAAGGGACACTTGAAAAAGATAAATAAGTTAGGTAATTTAACGGGATGTGTCCCGCCTAAAGGTTAAAAAGTAGTCTGTTCAAAAGGGACACTTGGAAAAGATAAATAAGTTAGGTAATTTAACGGGATGTGTCCCGACAAAAGGTTAAAAGATGATAGATTTTAAATCAACATTAAAAATAGCATTGAACTCGCTCAAAGTAAACAAAATGCGCTCGGCATTAACAAGCTTAGGAATTATTATCGGGGTTTCTGCGGTAATAATAATGCTTGCGATTGGGGCAGGTGCGAATAAAAAAGTTCAAGAAAACATGGAGTCAATGGGCTCAAACCTGTTGACGATTAGATCAGCTACAGCAAAGAGTGGCGGTGTGTCAATGGGATTTGGCTCAAAACCAACCTTAAGCGTAAAAGACGCTGATGCGATAAAGAAAAGCGCAAGAGGAGTTGAGGCAGTTGCGCCGGTAATGAATTCTTCAAAACAGGTAATGTATGGAAACCAAAACTGGTCAACATCTGTTTATGGAATAACCACACCGTATCTTTATGTTAAAAACTATGAAATCCAATTAGGTAGACCTTTTACAAGGGATGATGATAAGAATGCTGTGAAAGTTGCGATTATAGGTTCTACAATTGAAACAGAACTCTTTGGAGATGTAAATCCTATTGATAAAACTATTCGAATTGGAGATGTTCCGTTTAGAGTAATTGGTACTTTAAAATCAAAAGGTCAAGTTGGTCCAATGGATCAAGATGACATTATTTTTATCCCATTAACAACTGCGCAAAGAAAAGTTTTTGGAACGGATTTTCCGGGAGCGGTAAGTCAGATTTTGGTAAAGGCACAATCTTTGGAAGATACAGAAATTGCGCAACAAGATGTTAAACAAATTCTAAGACGAAGACATAATTTGGGTTCTAGTCAAGAAGATGATTTTGATATAAGGAATAGTGCAGAATTTCAAGAAAAAATGAAATCTACTGTTCAGACATTTGCGATTTTATTAGCATCGATTGCTTCTGTTTCGCTACTTGTTGGCGGAATTGGGATTATGAATATTATGTTGGTTTCTGTAACGGAAAGAACAAAAGAAATTGGGATAAGGATGGCTATCGGGGCACGAGCAGTTGATATTCAAATCCAATTTTTGATAGAGGCACTTGTGTTATCATTGCTTGGTGGCTTGATTGGTGTGATTTCGGGTATTGTTATAGCTCTTTTGATTGGAGCTGTGTTTAATACATCTATTGTCATAACAATTTCACCGATTTTGTTGTCATTTGGATTTTCCGGACTCGTGGGAATAGGATTTGGATATTATCCGGCATATAAGGCATCTTTGTTAAATCCTATTGATGCTTTGAGATATGAATAAATATATTAAACAATTATATCTACAGGCACTTTATCTGAAATTTCAACAACTTCATACAAATCTTCAAGGTTTTTATTTTTTAGAGAACTATTCCAAATTTTTACATTTTCTTCGCAAATTAAAATATTGTCGTTTGCAACATTATCAAATTTTCCACAAAGCATAGAAAAAGGAACTCCAAGGTCATCTAAAATATTTGCAACTTCGTTAAAGAGATTAAAACTGTCTTTATTAGAAGAATGTCTCCCTCCGACTAAAATTCCGGTTACATCTTCTTGAACATTGTCCATTTTCTCTCTAATTGCTTCAACACATCTTTCAATACCTTCTTTTAGGGAACGCAATGGTTGTTGTTCAGGAGCAAGGTGCATCAAACAATTATTAGCTTTACCTCCGTTAAGCCCTAGCATAACACAAGTGTTTGCATTCTCACTAACCAATTGATATTTTGAATTAGCAAATTTTGCTTTATTTACAGTAAAGATATTCTCCTTCCCTACAATTGCTACTTTGGAAGCATAATTAACCGGGGTGTTTAACAAATTGACTTTAAATGACATATTTACTCCTTTTTTTGTTATTAATGTGCGTAAAGAATAAAATTTGCGCAAAACTTTATATATATTTACATTGTATAAAATTTTATTGATGATATATAATGTTAAGTATGGGGAAGTTTGATTTATTCAATAGATTTAACAGTGCGGTTATTATCGTCAATGAGAAAAAAGAGGTTGTTTTCAAGAACAATGTTTTTAAACGTGTTTTTTCTGATTTTGAAAACCTCAAAAAGTTTTCTCACAAATTGAATTATGAGGTTTGTGCTCTTGTTAGTAATAATGTCGGAGTTCATTCTCCAATAATGCAGGCATTGGAATCTCCTCAGGATTTTTCTGCTCATGTTTTGTACCAATCTGTGGGAAATGAGTATTCATATTATGATTTGATTTCAACAAAAAAACACGGAAATGCGATAATTGTTTTTACGGATGTTACGGCAAAAATTGGTTTGGAAAAATCTTTGCAAAGAAATCAGGCTTATCAAAAAAAGATTTCTTTGTTGGAAAACGAGAATAAAAATTTGTCAAAAGTTAAGCAACAAGCCCAATCTCAAGCAATGAAGCTTTTGTTGCTGAATAATATTTCAAATATTATAAGAAGTTCTGTTGATACTTCTGTCATTTTATCTTCAGCTTTAGAAGAATTAGCGACTTTATTTGCAGGTTTTCGTGCTTATTATGCGGTTTATTCTCAAGATATGAAAGCTTATATTATTAATGAATCTCTGCATAAAAAAGATGTTGGAAGAAAGATTACATTTGATAAATCTACGGAAAATTCAATCGCTTCGGCAAAAGTTTTTTGCTCATCTTGTATGAAAGAGTTTTCAGAAGCAAAGCCTTTCAATGAGCTTGTACAAAGAGTAGTACTTCCGATTTATCATATGAATAATAGATTGGGTGTAATTGTATTGTTAACAAAACAAAAAACAAAACTAGATGACGCACTTGAGGTTTTAGAGGGGGTTTCAACTCAATTAGGAAACGCAATTATACAATCTGAACTTTACAAAAAAGATGCAAGAATGGTTAAGGAATTGACAAGAACGTTGAAGGAACTTCAAGATACTCAATTAAAACTTATAAATTCCGAAAAAATGGCATCTTTAGGTCAGTTGGTTGCCGGTGTAGCCCATGAAATAAATACTCCGGTGGCTTCAATCAAATCCAATAATGAGATTGCAACAAAATTAATATCAAGAATTAATGATAAAGAGGTTGAAGAATTGTTGAGTGAAATTAATACAATAGATAAAGAAGCTATTGCAAGAATAAACAGATTGGTTGTGTCTTTGCGTAAGTTTGTACGACTTGATGAAGCTGAATTACAGGATGCAGATATTAATAAAGAAATTGATTTAACTTTAGATTTAATCAGGCATGAAACCAAAAATAGAATTACAATTGTAAAAAATTATGGAGAATTACCTCCGATAAAATGTTATCCAAATATGTTAAATCAGGTATTTATGAATATCTTGGTAAACGCTGCTCACGCAATAGAAAACGAGGGTACAATAACTATTGACACAAGTTATGCAAATAATGAGTTAAAAGTAAAAATCAAAGATAATGGTTGTGGTATCAAAGAACCTGATAAAATCTTTTTTGCAGGATATACAACAAAAGGCGTTGGGGTTGGAACAGGCTTGGGGCTTGCTATTTCACAAAAAATCATTGAAAAACATCAAGGTAAAATCGAAGTTAATTCAAAAGTCGGAGAAGGCAGCGAGTTTATTATTACTATCCATGGGTAGTAATAATTATTAAGTTTTGCAAACTATTCAAAAGCGTGAGTTAGAGAGATTTTCGAGAGAATTATAAATAAAATAATAATTAATTTTTGTAAAAATATCCGACAGAGTAGTCAAGATTATGAGAAAATATGCTATACTATCAGTACGAAATGATTAAGTGTATTTTTTACCCTAATTGGGTGAATGTAACAAAATCTTAACAAACGAAATAATAAAGGCAATTTTTAAAAATAATAATACTTTATAATCTTGTGTAGAAGTTAGATAATTTTATTTGCATATCGGAGGTAAAGTGTATGGCAATAACAGTTAGCGGCAAAAAGAAACAAGTTAAAAAAACTTTCCAAGAATTGATTAATGACTTAATGTCATCAAGTTCAGAAAAAGTTAGATACAATGCTGCCCGTGTTTTAGGAGAAATGGGTGATTCTAAAGCCGTTGAGCCGTTAATCGATGTACTTAAAAATGATAAAAACGGTTCAGTACGTTTATATGCAGCTCGTGCATTAGGCGAATTGGGTGATTGCAAAGCTACAGAACACTTAATCGAATCATTACGTGAAGACAGAAACGTTGACGTAAGAGTTCGTGCAGCTCGTGCATTAGGACGTTTGGGCGGTAAAATTGTTGTTGAACCGCTTGTTGAAGCATTAAATGATGAAAATTCTCAAGTTTGTATTACTGCAACAGATGCACTTATTGAAATTGGTGATGTTGCAACAGATGCATTGATGAAATCATTAGATCACGAAAAAGTAAACGTACGTTGTGATGCAACTCGTGCTTTGGGTGAAATCGGCAACAAAAAATGTGTAGACAAAATCATTAATATGTTATTTGACGAATGGGTAAACGTAAGAATTTATGCAGTAACTTCATTAGGTAAATTGAATGATACAAAAGCAGTTCCTGCATTGATTGATGTTATGAAAAATCGTTCTGAAAATGATTTAGTTAGAGCAGGTGCAGCAGCAGCTTTAGGTGTACTTCGTGACCAAAGAGCTCTTCTTCCACTTCGTGAATTGATTATGGAAGCAGAAGAACTTGGTGAATTAGAAGATACAGCTTTAAAATCTTTCAAAAAGATTATGGCAGCAAATTGGCAAGCAATTCCAGGTGCTAGTCAACAACAAAAGAAACCTGCTAATGTATAATTAGATTTAATAAAAAAGGCGGTCGGTTGAAATTCAACCGACCGCCTTTTTTATACTTACAATATATCTAGCGGATCAACGTCAATTGCTAATTTAATATCTTTTGGTAAAGAGATTTTGTTCATAAATTTTGAAACAAAATCATGACCTTTTTGAGAAAGTTTATTTTTTATTAGAATTTGAAAACGATAGTACCCATTGATTTTTGAAATTATACAAGGAGTAGGACCGAGTGTTTCCAAATATTCCGTAAATCCAAATTTTTCAGTCATTGTGTTTAATCTCATTGCAATTTCCATTGCAGATTTTTCGGCTCTAAAATTGTTTTGAGATGATAAAATTAGTCTGATAATTTGACTGAATGGAGGATAATCAAATTCTTGACGAGCTTTAATTTCTGTTTCAAAAAATTTGTCATAATTTTGAGATTTCGCAGTTTGGAATGCGTAATAATCAGGATTGTACGTTTGGAACAAAACTTTCCCTTTGTATTCACCCCTGCCTGCACGACCTGCAACCTGAGTCAGTAATTGAAATCCTCTTTCTGAGGCTCTGAAATCCGGCACTGAAAAGCCTGTATCAGCACTAATTACACCAACTAATGTTACATTAGGATTATCCAAACCTTTTGCAATCATTTGAGTTCCAACCAAAATGTCTATCTCACCTTTTTGAAATTTTGTTAATAACTCAATGTGAGCATTCTTTTTGGTTAAAATATCACTATCAATTCTTTCCACTCTGTAATCAGGGAATAATTCTTTTATTAAAATTTCGATTTTTTGAGTTCCGCTACCGGAGTTAGAAAGCGCATCACTTCCGCATTGAGGGCAAAATTCAGGGAAGCTCATTTCTTTTGAACAATAATGGCATTTTAATTTTTTGCCGTCAGCATGCCAAACCATTGGAATTGAGCAATCAGGACATTCGACAACTGTTCCGCAAGCTTTGCATTGAGTGTAAGTCGAAAATCCTCTACGATTCATAAGCAGAATAACTTGTTTTCCGTTTTCAACAGCTTCTTTTATCTCTGTTTGCAAAGGTTTTGAGATAATACTTCTATAAGCGGCTTTGCCATATTCTTGCATATTAATAACTTCTGGTTTTGCCAAAAGTGCATTATTAAAGCGTTTTAGCATTTGAAAAATGTTGTTGTTATTTTGTGCAAAATAATATGTTGAAACATCAGGAGTAGCCGAACCCAAAAGTAATGGCGCTTGATGAAATTGAGCAAGACGGCGAGCTACAATTCTTGCATCATAGCGTGGAGCCGGATTTGTTTGTTTGTACGCTCCTTCGTGTTCTTCGTCAATAATAATCAATCCAATATTTTGAAGTGGTGCAAAAACAGCAGAGCGAGCGCCGGCAAGTATTCTAATTTCGTTGTTATAGAGTCTTTGCCAAACATCATATTTTTCCCCGTCAGATATACTGCTGTGCCAAATCGCAACATCTTTTATCCCGAATTTTTTTGCAAGACGTTTTGTAAGCTGTGATGCTAATGCTATTTCAGGAGCCATGAATAGGACGTTCTTTCCTGATTCTAAAACATCTTTTATAAGCTTAAAGTAAACTTCTGTTTTCCCGGAAGCTGTTACACCATGCAGAAGAATAGGGTTTGGTGAGCGGAGTTTTGATTTTATTCCCTCATAAACAGCTTGTTGGTCTGGTGAAAGTTCAAATAACGGTTCAACTTCAACATCTTTGAATATTGTGAGTGGATTTCTGTAAACATATTCCAAGTTGATTTTGACAAAACCTGCTTCTGCCAGCTTTTTCATTGTTGCACGAGTTGTTTTTGCTTTTTCTTCGAATTCAATTAATGGACATTTTCCCTCTGTTTTTAAACATTCAAGAACTTCTTTTTGACGTTTTGTCAGGCCCTCAAAATTTTCGTTGATTAGTTCTACGGACTGTTCTGTTTTTGAATTCTTTTCAATAAGCTTCATTGGAATAGCCGCATTTAAAACTGTTACAAAATCTGTGCAGTAATAATTTGCAACCCACTCGAGGAGTTTTAAGTATTTTATTGAAAACAAAGGTGTTTCGTCTAAAATTCGATTAATTTTTTTTGCTCGAATTCCGTCAGGCAAGTAATCAGAAAAACCTACGATGAAAGCATTAATAAGCCCTTGACGACCAAACGGAACTAAAACTGCTTGTCCGATTTGAATAATTTGTTTCATTTCATCAGGAACTATATAGCTGAATGTTTTTACACCCAAACCCTTTATATTAACTAAAACTAATGCGTATTTCATCAATAATTTGATCTTTCGTTAATTTATATCTTTTGTACAATTCTTCAACAGGAACTCTGTCCGGAAATTCTTTTGTTGCTCCAAAATTCAAAACTTTCATATCAGAATTTCCGTAAAATCTTGTGATTTTTTCACCAAAACCACCGTCAAGTTCTCCGTCTTCAAGAGTTATAACAACTGAATGATTTTGTTTCAATTCTTCCAATAAATCTTTGTCTATACCTGTCATAAATACAGGATTTATAAGAGTTGCATCAATTCCTAAGCTAGATTTTAGCTCTGATTTAACTTCTTTGGCTAATCCAAAGAAATTTCCAAGCCCAAGAATTGCAACTTTTTCTCCTTTTGAAACAACTTTAAACTTGTTAAGAATTGAATAATCTGTTTTATCTTCTTCCCCTGTAGAAACAAGTTCTCTGTTAGGAACTCTTATTGCAACAGGATATTCAGTTTGTTCGATAGACCAATCAAGCATTTTTAGATATTCTTCTTTGTTTGTTGGTGCTAAATACACCATGTTTGGTATGTTTGAAATCAAAGGAATATCAAATGTGCATAAATGGGTTGCATCAGCTCCGGAAATTCCACCCCAATATACAAGCATTGTAATTGGAGAATTATTTAAGCATAAATCTTGAGATAATTGATCATAAGTTCTTTGAATAAAAGAACTCATAACTGTGAAAATAGGCTTGCCTCCATTTTTTGCTATTCCTGATGCGCAAGCAACAGCATGCTCTTCTGCTATGCCAACATCTAAATACTGTTTGCCCATTTGAGCTCTAAAATCTTTGTCAAAGCCAAATACTCCGGGAGTCCCTGCATTTAATGCAATGACGGTTTTATCCGATTTTGCTTTGTTTAAAATATATTCTCTTGTTATTGAAGTATAATTTTCACTTTGAGTGATTGCAGCTTTGTTTTCGTCTAACGCATGAGGTAATATCCAATGGAAATTTTCTCTGTTGTCTTCTGCTATTTTGCAACCTTTACCTTTTTGAGTACAGATATGAACTACAACCGGATGAGTTGTATCTTTTACGCATTGGAATGCTTCAATCAATTTTTCAATATTATTGCCCTCTTTTACAAGAACATAGTTAAAGCCTAAAGACTTGAAGAAATTACATTCAGCTTTCCCGTCAGTTTCTCTTAAAAGTTTTAAATTAGCGTATAAGCCACCGTGGTTTTCTGCAATAGATTGATCGTTGTCGTTAACAACTATGATGAAGTTAGAACCCAAAACTGCTGCGTTATCCAAACCTTCTAATGCTTCTCCGCCACTGAGTGAGCCATCTCCTATTAGTGCAATAATATTTTCTGAATTGCCTTTTAAATCACGAGCTTTTGCTAAACCTGTTGCCAAAGAAACGGATGTTGAAGTATGTCCGACTTTGAAAAAGTCATGCTCACTTTCTTCCGGTGCGGTGTAACCCGTGTATTTCAAGTATTTTTCAGGGTTTAAAAATCCTTCTTTTCTACCGGTTAAAATTTTATGAGTATAACATTGATGTGAAACGTCAAAAACTATTTTATCAATAGGTGAATTAAAAACATAATGAAGAGCAATTGTAGCTTCAATAATACCTAAATTCGGACCAAAGTGTCCGCCGGTTGTATTAACTTTTTTTATAATAAGTTCTCTTATTTCACTTGCAAGTGTATTTAATTCTTCTGAAGATAATTCTCTTAAATCTTTTGGTTCGTTAATTTTATCTAAAATCATATGTTGTTTCTCCTCTTGAATTTATTATACCTTAAACGAATGATTTTGTGGTGACAATCTACATTAAATGAATGATTTTATTTTCTCTTTATTATTAAATGTCTGAAGAATAATATATAATGGTAATAGTAAAAATTGACTTTTTATAAAGTTTAATTAAATATACAACATAGACCAAACAACAGGAGATACCAATATGGGTATGGCAGCATCTCAAGCCAGATATTTAGCGCTGGTTGCAAGAAAATCAAATTGTGAATTCGAAGGACAACAAATTAACCAAGCAAGAACCGCTTTGTCTAATCAGAGTGCAAACTTGTTCAATCAAATGCTGGGCTTGTCTGTTCCTGTGCCGCCAAGTACATCTGATTATACAAAAACTGTGTACACATATAGTGATGGATTGGGGAAGGAAACAAAATTAGAAAACTGGCAACAGCTTTCTCATGATGATCCTGAATTCAACTATGTTGTAACAAGAAGTTATTCAACAAACCGTTATACCGGTTCAATCAAGAAAATGAATGATCCTCAGGTTCAGTTTACTGAGGGCATGAGTAGCCTTGCTGATATAGAAGCTGTTGAAGCTAGAATAAGACAATGTACTGAGGATTATGAAGCTGCGCAAAAAGCTACAACTGAAGCAAAAAAAGAACTTGATGATATACAAAAACAAGTGAACGAGCTTAAAAATAAACAAGCAAATATTTCTAATTATAGTCAACCGTTAGAAAACATAACAAAGTGCGAGTATGCAACTGATGATAAAACTCCTCATGAAAAAGATGAGTATTCAATTACTACCGCTGCCGGTACAGATACGTATAAAGCATATTCACAATATACAGAAGAAGAGCAGACCACAATAAAAACAGCTTTGACGGATTTGATGAATGCCGGCGCAATTTCAGAAGCAGAATTATCCAACTATTATTTTTATAAAAATGATGATAATTGGGATTTTGCAAAAAGTACAGACTTAAATAAATTAGCTACTGAATATGCCAAAGCTGAAGACAAAGACAATTTTAAGGGTTCATTAACTAATTTTGATACAGCGAATATTGCTACAGTGCTAGAAGGGTATCAAAACGATTTGAACAGATTGACAGGTTTTCTTACTGCGGCTCAAAATGGCTATGATGCAGCTAAAGCTGTTGAAGAAACTGCAAAACAAAATTATGATGCAGCATTAGAAGAATATGATAAATTGAAGCATCCGACATATCTTGGTAATCTTGATCTTGTACCGCTAGCAGAGCTTAGTGATAAGCAACTGGCTGAGTTACAACAAGTAGTAAATGATATGAAAGAACAAGAAATAGAATCAAATTTGTTGGATTGTTTTGAATATGATGAAACAACAGGAAAAATATCTGCATATAAAGGCGGTGTTTATTCTTTCCAAATGAACGGTGTTACTTATTATACAAGCTATGAAGATTTGGAAGAGTCTTATAACAGTGGAACCGGTCCAAATCATATTGACGGTCAAACAAAACTTGCATATTATAACGCTGTGTATTTAGATACAACCATTTCTGAAACTCAAAAAGCTTTGGTTGAAACTGATGGAAACGGACGTTTTACAAGCATAAAATTTGAGGACGATTCAATTGTATACACACTTAATATGGGAACAGAAACTGATGATGTAGCATATAAAGATGCAATGAACCAGTATTATTATGATAATGCAGTTTATGACAAAATGATTCGTGATATCAACGCTAAAACATCAATAATTCAACAAGAAGATCAGCAGTTAGAGTTAAGGTTGAAGCAGCTTGATACAGAACAAAGTGCGCTATCTACCGAAATGGAAGCAGTGAAGAAAGTTGTCGACGATAACGTAGAATCTTCATTCAAGACATTCGGTGGCTAGGGGTGAATAGGGTCAAATGTATAACCAATCCACTCAAACCCACTGGTAGTATAAGAAACAATGCGGAATGTGCTCCGCCAAAAGGTTATATCAAAGGCTCAAACCCGCTGGTAGTCAGTTCCAAAGGAGCACCTGGAACAAAAAAATCAAATAAGAAACAATGCGGAATGTGCTCCGCCAAAAGGTTATAAAATATGGCATATAAGAATGATGGATACTTAGTAATAGCAAACAGATACGGATCGGCTTCAAGCGATGCGAAAGCTATGTTGTATGAAACTTATGACAGATTGAGAGATTTGACTGTGTCAGGGTCTGCATCTTCGGGTACGGGGTTTGAGGCAGCGGGTGGATTTCTGTATCAGTTAGCGAGCTTGTTTGCACCGTCAGCATTTATGACTACATTAGGCGGTACAACAGCGATGAACATCCCTGGTACATCTTATTGGTCACAATATACAGGTGGCAATGGTGGTTTAACAGGTACTTATTCATCATTTGGTGTTAATAGCTTAGGTAATTATTCAGGATTTCCAAGCGGTTATGCTTCAAGATTAAGTGGGTATACAACAGGCGGTGCAGCAGGTTTGGGTGGTAATTTGTTATATGGCTGTGGTTCATCAAGCGGTTCACCAACAGGATTTGCGTCTGGCATTGGTAGTATTGCAGATATAGCAAGTACAGCGGCTTATGGTGTCGGTACAGCAAACGGTTATGGTATTGGTGCTTCTAATATCTTGATGCCATTGGCGGGTTTGGTATCCGGTTGGGGTGGCATAATGACAGCGGCAGCACCTTATTTAGGTGAATTTGGATTACCTGCAGTTGTAATGGGTAATTTGATGCAAGGAACTTCTTCTGCGGCACTTTCTGCTTATCAATCTGTTTCTCAAAACGTATTATCGAATGCTGATACAATACTTTCTCAAAAAGTTGCAAATATTGAAACGGTTTGTAAAATGCTTGATACTCAGAGTGATATTGTAAGAAAAATGTTAAAAGATGACCTTGAAAGTAAGAGCAAGGATATTGACAATTTGTAATATAAAATTTTTATATGATATAACAAGGTTTGCCATGGTTTAATTATGCGAGGACGTACATTTTTTAGAATAATGATAGATAATTTATTTGTAAACAATGCTTTTTGTAAAGCTCTAATAGCGTTAGTAAATTTTTGTAACGAACAGAGTTATTTTGCACAAAAAGATTTAAAGTTTTTGAAAAAAATGCCGTTAAATATAAAAGAGCAAGATAGTGTTTATAAAAACAGGTTTATATTTGATAGTTCGCAATCAATCGGAAGAGGCTATAAATAACATGTTAACAAATGTAACAAATACATATAAAATTAAGCAATTATTGGGCTTTACATGTTTTATTATACATGTAGACTCTAAATGTATGGGAGATTGTAACCATGCGTGAAGAGATACAAAATAGCATAAAACGGTTAGTGAATTTCATGAATTTTGCCCAGTCTTATTTTAGACGCAACAATCCCTTCAAGGCATTACTCATGAATTTGCTGGGAAGCCTAAAGGATATGCTTACCATAAGACAAAAGTTAAAAATGGCTAAGTACCGTGTAAACTACCACAAGCATCAGCTTTACAAAATGGAAAGTTTAATTGCAGAAAGTAATGAACACACATTCCTAAAAGGCAAGAACCTAAACGAACAAAGATAGAACTATAGGTCAGGTTGATTGGCTTGATACTATAAACCGGAAGGACATGTGTTATGGGATTAATAACCTCGAGTTTCAGATTAATGTATTTAACAGCTTATAAGCTAACATTGGAAACTAAAATACAGTGGATTTCTACTGCGAAGATGGAATTGGTTGCTTCTTCTGATGAAATTCTTTCTTTAGGTAACGATTTAGATCCGGAAAATCCGGCGGTTAAACAACTTGAAGCCAGACGAGATAAGCTATCACAATTAGAAAAACGTTTAGATTTACAATTGCAAGAATATCAAAACCGTTTGAATATGGTAAGTACTGAATTAGAATCTTGCAAAGGTGCTGTAGATAGTGCAATTAAGAGTTCTTTCTCTTATCAGCTATAGGTAGGATATGAAATTAGAAGCAATTCGATTAAATAAACTTGATAAAAATCAAGTTATAACTTCACGTGTTTCAAAAATTCGAAATAATGAAACACAAAATACTGCTGAAGTTGGAAAACAACAAGTTT
The DNA here is from genome assembly GCA_964584885.1 of uncultured Vampirovibrio sp. Lineage (GTDB taxonomy): Bacteria > Cyanobacteriota > Vampirovibrionia > Gastranaerophilales > Gastranaerophilaceae > CAG-196. The sequence goes on from CAZPBG010000015.1 coordinate 18,665, forward strand.
ATGCATCCCATTTAGGTTTTAAAGGTGGAAAACAAATTCCTGCGCTATTAGATGAGTATAAATGGGCTATAAGACATGATAAACTTCCGGCTGCTCTTTCGTTTATGAAGCTTGAAGCTCCGGCTGAAAGTTTAGACGGAGTATTTCGTTGTATATTAGCTGATAAAGATTTGTCTTATGAATTTATTGACAGCTTTTCCACTCAACCAAGGCAAATAAAGCATGTAGTAGCTGCTCTAAGAGAAAAACTGCCTGCAAATTCGGATATTTTAAATATTTTTGCGTATGACAATCCGTATAAGAAAGCTTATGCCAATTATTTAAATACAAGGGTTCAAAATGCAAAATCTGTATCAGAATTGTTGACCATTCGTCCGGATTGGGATGAGCAAGTTTTAATCCAAAAACATAGAGAACTGTATCACAATGATGATTTCGAGTTAGGGGTTGTTCCTAATAGTATTGGTGCGGATAATTATACTAGAATTATTGAGTATTTAAAAAATTATGTGGATATTGGCTTTAAAACAAAGAAAAATATTTCGGATTTAAACATAAATGGACAAGTATTTAAATTTGAAAATTTTATTGATGGGAAGTCAGATAAAAATGTTTTCAAAATAACAACTCCGTCAGGAGAAGCTTTTATCTTAAAAATGGGTAAACCTGAAGAAAGAGGGTTAAATAAACCTTTTGCAATCGGAACATTGGCGATGATTGATACGTATTTGACCAAAAATAATTGCAGAAATTCTGCTCCAATCAGGTATTATCACCATAACTCAAATACGTCACTTTATGAATTTATAGAACATAATAAAGCTGATACAAAATTCACCACGTCAAATGCATTTACTCAAAATATGCCTGATTTTGCAGATTTAGGTTTGACTCAAAATGATACAGTTGGTTCTAATAATTATTTTAAACTGGAAGCAAATCAAAAGGCTATGCAAGGAACATATGATTTTCAGTATGGAGTTGACCATAAAGAATTTATTTCGGTTGACAATGACCACGTAACATATAATCAATTACTTTGTCCTGTTGATTACAAATACAATAAGCCGCTTCCTTGTGAAATGCAGATGTTTTTCTAAACAGAAATGATTTTATCAATCGGAATATCAAACTTTTCAGGATAAATTGTATCTATAATAAATTGTTTTGGAATACATACAATAGTTTTGGACTTAATTTTAGCAAGAAATCTGTCGTAATATCCTCCACCATAGCCGAGGCGGTAGTTGTTTTTGTCGACTGCAAGAGCAGGAACAATTACTAAATCTATTTGCGTTTTAGTTTGTTCTGAAGTAGGTTCTTTTGTCTTAAAACAAGACTCGCATAACTCATCCCCTTTAGCGTAAGGACAACAAAGTAAATCTTCACCATTAATTTTGGGTAGATAGAATTTTTTTGTTGAGTCATTCAGAAGTTCAAGTAAATTGATTTCATATTTTAACGGATAAAAAATCATTATATTTTTAGCTTGTTGATATTCTTCTGTTTTTTGAAGTTCAATTATTAGCTTATTGCTTAATGAATTGATATCCAGCTTTTTACGTTCTTCTTTCACCCATTTGCGTATAGTTGATTTGGATTGTGTTTCTTCATCCATCATACAATCGCTCCGTGCGAAGCATCTTGAACTGTTCTTGCGTATTTTGCCAAATATCCTGACCTGATTTTAGGTTGCGGTTTTACAAAGTTCTTTCTGCGTTCCGCTAACACTTCTTCTGAAACTTTCAAATTCAAGGTTCTTTTGTTAATATCTATTTCGATTGTGTCACCGTCTTCAATCAATGCAATTACACCGCCGTCAGAAGCTTCCGGACAAATATGTCCAACACAAATTCCTCTTGTTCCACCGGAAAATCTTCCGTCTGTAATCAATGCCGCTTTTGTTCCTAAACCCTTGCCAACTAATAAAGAAGTCGGTGCAAGCATTTCTCGCATGCCAGGACCGCCTTTTGGTCCTTCATATCGAATTACTATTACATCACCGGCTTTGATTAAATCGTTTTCCAAAGCTGACATTGCATCTTCTTCACTATCAAAGACTTTTGCAGTACCTACAAATTCATAACAAGACTCATCCACTGCAGAAATCTTTATTACAGAGCCGTCCGGAGCAATATTACCATACAAAACTCCTAAGCCGGGTTTTGTTGTAAACGGTTCTGAATACGGATGAATAACTTTTTCATCTACATAAGAATTTTTAACTAAATCAGAAGTCTTTTCTAAAGTAACTCCAATAAAATCTTTGAAAAGAGGAACATCTCTTAAAAGTGTTTTTAATACTGCATTAACTCCACCCGCTTGATAAAAACCTGTCATTGTAATAGCTGAAGACGGTTCAAGCTTTACTATTTGGTGAATTTTATGAGAAAGTTCCTCAAAATCTTTAAGCGATACAATTGAATTTTCAGAGGTTTCTTCGTTGCTTTGAACTGGCTTAATAGCGTTTGCGATTGCCAAAATATGCAAGAACGAATTTGTCGAACCACCCATTGCTAAATCAGCAATAATGGCATTTCTCAATGTATCTTTTGTAATGATATCCAAAGGTCTTTTATTTTGTCTAACAAGTTCAACAACCTGAACTCCTGACTCAAATGCAATTCTACGCTTGTGAGAAGACACTGCTGCTGATGTTGCGCACCAAGGCAAACTCATTCCCATAACTTCTGTTAAACAGGCCATTGTGTTGGCGGTATAAAGCCCCTGACAAGAGCCGGCTGACGGACAAGAAGCTTCTTCAAGTTCAAGAAGTCTTTCTTCGTCAATAACACCATCACGAAATTTTCCGATTGCTTCAAAAGCTCCTTTTATCATTGTAAGCTTTTCACACTTGCTTTCACCGTCAAGCATCGGACCAGCAGTTACAATAATTGACGGAATATTTAACCTTGCAGCTGCAATAAGCATAGCAGGAGTGATTTTGTCACAATTTGAAAGTAATACCAAACCGTCAAGTTGGTGAGCATTAGCAACTGTTTCAATACAATCAGCGATTAAATCTCTTGATGGAAGTGAATAACGCATTCCGTCATGCCCCATCGCAATTCCGTCACAAACAGCAGGCACTCCAAATATAAAGGATTGACCGCCACCTGTGTGGATTCCTTTTTCGATTTGACGTTCCAAATCACGCATTCCGATATGCCCCGGAACTAAATCAGAAAAAGAACTTGCAATTCCGATGAACGGAGTTTTCATATTCTTCTTACTTACACCAGTTGCCATTAAAAGGCTACGGTGTGGCGTCCTAGCTATTCCTTTTTTTATGTTATCGCTTCTCATGATTTTCTATGTATCAATATTTGTTGCATAAACAGCATTTGATTCAATGAAATCTCTTCTAGGTTCAACTTTGTCACCCATTAAGATATCAAATAACTGGTCACACATCATTGCATCTTCAATATTAACTTTTAATAGTGTTCTTGTTTCAGGATCCATTGTAGTTTCCCACAATTGTTGAGGCATCATTTCACCAAGACCTTTAAATCGTTGAATAGTCATACCTTTTTGACCTCTGTCATCAACAATTTTTTGAAGTTGTTCAAATGATGTAATTTCAACTTCTCCATTTTCAGATTCAAGAATAAGTTTTTCTTCTTCTTCAATCAAGAAATCACGGATTAATGGATATGAGTTTTTCAATCTCTTGAATTCATTAGATTTAATGATATTTGCAGTAATTAATTCGTGTTCATTTTCAAACAAATCCAATTGAATTGCATATTTTGCAGTATCAGAATTGTATTTTAATTCTACTTTGTAATTTTTAGCTTCTGAAACATTGTAGTTTTCAGCGTGATCTGAAAGATAATGTTGCAAATATTCAATTACTTCATTCATTTTTGCTTGATCTTCAAAATCTTCAGGCTTAACATCTGATCTGATTAAACCACGCAAAACAACTGACGGAATAATATTCAAAATTGGGTTGTTGTATGCTTTATAGAATGTACCCATATTTGAAAGTAATGTTAATAATTCATCACCTGTTTTGACTTTAGATTTTGTTTTGTCAGATAAACTCAATGACTTGATACCACGTTCTTTAAGCATTTTGTCAAGAGCATGCTCATCGTACAAGTATTCTGACGTTTTGCCCTGTGTAACCTTGAATAAAGGCGGTTGTGCGATATAAACATAACCGTTTTCAATCAATGGACGTGCATAACGGAAGAAGAATGTTAATAACAGAGTTCTAATGTGAGCACCATCAACATCGGCATCGGTCATGATAATAATTTTGTGGTAACGAAGTTTTTCAAGGTTAAATTCTTCTGAGTTACGGCTAATTGTAATACCAAAAGCTTGAACCATTGATTGAATTTCGTTGTTTGCATAAATTTTATCTAATCTTGCTTTTTCAACGTTCAAGATTTTACCTCTTAGCGGCAAAATAGCTTGGAACATTCTGTTTCTACCTTGTTTAGCAGAACCACCAGCGGAATCCCCTTCGACTATGTAGATTTCGCATTTTTCAGGTTCTCTGTTTGAACAGTCAGCCAATTTACCCGGTAAAGTAGAGTTTTCAAGCACTGATTTACGTCTTGTTAATTCTCTAGCTTTTCTTGCAGCTTCTCTTGCTCTTTGAGCTTGAAGAGTCTTTTCTATAATTGTTCTTGCCAGTTTAGGGTTGAATTCTAACCATTCTTGCAATTTTTCTTTAACAACATCTTGAACAGCACCCATAACTTCTGAGTTGCCAAGTTTTTCTTTTGTTTGACCTTCGAATTCAGGGTTTTCGATTTTTACAGATACAATTGCCGTTAACCCTTCTCTAACGTCATCACCTGAAAGGTTTTGTTCTGAGTCTTTCAAGATTTTGTTTGTTCTTGCGTAATCGTTCAATACACGAGTAATAGCGTTTCTGAACCCTGTTAAGTGAGTACCGCCTTGGTGAGTATTGATGTTGTTCGCAAATGATAAAATAGATTCGCTGTAAGCATCTGTATATTGCATAGCAACTTCTACTTTTATCTTTTCAACTGTTTTATCCATGTAAATCGGTTCGTCAAACATAACAGCTTTGTTATGATTAAGGAACTCTACATAGCTTGCAATACCACCTTCGTAGTGGAATGTTTCATCTTTCTTTTCATCTTTTTCATCGTGTAAGATGATTTTTAAACCTTTGTTCAAGAAAGCCATTTCTCTGAAACGGTTTCCAATAACATCTACGTCAATTTCAGTTGTTTCCGTAAAAATTTCAGGGTCTAACCAGAAAGTTGATCGTGTACCGGTTTTAGTTGTTGCAACGGTTTTTTCTACTTGTGCAGTCGGTTCACCTCTTAAATAAGTTTGTCTCCATACAAAACCGTTACGAGAAACTTCTACAACCATTTTTTCTGAAAGAGCGTTAACTACAGAAGCACCTACACCGTGAAGACCGCCTGATACTTTGTATCCGCCATCACCGAATTTTCCGCCTGCGTGAAGCACTGTGTGTACAATTTCAAGAGCAGATTTACCTGTTTCAGGTTTAATATCAACAGGAATACCACGACCGTTGTCTTCAACCGTTACACTGTTGTCTTTGTGAACAGTTACGTGAATTTCTGTACAATAACCTGCTAGTGATTCGTCAATAGAGTTATCAACAATTTCATAAATACAGTGGTGCAAACCTCTTTGTGAAGTTGAACCAATATACATGCCGGGACGCATTCTAACAGCTTCCAAACCCTCTAAAACCCTAATATTACTAGCATCATACCCTTGTGTCATCTATTCCCCCTCAAAAATTAAAAAGTCTATTTATAGTATAAATTGTAGCATAAAAAAAAGAAAAACGCACATGAACAGAAATTTTCCGTAAATTCTTATAACAAATCTTCAAAAATAACACTAGGTTCTTGAGAAATTTCTTTTCCAAAAGCTTTTGTTTTTGTTGAAGTTGTTATGTAAAGTTTCTTTTTTGCTCTGGTTACTGCAACGTAGAACAATCTCATAGATTCTTCCGCAGAAAATTCTTTCAATTCTTGTTCTGACTTAACTTTATATTTAGGGTTAAATCCTCTGACTTGTTCCATAAATATTGTTGAAGATTTTATTGTAGCTTTTTCTGTATTCATTGAAAGAGCTTTTTCTGTAAGTTCAGGAATAAATACATATTCAAACTCATCACCTTTTGATTTGTGTAATGTCATAATTTGAACTTTACCTTTTACTGCAGAAGAATCTTCTTCTTCTGAGAAGAATTTAAACCCGCTCAGAGATGGACGTTTAGCAACCGCATCTAAACGCTCAACTACCAAATCAAAATTATTTGAAGTATTTAATTTTCTTACAAGAGTTGCGATTAAATAAACGTTAGATTTTTCAATATCTGACGTGTAATAAAATAATCCTATTTTTATAACTAATTCTTCAATTGGCATGGTGGAAGAATTTAGCCAATATTGCATATCCCACAAAAATTGTGATAAAGCGGTTGACTCTATTTCATCACCATTTTTTGTAATAAATGGTGTTTCAGAGTTTCTAATCTCCAATTGCAAACGTTGCTTATAAAAACCTAAATCAGACAAAGTTTCATACACTGAAACGACAGTTTCGTTATCAAACGGATTTTGCAAAAACTTTAATATTGCAAAAATAGTATTAAAAACGGCTTTTTGTCCTAAAGACTCGCTTCTTGTGATACTTTTAAAACCGGCATCATTGATAAAAGCTGTCCAATTGGCAACCTGAAAGTTATTTCTTAGAAGAATTCCGATTGTTGCATCTTTGTTGAACGTAAGAATATTTTTTATTTCTTTTAAAATAAAATTCTTTTCTTCAAATGTTTTTTCAAAAACTTTTGAATTTACTGCGTTTTCAGAAACAGGATTCTTCCCGTCAACTCCTTGCATCATGCTTTTAAAGAATGCTTTTGGCAAAAGATTTTCGCCCCACAAAACAGTATTGTTAGCAAGAGTCATAACGTCTTGTGTGCATCTTTGAGAATGATTCATCTCAACTAGCGTATCTGCAGTTTGAATAAATTTTCTAAACCCTTCAACATCAGCATTAGAAAATGTTGTTGTAATTGCTTGATTTATATCTCCGCAACGGATTAAGTTCTTGTGTTTTGCACACAACAAAGCGATTAATCTCTGCTGAATTCCTGATGAGTCTTGCGCTTCGTCTTCTATAATATAATGACAAATGTTTTGATAATATTCCAAAACATCTTTATTGTTTTCCAAAAGTTTTACGGATAATAAAAGAATGTCATCATAATCAATTAAATTCGCTTCATCAAGTTTTTGTTGATATTCTTTGAAAAATGCTTTGAATTTCTCTACCTTTTTATCCGTAGACGGCGTGTTTATGTCACCCTCTTGTAATTTCATTACAGAAATTGCCCTGTCAAATTCATCCAATTCTGTTTTTGTAAATTTGCCTGTAATACTTTTTAGAATTCGCATTCTTTGAGTGTCGTCACAAATTTCAAAATCAGCCTCCAAACCTAATCTTTCATAGTTCGCATTATCTTTTATTATGCGTAATGCTAAACCGTGTATAGTGCTAATATTAGGTAATTGAGTACTGTTCGGTGACATGTTTTTAATACGTTCTCTAAAATTTCGAGCAGCTGAGTCCATATAAGTTAGTACAAATATATTTGACGGATTTGCTCCGTTATTAATTAATTTCATTATCAAGGCTAACAAAATTGTTGTTTTTCCGGCTCCCGGAACAGCAGAAATTGCCATTGAGCCTTTTTTGTAATCAAGTACAGGCTTTTGATCATCTCGTGGAATAATTTTAAAAACAGGTTTTGTTTCTGTGGAGTCTTCAATATCTGAAATAAGATATTCTTCAATCCCACCAAGGTTTTCAGCGCCGGTAGGGTCGAATAAACTTGATAGTGCGTAGGTATGTTTTTTTGATAATAAAAGTAATTTTCTTAAAATTCTGGCAGTTTTTTGTGCTGCTAAAAATATATCGTCCTCGATAGTGTACTCGTCTTTTGTCCAATCAGCTTGAAAAACCCAAGAGTTATATAAAGGTCCAATGTCATTTTTTACCCAATCAGAATGAGAAACATCTAACCAAATTTGATAATCAGAAGAGATTTTGTTATCAATGATTTTTTGCGGAGTTGCAACAACAATATCATTTTCTTTGATTTCCAATGTTGATGACGGGTTTTCGGCAATAATAGAATTCTCAATCTGTGTAATTATATCAGCACATCTTCGTTGAATAGTTTCTTGCCCTAAAACGCTTTCAAAATCTCGGAGTTGTTTGATAAAGAAATTAAACTTGTTAATCTTTGTTTCGTCAACAAAATCAACAACTCTTGTGAACATTTCATATACTTTTAAAGAAAGTTTTTCATCTTTATTTTTGATATCTTCAAACGCATTATAAAACTTTTGATACTTTTCGTTATAACATTCAATTTCTAACAGAGGCAATAATTTGCATTGCTTATAAGTTTCTAAAATTTTATGACAATATTTGAGCGGAATTCCGACATAGTCTGATAAAATTACCCTCAAATCTATTTCTGAAATTTCAATTTCGTTCATTAATTTTAAGATATTAATACTCGCTTTAACAAGAGAGTTGTCAATAAGCTTTTCGCTTCCTGATAAAAACAATGGATTACAATTTTTTAATTTCTCTTTTAAAGTGAATTTAAGCATGTCATCTTGAAGCGGAGTTATAATGGTTATTTGGTTTGGCTTAACATTATTTTTGAATAATTTTTCTATTTCTGAAATGGCATAATCAAGTGTTTCTGCACGTTTAGAAAGCGAAGTTAGCGTAAAGTTTTTCAATCTTTTTTTAGTTTTATCAATAACGTTTGAAAAAATTATTTCTCCGTTTTCAAAAATATCATCTCCATTTTGAACTTTTTCTTCAAATAATTGCGATAATTTGTATTCCATGCTTGTGTCTGCACTCAAATAACCGCAACGGCTTGAACCTAATGAATCAAAACATATTAACCAATCTTTTAATTGTGGCTTTAAGTATTTAAGAAATTCAAAACAGACCGGAGTCATCTCGTCAGCATCGTCAACTAGAAGATATTTAATGTTTTTAAAGTAATCCGTATTTTTGTAAATATGATTAAAAATAAGAGTTTGTCTTAAATAGTCTAGACTTCTAGTCTTCAAGGTTTTTGAAAGAAGTCGTCTTATAACAAGTTCTGCATCTTCTCCAAAAGATTCATGTAAAATTTTGGAACGTTCTTTTACTTCGTCATTGTTTAAATTATTTTGAACTATTAATGAATATCTTCTGAAAATTTGATGTAATAAAGATTTTTTTGAGTTGTAACCTTTGACTGTATAATCTTTTAAAATATCTTTAAGCAAAAATTGCGAAACTTCTAACCCTACGAGTTTTGGTAATATAAAAGATTTATCCGACGGAATAGAATTTTCAACAAAACACCAATTTTCACTAATTGTATTATAGACAATTGAGAAAAAAGAATGGATGTTTAAATTTTCTATTGCATTTGTTTTTATATCTTTTAAAATTCTGTCTGCAAATTTTCTTTTTAGGGTCGAATTTTGCAGCAAAACAAGAATCTCAGAAGGCAACACACCGTTGTTGGTGAGTTCAAGGTATTTTTCCACCAACAAATTCTCTCTAAATTCGACTTTAATAAAATTTTGTAACATACTCCTTATGAAGTATTTTATCATAAACACGGTTTCAAATGCTTGCAAAAAAAAGAATTTTTTTATAAAATTATTTTGTAATCAATTACGAGATACATACATTAAGAAGGAGATTTTAACAATGGCTAAGACTAAAGAATTCAAAGGCATTCAAGAACAAATTATTGAATCAGCAGGACAAATTTACAACTACCTTAACGCTAAAGGTGAAGTTTCAATCAACAAAATGAAAAAAGACCTTAGCTTAACTGAAAACTTTGCTGAAATGGGCTTAGGATGGTTATCAAGAGAAGACAAACTTGAATACACTCAAAAAGCTAAATCAGTAACTGTAAAATTAAGATAGTTTTTTAAGTTATAAAATTAAAAAGGCTTTGGATTTATTCCAAAGCCTTTTTTTGTTATGTTAAATTAAATATATTTTCGATAGAATCGTCTAAGTCATCCAAGGAACCAGTTCCCATTATTCTGTCCAACCAACTGCTTGTATCTTTGAACAATTCATCTTCATTTTGGCTTGAATATTCATTATACGCATCCTGAATTCGTTTAAAATCTTCAGAATCTCTTTTATTTTCCGGAACTGCGTCAAGAATTCGTTTTAGCAAAATGCATGCTTCTCTATTTGTAATTTTAGAACTGTCATCTTCATTCCCGAGTTGTTCGAATAAACCGCTATCGGTAGCATCAATTTTTTCATAATAACCTCTTAAAAAGTTTCTGATAATCATATTATTCTTTTCAGGACCGTAGTCTTCGTTGATACATTCGATTGTTCTTTTTACAAAAGCTATTTCGTCAGAATTAGTATAACCTACTAAATCTGTACGGACTTTAGCTCCGGCTGCCTTTCCTGCATCATTGCCGATAAATTTATATAAGTTGTTGAATGTATCTCTGTTTATATCTAAGAATGAAACACCTTCTCTGCCACTAGAAAAATAATGTCTTGAAAGTTCTCTGTCTTGTTCTTCAATATTTCCATTAAGATCAAAATCATAATCAAATGCATTTTTAATTAGTTTTTTAAAATATGCTCTTTCTGAATCGGTATCTAATTTGTAATTATTATTACCGTGAGCAGATTGATCAGCTTCAGCGGCTGCTCTTCTAAAAGTACTATTCATTGCCCAAGGTCTTAAATCGATTGATTGCATAAATTTTCTCTCCTTATTTTTTGTGTATGTATATATTAAGTATTTACCTTTTAAATAATTGCCTTTTTTGTTAAGTTTTGTTAACTTATTTTAACTGGACAAATTTTTTTTAGCGTTATATTATATTTATAATTGTTAATATCTTAATCAAGAGGATAAAAATGGATCAAATAATTAAAGTAGCTTGGGATTTAAACGAAAACACTGATAACAGATACAAATTAGTGTATGAAATTGCTGAGCTTGCAAAAAAATTGGTTGACGAAACTCAAATGAAGAAAGCCCGAGATGAGTTTGGTTTTGATGAAATTGTTGCAGAAAATTCTTACAAAAAAGAAAATCCTGTAGAACATGCTATTATGGTGAAAGCTTCTGAAACAGACAATACGGAGTTAGTCGGCTAGAAATTTTAGGTTTATACAACAAAAAAGAGAGCTTCACCGATGTGAGGCTCTCTTTTTTTGTAAATATTTTTTAACAATTAGGCAATTTTAATTCTTTATAGACTTATAAAGACAAGAAGGTCGAAATTCAAATGGTAAATGTAGCAAAAATATATTCAACATTAGGAGATTCCTCCTCATTAGTACCGTTGGCAGTCAAAGATATTACTGCGACAACGGGTATGACTGCGGGTTCTTTTGTTACGGGAAAAGAAGAAGGTTTCGACAGATTTATTGATGAAAGCGGAACAGAAGCTATTTGGTTATTAGGAATTCCGGGGTTTAAATGGCTTTTTGACAAAACAGTTTTCAAATGGATGAAATTAGATTCTAAATTTGATGCAAGAAATTTAAAAGATAAGGATGTTTTTGAAAAAATTCAACAATATGCGCCTGATGAAAAAGTAAAATCAGGTTTAGATAAGATTGCTAGGAACCAGAAATTGTTTAAAAATACAGCTACTGCAAAATTCATTGTTTCGACCGCAATGACCATAGGAAGCTATATTGGGCTTACAAAATTCAAACAAAATTACACTGAAAAATCTATCAGAAAAAATCTTATTGCAGAATACGAGGCAAGCAAGAAAAAACAAGAAAATTCTGATAAAATGGAAAAAGTTGATAAAACCGGCGCTCCGACATTTAAAGGGTTAGGCAGTACAATTGAGTCTTTTGCATTTAATCCTGTAAAAAATATGTGGATTTTAGACGGTGCAATCACAGGTGAAAGATTAAAAGATTCCAGAAGTCCTCAGGAATTTATCGGATATGCAATCAAAGAAGGCTTTACTCTTTGTTTTATGTATTATGCAGGAGATAAAATTAAGGAGTATTTAGAGAAAAAAGCTATTACCAAGTTTAATAAAAATATTAATCTTGATGCAAAAGTTCTTGAAGAGGATACTCTTAAAAAGGCTTTTGAAGACGGTTCTATCCATAAATCTATTGAAGAATTTAAAGCTGCAAACACTTCAAATGTTAATTTGTATGAGTTTTTACACAAAAATCCTGATAATATGATTGTAAAAGCAGCAAAAAATTCTAAGGTTATTGAAATGTACAAAGAACCTCAAGGTTTATTCAAAAAGCCAAAAGTTACAAATAAAATTGATACAAGAAAATATATCGACCTTGAACAAATTAAGAATGTCAATTCTTCTATAGAAGAATTGTATTCTCAATACAAAAATGCTTTATCAAAGGGAGAAACTTCTGATAAATTCTTTGCAGAAGTAAAAAAACTTAAAAGAAAATCTATATTAATGGGTATTGGAACTTGTATGTTTGCATTAGGAGTTGTAACTCCTGCTATTATGCTGCTCAAAAGATTTTCTTCTGATAATGATCAAGAATTCCATACAAAAAAAGTTATAAGAGAACAATTGATTAAAGAAGGATTGATTAAGTAGTTTTGTATTATTTTACAAAAAAGAAATCTACAGCCAGTGGGTGCTGAAAGTCGTCAATTGAAAACACTTGCATTACATATTTACCTGATTGATGAAATGTGAAATAGTCAGAGTAATAATATCTTTGATCTTTCATTAGTCGGAAGTCTTTTGTCCGAACGACTTCGTTTCCACCCCAAGGTGCTTTATCTGTCATTTTGAAAACTTGAACTCTTATATAATCATTTTTCATCCTTTTAGGAGCGATGAATAAATAATAAACACGGCTGCCCACTTTAAAATTTATTTGGTCAGTAAGAGCGTTTTCTTTTGTTATAGGTTCAGTGTTAAAAAGGATTATACCTCTATCGTAGGCGCATCCGCAGAATAAGAATAATGATAAAAATATCAATAATAAAATCTTACGCATTACTTGTTTTCCAAAGTTTTTATACGTTGATTTACGATATTAAGCATTTTTTCATCGGATTCAATACCTGTGTATAAGCAATAATATTCAATAGCTTTGTCATACATTTCTTTTTGTTCGTATGCCATGCCTAAAGAATAATATGCATAAGGATATTCCGGAGAAAGTGTTATAACTTTTTCAAAACACTTTATACTTTCATCATAATTCTTCTGATTAGCAAAAACTAAACCTTTGTTAAAATAAGCATCAGAGTTGTTTGGTTCTAATGTTAAAATCTTGTCGTAAAAACTCAATGCTTTTGTATTGTTGCTTTGTAACTTATAAATATTTGCGATTTTTTGCATAATATTTATGTCAGCAGGATTAAATACAACCGCTTTTGTATAATAGTCAATAGCTTCATCTAACTTGTTTTGTTTATAGGCTTCATCACCTTTTTTTATAAGTTCATTTACACTATTTGTTGGTTCTTGCACAATCGGGGTGATTATTGCAACTTCGTTTTTAGGTTGTTCTTTTACAGTTGTTTCAGAATTCTTGGCTTCGTTTCTGTAATTGTTTAATTCTGTTGCATATTCAATATTCCCTGGAGCTAAGATTGCTGCCTTTTCATAACTGGCAATAGCAACTTCTGTGCATCCCATTTTTGCGTTAGCTCTGGCATAACCAAAATAAGCAGCTGCTTCCTTGCTGTTTAAATCAATTGCATCTTCAAAATAAAGAATTGCCTGACCGTAATCTTGTTTGTCATACAAATCATAACCATATGCAATTGATGCAGATGCAAGATTTCTTTCTATGCGTTCATTTGGCTGTTTTTCAAGAATTTCTTTGTATAATTCTATAGCTGATACGTAATTTCCCATTGCATGAAGTGTAAGAGCTTTGTTTGCTAATAATTCTTGATTTTCAGGTTCGGATTTTAGTGCAAAATCATAGTATTTAAGCGCATTTTTGTAATCTTGTTTTTTGTGGTAACAATAAGCCAATTCTTTTTTTGTATCTAAATTTGACGAGTCTTTAGAATATGATTTTTCAAAATTGAATAATGCTAAATCATTGTTATCAAGCTTTTTGTATACTAATCCTAAATTTCTGTAAGCATCAGCATCTTCCGGAAATGCAGTTAAGTATTCTTTATACTGTTCAATCGCTTCAGTGTTTTTATCCATGTTTCCAAGCAAATTTGCATAGTCAAATTTCAGAGCTTTTAATTCCGGATTAATTTCAAAAGTTTTTTCAAATTTTTCTAAAGCTTTTTCGTTTTCGCCCATGTTTTGATAAGTTAGAGCAAGTTTTGCATTTATATTTGCACTGTCTTCGTTTCCGTTGAGCGCTTTTTCAAGCATTGTTGATGCAGCTTGATATTGCTTGGTATCAAATAATGCCATGCCATATTTTTCGTATTCCGTGAATGCTGACGGATATTTTTTATAAAGCGTTGAATAGATTTCGCATGCTTTTGTTGAATTATTTGAAATCATGTACACATTCGCCAAATTTTCTCCGGCTTCCATATGGTCAGGATAAGCACTTAAGAAAGTGTTATAATTTTCAATTGCAGACGGATAATTTTTTCTAAAATATTCGATATTCGCTAAGTTTAGGTAATTATACTTGTATTCAGGATAAATTGATTGCGCTTGTTTAAAAGAATTATAAGCATTTTCATAATCGCCGATTGTTTGCAAGATGCTACCCATGCTTATATATATAAAAGCGTCGTTAGGACGAAGTTTTACTGCTTTTTTGTAAGCTGATAAAGCTTCTTCATAATTTCCTGTATCAGAATATAAACCTGCAATTTTTGTGTAAAGCATAGCATCATCGCCATTTTGCTCAATTGCTTGTTGAATAATTTTTATAGCGGTGTTGTAATCGTTTTTGTATTCATAAGCGCATGCCTGTTGATACAGTATATGAGCTTCTTTTGTCATTTTTGCTTCAACATTTTGTGTCGAAAACATTGCACCTAAAATTAATAGCGATACATAGAAATTTTTTGAATTCATCTTCTTATCCTCAAATTTATTTTAACACAAATGAAATAAATCAATAATAATTTTGTGTTATAATAAACTTGGAAAAAGGGAAGAAGGTAAAAAGATGAGTTTAAATGCATACTTAGGAATAGACGTTGGATCAGTAACTACAAAGCTTGCTTTGGTTGATGAAAAGGGTAAATATATTGACTCTTATATGTTAAAGACAGCAGGTAAACCGGTTGAAGCTGTACAAAAAGGTTTGGGGCAAATTCTTGCTCAAGCACATACTGAATACGCTATTCAAGGTGTTGGTACTACAGGTTCAGGTAGAAATCTTGCCGGAGCTTTGGTTGGTGCAGATGTTGTAAAAAACGAAATTACGGCTCACGCAGTAGCTGCAAGTACAAATATTCCGGGAGTTCAAACAATTCTTGAAATCGGTGGGCAAGACAGTAAAATTATTATCCTAAGAGATGGTATTGTAACAGATTTTGCAATGAATACTGTTTGTGCAGCCGGTACAGGAAGCTTTTTGGATCACCAAGCTCAAAGATTGAATGTTCCTATTGAAAAATTTGGTGAAACAGCTCTTCGTTCTGAAAACCCTGCTCGTATTGCAGGTAGATGTGGTGTTTTTGCCGAATCAGATTTAATCCACAAGCAACAATTGGGCTATCCTGTAGAAGATTTATTGTACGGACTTTGTCAAGCGCTTGTAAGAAATTATTTAAGTAACCTTGCTTTAGGAAAAGAGCTTCTTCCTACAATTTCATTCCAAGGGGGGGTTGCTACAAATTCCGGCATGGTTAAGGCTTTTGAAGAAGCGTTGAATACAAAAATCGTTGTTCCTGAAAATCACCAAACTATGGGTGCAATCGGTGCGGCATTGTTAGCGATGGAAAATCATCAATACACAGAAGTTCCTACTAAATTCAAAGGTTGGGAAGTTGGAAATATGACATTCCAATCAGTAACTTGTCAATGTACAGGTTGCTCAAACAACTGCGAAGTTATTACAATCTTAGAGGGTGCTGAACCGGTAGGTCATGTTGAAAAAATCGGTGATATAAAAGGTAATATTATCGCACGTTGGGGCGGAACTTGCGGAAGATGGGACGTATAATTAGGGGACAGTTTTTGTCTGACAAAAAATAAGAGGTTAAATATATATGACATTAAAGCTAAAAAACTTTGAAATCGGCGGAGATAAATTAACGATACTTGCCGGACCTTGTGCAATCGAAAGCTTAGATATAATGCGTGAAACTGCAGAAGGACTCAAAAAAGTTTGCGAAAAACTTGATATAAATTATGTATTTAAATCTTCTTATGACAAAGCAAACCGTTCTTCAATCAATTCTTATCGTGGTGTAGGAATGGAAAAAGGATTGGAAATGTTGGCTCAAATAAAAAAAGAATTTGACCTGCCGATTGTGACTGATATTCATACACCTGACCAAGCTGCAATTGCGGCAGAAGTTGCTGATATTTTACAAATTCCTGCATTTTTATGCAGACAAACAGATTTATTGGTAGCTGCGGCAAAAACAGGCAAAATTGTTAATATCAAAAAGGGACAATTCTTAGCACCTCAACAGATGAAATCACTTGTTAAAAAAGTTGAAGACAGTGGTAATCATCAAATAATGCTAACTGATAGAGGTGTGTCTTTTGGTTACAATAACCTTGTTTCTGATTTTAGAGCAATCCCTATAATGAAAGAATTTGGTTATCCTGTTGTGTTTGATGCAACTCACTCTGTTCAGATGCCTGGGTCAAATGGTGATTCAACCGGTGGTGATAGAAGATTTGTTCCTGTGTTGGCAAATGCAGCTATGGCAGCCGGTGCGGATGTATTGTTCTTTGAAGTTCATCCAAATCCGGATAAGGCTTTGTGTGACGGTCCAAATATGCTTTATTTGAAAGATGCTGAACAAGTATTTTCAAAATGTAAAGCTATTTTTGAGATTGTACGAAGATAAAAACATTTTTACCACTTTCAATTTTTTCAAAATTTGTTATAATTAAATTATACAATAGCAGAAAGGAATTATATGAAAAGATTGAGCGGTTTTTCATTAATGGAAATGATGATAGTGTTGACTATTATTGCGATAGTTGCGGCAGCATCAGCTCCAATGGTGAATAAAAAAATGGTTGTGTCACAAAGCAATGAGAATATATGGAGTAGGGCTCAAGATAGGAATTCAATATTCTTCAATGATGATGGCGCAAATAATAGCGCAAGTAGTGTTCGTATAGGAAGCCGCTCTTTGCCTTGGGGTTCACAAAATCCAAGATTGTATATAAGAAATAGAGCCGGCATTCCTCATATGGAGTTCTCAACCACTGGAGGACTAAATAATCCAATCATAAGACTATATGCCGGTAACAATGAAAACATTTGGTTTGCAACTGGTAATCCGGCAGACGGTGTCAGAGATTCTGTGGCATTAGGTTTTGGAGCAAGGGCTACTAATTTGGGAGTAACAATCGGCGCAAATGCAAATAGCATTGATGGTGACCCTAGTTCCGGCTCAGTTGTAATAGGTAATGCTGCTCGGACTCAAGACGATTCACAAAACTCCGTTGTGATTGGGAATATGGCTAGGACTTTTGAGAATTCGGCAAACTCCGTTGTGATTGGGCAGGGGGCTATAACTCAGAGAAATTCACCGAACTCCGTTGCGATTGGTTCTTGTGCTACTATAATGGGTGGAATTAATAATATTGTTATTGGTTCTGCTAATAATGCGTCGCAGACTAAAGATGAGAATGATAATCCTGTATATGGTAACGTATTTACGGATGGTAACAGTGCAATAGCAATAGGTGTTCCAGATGTACGTTCAAGTGGCACTGGTAGTATTGCTATTGGACCCCATACGCGAGCTTTAAATAATGGTAGGGTAGACGGTAATCAAGGACAATCTATTGCTATAGGAAGTCAAGCAAAAGCTAACTGTACCGACTCTATTGCATTGGGTGCAGGTGCGCATACTGATAATGCTCAAAAAGGTATTGCAATTGGTTATTTAGCAAATGTTGGTGGCGAAGACGGCATTGCAATTGGTACTGGTGCTCGTGCATCTAGCAGTAACTCGGTTGCTATAGGTACGGGTGTAACAGCTGAGAGAGAAAACGAAATTGTGATAGGTGGTGATAGATATCGGCGTGTATTCATCCCTTGTGATTTAGTCGTGAATAACCTTGTAGTGAGAAGGAATGTTATAATGAATCGTGAAGGGGGGGCAACAATTCAAAGACCTCCAAATATGCCAGCTTTTTTTGGTGCTTTGCTTACTGGGTCTGATAGTGACTGGGGAAATGCCAGGTATAGAGAATATCATAAAAAGGTAAAGGATAAATTAGATGATACTCAACAAGCTTGGTTTACTAAGTATTTAGATCCAACTAGTAGTGGGGATCCTTTTTCTGACCGTCGCTTGAAGAATGTTGGCAAGGCATTTGTAGGCGGATTAGCTGAGCTTAAAAAACTTGATTTGTACAACTACACATTCAAAGATGACAAGGATAAGACTCCAAGAGTCGGTGTAATGGCACAAGATTTGCAAAAAATCTTCCCTGATGCAGTGTTCAAAGGCGATGACGGTTTCTTGAGAATAAGAATGGAAGACATGTTCTATGCAGTAATCAACGCTGTGAAAGAATTGGATTTGAGAATTTCTTCTAATAGTAAGAAAATAGAAGAGTTGGAAAAACAAAACCAAGAATTGTTGAAGCAAAATGAGGAATTCATAAAACTTAATGAAAAATGTTTAAAACAAAATGCTGAACTTCTCAAACGCATAGAAGCACTAGAAAAGGCTAAGAAATAACACCTTTCCTCCCCAAAGGGGGAGCGGATTTTCGGTAGGGCGACGACCGAAGGTCTAGCCCGTAAGCGGGTAGGGTGCAATTTTTTGCACCGAATTTAAAATATTCAAACTTTCTGTTCTAAATAATCAAATGGACTGTCATATTACATAGGCATAACTACTACATTCTAGGAAGACCCTGAAATAAATTCAGGGTGACAATAAGGTTGGAACCCAACCTATTTGCTAAGAAATAAACGGGCTTTCCTCCCCCTTTGGCACTACTGTCCATGATAATTTCAATTATCACAAATAAGATTAAAATGCAGTTG
>CAZPBG010000016.1:0-37313 GCA_964584885.1 uncultured Vampirovibrio sp.
AAGAAAATAAATGATAAAAGCGAATCACGACTCACAAGTCACGATTCACGAAAGGGCAAAATGGATTTTTCAACACCTACATTAGATTTAATAAAACATGATTTAAACAATGCAAGAACAGTAAACTCTGATCAAGTTTTATATAACAGAATTAAAGAGGCTGGAAGTTCTAAGCAACAATTACAAAAAGCTGCAGAAGAATTTGAGTCAATCTTTATAACAAAAATGCTTTCAGAAATGGATAAAACTGTTGACCACGAGGGAAGTATCTTTGGACAAGAATCTCAGTACACAGATACTTTTAAGTCAATTGTTTACCAACAAATGGGTCACGATATGGCAAGCAACCCAAGAACTTCAATCGGTCTTGCAAGTCATATCTATAAACAAATGGAAAAATATGTTGGGGGATAATTAAATCGTGAATCGTGATTCGTGAACAGTGAATCGGGATTTACAAAAAATTATTCAATATAAAACTTGTTAAACAAAAGAAAATAAATGATAAAAGCGAATCACGACTCACAAGTCACGATTCACGAAAGAGGACAAACATGATTTCATCAATAGGACAAAATAATAATGTACAAAGGTTTTCGGCAGTTAATGCGTTAAGAAGTAATGCAACCCTAACTAAACCTGAAACAAAAGAAAATAGCGAAGTTGCTGAAGAAGCCGGTTTTTCTGCAAAAACTGCACCAAAAGGTTTGCTAGACAGAGTTGATGTTGCAGATATCAGAAAAAATGCTGAATATGTTGGAGAATTCAATATAACAGATGATGACATAAAATACGGTCTGATGTACGGTAGAAGTGTTATAGCGGAGTATTTGTGTTAAGTTCTTCGTGAATCGTGATTTGTGAACCGTGAATTGCGATTTACGAAAAAAGATAAAATAAAACTTGTTAGACAAAAATGTTTAAGACGAATCACGACTCACGAGTCACGATTCACGAACCTTGGAGAAGAGGATATGAAAAAACTACTAATAACAATAGCAATCATAATGACAACAATAGTTTCTGTTAATGCGGAATCACTATTTACTCTTGGTGCAAGTCAGCATTATCAAGGAACTCCTCGTTCGCTTTTCGGTGGGGTTCAAGCTCGCCAAATTGGAGATTTGATATCGATTATTATGAGCGAAAATATTTCGATGAATGATAACTTGTCATATTCTTCTGCAAAAGAATCTACTACAACGGATACTTTTACAACATTTATTAATAAATGGTTTGGTTTGTCAGTAAAAGATTCTAATGGTTATGGCGGTTCTAACGAAGTTTCTAACTCTGCAAACGGTTCAAGAGCTATGACTATCGGTGACAGAATAGCAGTTCAAGTTGTTCAACAACTTCCAAATGGAAATCTGTCTGTACAAGGAAAAAAGACTCTAGTTAACGGTAATGAAAGAATGGATTTTATCGTAACAGGCGTTGTCGACCCAAGATGGCTTAATGTAAACGGAGAAATCTATTCTTACAATGTTTCTAATCTTCAATTCGCATTGTCAGGCAGAGGCTCAATCTCTAGAAGCCAAAATGAAGGTATATTTAATAGATTTATTAGGTATCTATTCTAGTTTCGTGAATTGTGAATCGTGAGTCGTGAATTGCGGTTTACAAAACGAAGACAGATAAAAATAAATAATAAATACGAATCACGGCTCACGAGCTGCGATTCACGAGAAAAATATGAAAGACAAATTTAAAAACTTAATAAAAATCCTCGATAAAGAAATCGAAGCATATTCAAATCTCAAAGATTTGTTTGAAGAGAAAAAAGAAATTCTCAAAAAAGCAAAATCTGATGATTTAGGTGTCCTTGATAATAAAATTTTGGCACTAAATAACACAATTGTTAAGCTAAATGCATCAAGAAAAACTGCCGCTGCAGAGCTGATAAGTGAAGAGGCTTCTATGTCACAATTTATCGCACTTGCAGAGGAACAAGCACCTGAGTTTAAAGAGCCATTAATGTTAAGAAAAGTAAAGATTTGTAACATTTCTGACGAGTTAGTGAAACTAAATAATCAAAATGTGGAACTAATAAAACATGGCATCATAATTGCCGACAAGATGTTGGAAACGATTATTGATGCGTTCGCTCCTCAAGGAAGTATTTATAACGGAGCAGGCAAAACCGGTTCACATGACTATGATATGTGGACTATAAATGAAGAAATCTAAGTCGTGTTTATTCGTGAAACGTGATTCGTGAGTCGTGAATCGCAGGAAACGAAAAATCGACAAAGCTAAACTTAATCGTTAATCACGATGTACAAAAAGCAGGGTAGGCTTTAGTCTACTAAAATTAGAGGTAAAATATGGTCAGCTTATTTTCATCATTAAACATAGCAGCAGGGTCACTGACATCACACGAGTCAGCAATAAGCGTTGTTTCTCATAACGTTGCGAATATGAATACGGAAGGTTATCACAAACAACGTGTTAATCTTGCAACAAGAAATATTGCAGGTGTTATCGGCAATAACGTACAAGCTCAAGTTCGTTCTAATGGCGGAGTTATGATTGCTAATGTTCAACGTTATAATGATGAATTTTTGAACAATTATTATCGTGAACAACTTTCAAAACTCAATGAATATGGCGCACAATTAGGTGACATCGGCGATTTGGCAGATATATTTAATGACCTTGACGGAGAAGGTATTGACGGAGCTTTATCCGATTTTTATGAAGCTTTGAACAACCTTAACGAATATCCGGCAAGTTCTACAGCAAGAATTAACTTTATTGAAACAGCAAAAACTCTTGTTTCAAATATTAATTCAAAAAATCAACAATTGGGCGAACTTACAAATAAAGCTTTAGGTGACGGAGTTAGTCAAGAAGCTTTGGAAAACTCTAAAATTTGGGTTTATTACCAAGGTTTTAATGACAAACTTACTGAACTTGCAGAAGTTAACAAAGCTTTGCAATGTACACAAACAGGAACATTGGAAGCAAACAACCTTCTTGATAAACGAGATTTAATCCTAAATGATATTGCTCAATATGTTGATATCGATATTAAAGAACATTCAAACGGTTCTGTAAATTTATACGTAAACGGCACTCCAATGGTTAAAGGTGCGAATGTTGTCGGAGAACTTACTCTACAAACAGCAGCCGATTACGAAAAATATTGCAATGATAACGGTATTGATTTGCCTGATGATTTCTATAATGATGACGGAACATACAGATACCCTGCAATCGTTGGTATTAAAGGCGATTTAAACATTGATTTTGCAAATAATATTGTTCAAGGTGGTTATATTGGCGGCTTGTTGAATTCTGCAAATGCCGATGATGACACAATGACAGCGGGAAAAGCAAGAGAGTTTTTGAACAACCTTTCACAAACACTTGCAAATGTGTTTAATGGTTTGAATACTCGTGACGGAGCATATTGTATAAATCCTGATGATACCGGAACGCTTATGGCAACAACAAAAGATAATTTAATCTTTGTTGGTGCTGACGGTACAGGCAATAATATTACTGCCGGAAACCTTACATTGAATTCAGACTTGTTAACGGATGACGGAATTTGGAATATTGCTTGTGCTTATTTTGGCAAAGATGAAAACTTTGACGAAAAAGCAGTTGGTAATGCGCAAAACGTTGCTGCAATGCTTGAAACAAGAAATCAAAAAGTGAATGATTTAAACGGTTCTTCTATCGAAGACTATTATACATCATTGTTGGGTAAAATCGCAGCAAGCGGAAGCAATTTGCAAAGTCTTTATGACACACAAGAAGGATTGGTTGATTCAATCGATAATCAAATAAAAAGTGCTACAAACGTTGATTTGAATGAAGAATTGGTTGATTTGGTTAAATATCAAACGGCTTATGCAGCTGCTGCACAAGTTTTCAATACTTGTAACAATTGTTTAGATACTTTAATGAGTTTAGGAAGATAATTTATGGTACAAAGAATTACAACAGCATCAAGATATGATTTACTGCTCAATAATATGCGCAGAAATTTGGCTAATTATAACAAATCTATAGAAGAATTGAGTTCATCAAGCAAAATCAATCATCTTACGGATGATCCAATTGGTGCGGTAAATGTTTTGAATACTAACCGACAACTTGGTCAGATTGAAACGTTTGAAAAAAATGTTGGAATGGCATCAGCTGAATTATCTGCTTTAGGCGATTTAATGGAATTGGCTTCAGGATATTTGTCAAAAGCTTGGGATAAAGCCGTTCAAGCTAATAACCAAACTTATAATGCAAATTCTTTAGAAGCATTGAAAGTTGAAATTGATGAAATTACAAAAACAATGGTTGACCTTGCAAATACGGAATATAATGATAATTATATTTTTTCCGGAGCAAACACAAAAACATTAACTTATACAATGGATGCTAACGGTGATATTATTTACAACGGTACTCCAAATGATAATCCTGATTATATACGACAAACAGAAGTTGCAGACGGAGTGTTTGAAGTAATTAATACAACAGGTGATAAGGTTTTTGGATATTATAAAGCAGCAGTAGACCCAGGGAATGGTGTTTATACTGATGTTAACGGAAAAAGAGTTATAGAATCAACTGATGCAAATGGTGCAAAAGTATACACATACGAAAACGGAACGGCTTATGCAGGCGATGTAGCAGACTTAACTGATGGAGCAGAAGAAGAAGCAACAGGAGTTATGGGTGCATTAAGGGTTTTGAGTAATTCAATTCAAAAAGTTCTTGACGGCGATACAGTAGAGGGTTATGAAGAAATGAACTCTACTTTAGACATGTTTTCAAACTCACTAAATACGATTACAAATGAACAAACAAAATTTGGTGGAGTTGCAAACCGCTTGGAAATGACAGAATCAAGCTTAGAAACAAATAATGAAAATTTAACAACATATTTAACAAACATCAATAGCGTGGATTACGCAGAAGCAATTACAAATTGGATGAATGCGCAATATGCTTATCAAGCAAGCTTGCAAGTAACATCTTCTTCTATGAATTTGAGCTTGTTAAATTACATGAGTTAATAAAAACAGGCTCATCACGGATGAAGAGCCTGTTTTGGAGAAAATTTAGTCTACAAATTTAATATACTTACCATTTTTAAGGGTGCTTAGCACCCTTTTATTTTTATTTAATATTTTACAGTTAAACACATGTTGTTGCTTTATCCATTATGCGAGAAGCTGTGCTGAGTTCTTATGAGGGGTGAAATACAGGGTTGAAAGAAATTAAAATTGGATAATTATTTTATCAAAGGCTATCTTGTTGCAAGGAGATAGCCTTTGATGATAAACTTAGAAGAGCATTGGAAAAACAGAGGTTTAATGACAGAACAGAAATACATAGCATTAGTAGACTGTGATAGTTTTTTTGTTTCTTGTGAGCGGAAACTCAATCCAAAATTAAACGCAAAGCCTGTTTGTGTTGTTTCAGGAGATAGAGGTTGTGTTGTAGCACGTTCGATTGAAGCAAAAGAGATGGGTATTCCTATGGGACAGCCTTTGTTTATGGCAACAAAAGAATTCCCAAAAGCGATTTATATCAATGCAAATCATTATAATTACGCTAATATTTCCGAGCAAGTAATGTCTATCTTGAAACAATTTAGCCCTCTTGTGGAAGTGTATTCAATTGATGAAGCGTTTGTTGATTTAACAGGACTTTCAAAACTTTATAAAAAGAATTATTACGATTTGGCAAAATATATCCGAGAACTTATTGCACAAGAAGTCGGAATTCCTGTTTCAATCGGAGTTAGCAGAACAAAAGCATTGGCAAAATTGGCTTCTGACAAATCTAAAACAACCGAAGATCACGTTTATATTGCAGGCAAAATGGGAATAACAAAATTGCTAAAAACTTCTGAAATTGGCGAAATATGGGGGATTGGTCGACGATTAGAACCACGACTCAGAGGATATGGAATTTATACCGCATATGATTTTGTTCAAAAAAATGATATTTGGCTAAAAAGCAGATTTGGCAAAAACGGATTAGAACTGAAATACGAATTGCTCGGAAATATGATAAATAAAATTTCCACAAATGTTCAGCCTCCAAAATCAATAATGGATACAAAATCCTTTCCTGAATTTTCATCAGATATAAATTATTTAAAAAATGAATTAATGGTTCATATTCATGCTGCTTGCAGAAAACTCAGACGTGCTGATTGCAAATGCGCTACAATTGGTGTAATTCTTAAAACAAAAGATTTTCAAGTGTTTTTTGAAAAAGTTAACCTCAAACATCTAACAAATTTTGAATTTGAAATCTCGCAAAGCGCAATGCCACTACTTGAAAAATTGTTTAACTCAAGAATTCGATATCGAAGCATTGGTATTGTATTAGAAAACTTTAATCCGTGTTCAAATGAACAAACATCATTGTTTGAAAATACAAAGCGCAGAGAAAAAAACGAAAAACTTGCGCAAAGTCTTGATAAATTGGAAGCAAAATTTGGACGCAATATTGTGCGAACAGGTTTTACAACCGAAGTAGAATACAAACAAGATTTTCTTAGTGGTGGTAATAAATACTCAGATTAAATTTTGAGTGCTAATTCAATCTGGCATTTTTAGGAACAACCGTTACACCGCCATCTGACACATAAAAACCTCTGGCAATATCGTCTTCTCTATTCAAGCCGATTTTTGTGTATGGCGGAATATCAACATTCTTGTCTATAATTGCTTTTTTGATTTCTGAATATCTGCCAACATTAACATTTTCCATTAAAATACTATCTGAAACATTCGAATAACTATTAATTTTAACTTTTGGAGATAGTATACATCTGGAAATTGAACCGCCTGAAACGATACAACCTTCTGATACCATTGAATCAGTTGCCATACCAATTCTATCACCTTCTTGCCAAATGAATTTTGCGGGCGGATAGTTATAATTGAATGTTCTTAGTGGCCAATCTTTAGAATACAAATCGAGTTCAGGTTCATATTCTAACAAATCCATATTTGCTTGCCAGTATGCATCAATACAACCGACATCTCTCCAATAGCCTTTTTCACGTTCAGTCATTCCGCTGAATGAATTATCTGCAAAATTGTAAATAAATATTCTTTTACCTTGTTCTAACAACATAGGAATTACATTTTTGCCAAAATCGTGATTGGAGTTTTCTATTTTTGAATCTTCTTCTAATGCACACACTAGTGTTTCTTTATTGAAAATATAATTTCCCATTGAAGCTAAACACATTTTAGGGTTATTTGGAATTGGTTTTGGCGGAGTTTGAGGTTTTTCAACAAAACCTGTCAATCTCCAATTTTCATCAACTTCAATAATCCCAAATTCATGAGCTTCTTCAATAGGAATTGGAATTGCAGAAATTGTTAATTCTGCATTATTTGTTTTATGGAATTTTAGCATTTGCCAAACATCCATTTTATAAATATGATCACCGCCAAAAACGCAAACGTAATCAGGGTCTTCGTCATGAATATGGAATATATTCTGATAAACTGCATCCGCTGTCCCTTGATACCAAGTTCCACCTGTTCGCATTTGAGCCGGAACCAAATCCACATATTGGTTTAAAAACGGAGAAAGAGTCCAACCTCGTGTAATATGTTTGTTCAAAGAGTCTGATTTGTATTGGGTTAAAACTTTTATTTTGAAAAATCCGGAGTTGATAAAATTATTAAGTACAAAATCAATAATTCTATATCGACCACCAAAAGGAACTGCAGGTTTTGCCCTGTCTTGAGTCAACGGAAACAACCTTTTTCCCTCACCACCTGCTAAAATCATGACCAATGCATTATCAACAGACATATAATTCTCCTTTATTTTATATTATTATAACAAATTTGAATTTTTTTTGCATACTTCACATAAAGGACAGGTGGGTATATAAAAATGCCGAGCCTATCGAAACGAATAATCAAGGTTGAAGAGAGTAGTAAGGCATATTTTCAATCCCTTAACCATTCAGTCACTTCATATTGCCACTATACATTTAACAGCGTTTGTACTAAAATAATTTTAAAAATCCAGCTAAATACGAGGTAGAATTAATGTGGGATTATTCGGAAAAAGTATTGGATCACTATAGAAATCCAAGAAATGTAGGCAAGCTAGATAATGCTGATATGGTAGGAGAAGCAGGGTCTTTAGCTTGTGGTGATTCATTGAAATTATATATAAAATTAGATGGTGACAAGGTTGTTGATGCCAAGTTCCAAACTTTTGGTTGCGGTTCTGCCGTTGCTGCATCAAGTATTTTGACAGAGATGATTATTGGCAAAACTCTTGATGAAGTCAAAAAGATTACAAACAAAGATATTGCACAAGAGTTGGACGGGCTTCCTCAACAAAAAATGCATTGTTCGGTAATGGGTAGAGAAGCTTTGGAAGATGCTTTGAAAAAATATTATGGCGAAGAGTCTGACGAATGGCAAGAAATAGAAATTGCTGAACATGCTCAAGCCGGTGAAAAGATTGTTTGTACTTGTTTCAATGTTACAGAAAATCAGATTTGGGAAGCAATCAAAGTAAACGGTTTAAAAACTGTTGAAGAAATTACGAATTATACCAAAGCCGGTGGTGCTTGTGGACGTTGCAAAGGTTTAATCAAAGATATTTTAGACACTTATCTTAAAAAAGAAAATAAACCGACTGAATTAACTTCAACTCAGAAAATTTTAAAAATAGGCAAGGTTATAGAACAACAGATTTCTCCCGAATTACAAAAAGATGGCGGAGATATTGAGCTTGTTGATATTGACGGCGATATCGTAAAAGTAAAACTTACAGGCATGTGCAGCGGTTGCAAAAACGCTTCTATGACTTTGAAAAATTTTGTAGAAAGTGTTTTGAGAGAAAAAGTTGATTTAAAAATTATCGTTGAACAGGTGTAATATGATGAAAAACTTAACTTATTTGGATAATAACGCAACTACAAAAGTCGATGAACGAGTTTTAGAAAAAATGCTTCCATTTTTGAGTGAAGATTATGCAAATCCGTCAAGTATGTATGATTTTGCGAAGAAACCGGCTGCAGCAATAAAAGAAGCTAGAGTTCAGGTTAAAGATTTTGTAGGTGCAAGAGATGAGAAGGAAATCTTTTTTACATCTTGTGGTTCTGAATCGGCAAATATGGCAATCAAAGGTGTTTTGAATTGTAATAAAGAAAAAAAACATATTATTACAACTCGAATTGAACATCCTTGTGTACTTAATACTTATAAAGAATTTGAAAAACAAGGTTATGAGGTTGACTATATCGGTGTTAATTCCAGTGGAGAATTAAATATTGATGAATTGAAAGAAAAACTTCGCAAAGATACGGCTTTGGTATCTGTAATGTGGGCAAACAACGAAACCGGAGTTATTAATCCTGTCGAAGAAATTGCCGATATTGTAAAAAGTAATTCTTTAGAAACAATGTTTTTTGTAGATGCAGTACAAGCCGCAGGAAAAATTCCAATGGATGTAAAGAATACACAAATAGATTTATTAGGGATTTCCGGACACAAATTTCATGCTCCAAAAGGAGTTGGTGCTTTGTACGTAAAATCGTCTACAAGAATTGCTTCCCTAATAAATGGAGGTCACCAAGAACGTGGATTGAGAGCCGGTACAGAAAATGTTCCTTATATTGTGGGTATCGGTCAAGCTGCTGAATTGGCTCAAAATTCATTAGATTATGAGTTGAAAGAGGTAAAAAGATTACGTGATAGATTAGAAGAAGGTATTCTTAAAAATGTTTTCAATTCAAGATTGAACACATCTTTGCATAATCGAGTTCCAAATACTACAAATATTGGATTTGAATATGTTGAGGGTGAATTGATTTTACTACATTTAAGCGATTTGGGAATTTGTGCAAGTTCTGGTAGCGCTTGTACGTCAGGCTCTTTAGAACCAAGTCATGTACTAAGAGCAATGGGAATTCCGTTTACTGCATTACATGGTTCAATAAGATTTTCATTATCACGATTTACGACTGAAGCAGAAGTTGATTATGTGATAGAAAAAATGCCAATCGTAATGGATAAATTGACAAAAATTTCTCCGTTTCAAGATGAATTAGAAAAATTGAAAAAATTAAGAGGTTAGTATGGAAACATTATTTGTTGAGCTGGGCAAATTTTTTATGACACATTCAAGATTTATTATTGGTGTGATTATAAATATCATTATAATTAGTGTGTTTTTAAAAGTAACAGATACTTTTACGGTAAAATTTGAACAACGATTAAGAACAAAAAATCCGGATTCACCTCTTTTGAATTTAATGCCTGTTTTGACAAGGATTTTTAAAGCAGTCGTAATATTTATGCTACTTGCAGGATTTTTACAAAGTTTCGGCTATAACGTAACTTCATTGATTGCAGGGTTTGGAATTACAGGTTTGGCAGTAGGTTTTGCTGCAAAAGAAGCAATTGGTAATGTCTTTGGTTCAATCGGACTTCTTGCTGACAAGGTTTATAAGGTTGGTGAATATATTTCCTTTAATGGTTATGAGG
Source organism: uncultured Vampirovibrio sp. (assembly GCA_964584885.1). Classification (GTDB taxonomy): domain Bacteria; phylum Cyanobacteriota; class Vampirovibrionia; order Gastranaerophilales; family Gastranaerophilaceae; genus CAG-196. The sequence continues at coordinate 10,497 of CAZPBG010000016.1, forward strand.
GAACTGTTGAATCAATAAATTTACGTTCAACAAATATTCGAACATTAGAAGGTTTTAGAGTTAATGTCCCGAATAACTTGCTTGCAAACGAAGAAATCACAAATGTTTCTCAAGCTAATCAAAGAAGAATTGATATTTCGGTTGATGTTGAATATGGAACTTCTAATGATAAATTAGATAGAGCTTGTGAAATCTTAATGGATATTGCAAAAGATGACAAGGATATTAAAGACGGAGCAATCTCGTTTATTGATAGCATGGCTCCAAGCTCAATTGTTGTAAGACTTGTAGCATACACTCACTATATCGGTTGGGCTGATATGACAGAAGTAAAAAGCAGAGTTCTAAGAGAAATTATTCACAAATACAGAGAAGAAGGAATTGAATTCGCATTCCCTTCTACAAGTGTGTATATGGCAGGTGATAATGCGGATTAAGATAATCGCATTAGGAAAAATTAAAGAAAAGTTCCTGAAAGACGGAATTGACGAGTTTGTGAAGCGTCTTACACCTTATACTGCGTTTGAGATTGTTGAGTTAACTCCCGTTGAAATAAAAGACAACCAAATTGACAAAGCTTTGCAAGAAGAGGGAGAAAAAATTCTTGCAAATATCAAATCTGATTCTTACGTTATAACAATGGAAATATTAGGCAAACAACTCTCATCAGAAGATTTTGCTGAAAAAATTAATGAAATAACAATGAGCGGTATAAATGAGCTTGTTTTTGTAATCGGTTCTTCTTGTGGAATTTCTCCGATTGTTAGTCAAAGAGCAAATTTTAAATTAAGTATTTCAAAGATGACTTTTCTACATCAATTTGCAAGATTGTTACTTGTTGAACAGATTTATAGAGCTTTTAAAATTTTAAAAAACGAAACTTATCACAAATAAAAATTAAACTATAACTGGGATTGGACTAATATTGTTAAGAAATGTAACAGTTTTTGTGTGGTTTGCTATGCAACTAGCAAAAAATATTTTGTCGGGTTTTTTATATTTATATATAAAGCTCTCTCTTCTTATTTAAACGGACAGGCCTTGGTTATATTACTCAAGGTCTTTTTTTTGTGCTACGCACGTAGACAAACTGTCGGAGCACAAAGGAGGTGAAGTGACTAAGTATTTACAGGCTTTCCTCCCCAAAGGGGGAGGTTAGGAGGGGTACGGTCTTCGAAGTGACTGAGTAACTAGCTGTTTACAGGTTTTCAAGTTGACCAACAACAAATTTTTAAATTACATACTTTTATTTCTTTAAAATTTTGGTATAATAAGAATATGAATAAGATTTTAATTGATGAATTTAAATCAAAAATGCTCTCAAACGCTGATGTAGAGCGAATTTACAACCTCGGGGGGGGGGGTAACTAGCGCTCCTATTGCGTTTCAGCGTTTGATAGAATAATAAGTTACAAGAAGAGCAAATGACAAGATAGCTTTTATCTTAGTTGTTTGTTCTTTTTTTGTTTTGAAACTTTTTAATCAGAAAGGAATTATATGAAAAGATTGAGCGGTTTTTCATTAATGGAAATGATGATAGTGTTGACTATTATTGCGATAGTTGCGGCAGCATCAGCTCCAATGGTGAATAAAAAAATGGTTGTGTCACAAAGCAATGAGAATATATGGAGTAGGGCTCAAGATAGGAATTCAATATTCTTCAATGATGATGGCGCAAATAATAGCGCAAGTAGTGTTCGTATAGGAAGCCGCTCTTTGCCTTGGGGTTCACAAAATCCAAGATTGTATATAAGAAATAGAGCCGGCATTCCTCATATGGAGTTCTCAACCACTGGAGGACTAAATAATCCAATCATAAGACTATATGCCGGTAACAATGAAAACATTTGGTTTGCAACTGGTAATCCGGCAGACGGTGTCAGAGATTCTGTGGCATTAGGTTTTGGAGCAAGGGCTACTAATTTGGGAGTAACAATCGGCGCAAATGCAAATAGTGGTAATAATAATGCTAGTGTCGGCTCGGTTGTAATAGGTAATGCTGCTCGGAATAGGGACGATTCACCAGACTCCGTTGTGATTGGGAATATGGCAAATGCCGGAACTATTAGCAATAGTGCGTTCGGGGCAATTTCAATAGGTTCTCAGGCTAGTGCAAATAATACAAGAAGTATTGCAATCGGACGATTGGCAGAAGCAACAGGAGCAAATTCTATTGCTATCGGTTCATCAGGTGATGATAGTGAACCGTCAAGATCAAAAGCTTTTGGAGACAGCTCAATAGCGATTGGTCCTTCAAGTGTAATTGCAAATAATCAAGACTCCATTGCAATAGGTAAGAATGTCACTGTAAGCTCAAATAAATCAATAGCAATCGCAAATGATAGTGAACGTACGACTACGATTGATGAGAATGCAGATGATTCTATTTTGATAGGTTCAGGTGCTACTGTTGAAAATGGCGCTAATGATTCTATTGTTATTGGTGCGCAAGCACTGTCCAGGGATCCTAATAGCATTGTGATCGGTGCGGGCGCGGGTGCTAAGGAAAACACCAATCACGCCTCTGATAATTTAATAGCGATTGGTGCAGGTGCCGGACAGTATGTAGTAGGTTGCAATAAGATTTGTATAGGAAATAACTCGGGACCAAGTAAAAATATGATGTATGATTTAAATTCGAATGAAACTATTTATATTGGTAGTGCACCGAAAAATCTTTATAAAAAGACAGATATAAAACCCATTTCTCATACTGATGCAGTTTTGGAAATTGTAAACAAAGATGGCTCTAAGGTTTTTGATAGTGAAAAAAAAGGTACGAAGCGTAACTGTTATATGGATGGACCTACAGTATATATAAATGGGAATTTGAATGTTCGTGGGTATATCGGAGCCATGTTAGCAGATGATCGTGGAGATGAGAGTGACACATGGTCCTTACTATCAGTTAATAATAGTACAAACGACAACGAGGCGGTAAAAATTAAACAAGAAGTGAATAAAACTCAATTAATACAGGAGATGTCTGACCGTCGTTTGAAGAATGTTGGCAAGGCATTTGTAGGTGGATTAGCTGAGCTTAAAAAACTTGATTTGTACAACTACACATTCAAAGATGACAAGGATAAGACTCCAAGAGTCGGTGTAATGGCACAAGATTTGCAAAAAATCTTCCCTGATGCAGTGTTCAAAGGCGATGACGGTTTCTTGAGAATAAGAATGGAAGACATGTTCTATGCAGTAATCAACGCTGTGAAAGAATTGGATTTGAGAATTTCTTCTAATAGTAAGAAAATAGAAGAGTTGGAAAAACAAAACCAAGAATTGTTGAAGCAAAATGAGGAACTGTTCAAACGCATAGAAGCATTAGAAAAGGCTAAGAAATAACACCTTTCCTCCCCAAAGGGGGAGCGGATTTTCGGTAGGGCGACGACCGAAGGTCTAGCCCGTAAGGTGTCGATCGGACGTTACTCCGTCGACACCCCGAATAATCCAAGACAGGCTAGGTGGGGTACAGCCTTCGAAGTAACCAAGTGATTACTGGAGTTCCTCCCCAAAGGGGGAGGTTAGCGGGTAGGGTGCAATTTTTTGCACCGAATTTAAAATATTCAAACTTTCTGTTCTAAATAATCAAATGGACTGTCATATTACATAGGCATAACTACTACATTCTAGGAAGACCCTGAAATAAATTCAGGGTGACAATAAGGTTGGAACCCAACCTTATTGCTAAGAAATAAACGGGCTTTCCTCCCCAAAGGGGGAGGAAAGCCCGTAATCGCTTAGTCACTCAGTCACTTAATCTCTTTCCAAGAGCCCCCTCATCAGAGCTCCGCTCAGCTTCTCCCGCAAGGGGCGAAGCGACATCTGCGTTAACCACTTAGTCACTTAGTTACACAACTTTCGAATTTTATGAAAACACAACAAATCAACCATATATATGATGGGTGGCATGGCTTCATGCTGTATAGTATTAGAGGTACTGGGTATACCTATATACTCAGGGGAGAAGAGGTAAGGTAAATTGAAAAAATTCAAGTTCCGATTGCAAGTCGTGCTTGATATGCGTGAAAATGAACTTGAACAGCGCCGAATTGAAGCGGCAAAAATCCTTTCTGCATTAAAGCAGCAAGAAGAAAAGCTTAACAATATTATCCAATCTCAACATCAAAATACCGCACAAATGGAAAATCTCTACACATTGGATTCGTTGAATATTCAACAGATTGAAAATCACAGAGATTTTGGGCTGAAACTTATTGTAGACGAGAAAAATCAGGAAAGAGTAATTGCTAATACAAAAGCAATTTTAGAAAGAAAACAAGTTGAAGTAAGAGAAGCTCACAAAAAGGTAGAAGTTCTTAAAAAGCTTAAAGAAAAACAAGAACAAGAATATTACAAAGAATTTCTATTAGCAGAAACAAAAGAATTAGATGATATTACATCAGCAAGGTTTAATAGATGACAAGCGCAGTTGCAACAAATATTACAAATAACATTGAACAAATGCTATCAACAAATACAAAAAATAGTGAAACTCCAAATACAGATTTTTCTGCGGTTTTGGAAGATAAAACTTGTGGCACAATCGGTGATATGAAAAACAACGCTTCTGTTGAAGAAAATGATAGTGTGGCGGATTTTAAGGAATACTTGGAACAAGTAACCGGAGAAGTTAATATGGAAAATTCCTTAAATCTAACACTTGCAAAAGAAGTAACTGCTGATGAAAATACAAATACCGGAGATGAAAAAGATACTACAGAAGAAAATAATTTACTTCTTTTTGCACAAGTATTTGATTCTACAAAACAAACAACTATGGATTTAGATACAAGTGCTGATACGACACTTAGTATTGATTCAAATCTTAGTACAAAAATTGAATCAGAAGTTGAATCTAATATTGATACAACAATGGAAGTTTTAGAAACAACGGATGCTGAAACAGAGGTTAAAACTCAAGAAGAAGATGAAATTCAAAACAAAACAGAATTAGATGAAGACATGCTTCAAGATTTGAATATTGAATCTATTGAAACAGAAACGAGTTCAAGTTCTTCTAATGACAGTTCTTCATTTTTTAACCAACAATCAGCAGAAGAACACGGAATAAAAATCGCTTTGAATAATGAGGGTTTAAACGAGGTGAAAACTTTTGATTTGCAGTCTGCAAAAAATGCAAGCACTGTTAAGCCAACAGAAGTTACTCCAAGCAAAATCCTTGAGCAAGTTTCAAAACAATTAGAATCTTTGCAAAATACTTCAAAAGTGAATATTGTACTTAACCCTGAATCTTTGGGAAAAGTTACTATTCAGTTAGTAAAATCTCCTGAAGGCTTGTCAGCACAATTTACAACCGCAACTCAAGAGGCTAGAAATTTGTTAATGCAAGGTTTGGATAGTCTTAAAGATACATTAACAGCGCACGGAGTTGGTGTTGATAATGTTAGTGTAAAAGTAAATGACGCTCAAAAGAGCGAATATAATGCTGATTGGACAGAACAAGAGGGTTCAAGAGGCGGCAACAAAGAACAAGGACGTCAAGACAGAGAAGAAAAAGAAAAAGGATTATTTGAAAAGACAATGGAAGAAAAAGTGACGACTAATTCATAAGTTATGAATTGCGAAAAATAAAATTAAAATAACTAGGTCGGTTTTACCAAGCCGACAAGAACAAAAAATTACAGACTACGAATCACGACTTACGAGTCACGATATACGAGGAGAAGATATGACATCAATTAATACTGAAATAACAAATATGCAAAACCAGACAACTGCAAACAGTTTGAGAAACCCAACATCTCAAACAGATGATAAAAATATGTTTTTAAATTTGATGTTACAACAGCTTCAAAACCAAGACCCGACAGAGCCTACAAGTAACACTGAATGGCTTGCTCAATTGGCTCAATATTCTTCATTAGAACAAATGACAAGTATGAATGACAGTCTGTCTGATTGTATGAATTATATTTCAGCAATTTATAACGATATCGGAACGAGTTCTGAAATTACTCAAACGCTTTCTCTTATTGGAAAAGAAGTTACAATCAAAGACCCTGATGATAAATCAGGAACAACAAAAATCACAGGAAAAGTTACTGAAGCTAGTTTTGAAGACGGTACAGGCAAAGTTAAAGTTGATGATAAATATTATTCAATAGCTAATATTATTTCAGTAAAAGAATCTATGTAGAATTAATTAATAAAAATAAATTATACCCACACTGGGGCAGGAGGAAAAAATAAATGTCACAAGCATTACACACATCCAGCACAGGCATAAATGCCGGTCAATCTCAAATCAACGTTATTGCAAACAACGTTGCAAATATTAACACAACAGCATACAAATCTGCGAATATGGTTTTTGAAACTCTTTATTCAAATAACTTATCTTACGGTAGTGCTGCTACAAAAGACGGTGGCGGTACAAACCCTAAACAAATTGGCTTAGGTGTTAAAATTGGTGGTATTACTCGTAATTTTACTGCCGGTAATTTTGTTTCAACAGGTCGTGATTTAGATTGTATGATTTCAGGTACAGGCTTCTTTGTTGTGCAAGATGCTAGTGGTAAACAGTTCTTTACTCGTGATGGTGTATTCAATATTGATTCTGACGGTAACCTTGTAACACAAGCAGGTTTAAAGGTTGTTGGAGCAAAAAGTGCATATTCAAATGCAAGTTCTGACAAAACGGTTAAAATTCCTAAAAACTTATATAGAGTAATTCAAGGCGACCCTGATATCGGTACAAAAACACTTGCAGAACTTAATAATGCAAGTATTACTACCGGTACTATAAAAGCAAAGGTTACTGATAACGGTGGCGGTGAGCATGATGTAAATCTTGTGATTAATGACAAAGATGCAACTATTAATGACATTATCGCAGCCTTCAACACAGCTCTTAACGGTACTGATGCAAAATTTACGGCTGCAGACGGAAAAATTTCCTATACAGGTAAAATTGAATTTGTAACAGAGGGTACTACAAGTAATTTTCTTGGTGAAACAGGGCTTTCGTCTAATAACAATGTATCCGAAGAAATCGCTCAAATTGTAAAATTACAAGATGTTATTAATTACAACGATAAGAACGCAATTTCTAGTGCAACGACATCAATTGACGAAAATGGTATTCTTATTACAACGTATAATGACGGTTCAATTCTTACTCAATTTATGGATGAAGCTGAAACAGTTCAATGGAAATACATTACACCTGAAGGTGTAAATATTACCGGTGATGATGTTATTCGTGAAAGTACAAGTCTTAGAGAAGATGCAAACTTTGTTATTGAACTTGCAACAATGGTTAACGAAGAAGGCTTAGTGTCTTTAAATAACAACTTATGGGAATGGGGTCCTGATGTCGGTGATATTTTCTATGGTGTTGCCGGTGAAATGGCATTCGGTGCAATAGAACCGGGTGGATATGAGGGTTCAAACGTTGATATTGCAAGTGAATTATCAAATATGATTATGGCTCAACGCATGATTCAGATGAATTCTCGTGTGTTCGGTACTGCAAGTAGTGTAATGGAAACTTTGGCATATTTGGGTCAATAGTAAGTAAATTTTTGGGCATGCCAATTTTTAAAATTGGCATGCCCAAAACATGTAAAATCATGACAAGTTCTTTACAAAACTCATGAACTTTACAAAACTTAATATTTTTAACATGGTTGAAATCCATGTAAATCATGGGTTTCAGCATGTTCGGAAAAATTCAAAAAGTTGTTACAAAAAAGCACTTGTACAGGACATGAATGTTGGTATATAATACAATAGAGGTCGAGGGGAATGTCTCACATTAGCGAGAACAATCACAAAGCAAAAGAGGAATTTATTCCTACCAGCCAATGGGGCGGAGATGTTATTGTTGATGTAAGTATCGTAAGAGAAAATCTCAACGAAATCGAAAATAAAATTGCACCTTTAAAACCAAGAATAATTGGAGTCACAAAGTATTTTGGGTTAAATGCTATACTCAAGGGATATGAAGCAGGGATTAGGAACTTTGGTGAATCAAGAGCGCTCGATGCTATTCAAAAGATAGAAAGCTTGCCTCAAAAGGTTCGACAAAATTCAGATTTTCACTTTATTGGTCATTTGCAAACAAATAAAGCCGAAAAAGTGGTTGAGTATTTTGATTATATTCACTCTGTGGATTCTCTAAAGTTAGCAAAAGTTATCTCCAAAGCTGCCTGTCAATTAAATAAGAGAGAGAAGATTTTATTACAGGTCAATAATGCAAACGAGGAACAAAAATTCGGATACGCAAAAGAACAACTTTTAAAAGACTTCGCAGAAATATTAAGCCTAGAAGGGATTGAAGTTGTTGGTTTAATGAATATGGCGCCGTTGGGAGCGCAGGAAGCGGAATTAAGACAGTTGTTCGGTGATTTAAGGGGGTTTAAAAAAGAGCTTGAACAAAAATTTGAGGTCAAGTTATCTGAGCTTTCAATGGGGATGAGCAATGATTATATGATTGCAGTCCAAGAAGGCGCAACAATGATTAGAATAGGAAGAAAGTTATTTAGTTAAATAAAAATATTGGAGGGGAAATGGCACTATCAGACGGTTTAAAAAATTTTGTAAACATCATCACTAAAGGTTTTAGCGATGGAAGTGAAGAAGATGCTTTTGATTTTGGAAACGAAGATTATTCAAACGATGTAGACGGAACTTTAGCATTAGATACTATGTATGGGACAAGAGTAAAGCCGTCAATGCCGGAACGTTCTTTTGAAAGAGAATCAAAAGTAGTTAGCCACCCAAATAATTATAAATCAGGTGAAGTTACTGTTATTGAACCACGTTCATTCAGCGAATCTGCTCAAATTGTTAAAAAATTAATTGACAAGAAAACAGTTATTCTTCATTTAGATTTGTTAGACAAAGAACAATCTCAAAGAACAATTGACTTTGTTTGTGGAGCTGCTCATGCACTTAACGGAACTGCACAAAAAATCAGTGATATGGTTTTCATTTTCACTCCTAGCAATGTTTCTCTTTCTGTAGAAAACGGTGCTGTTCAAAGCAAATTTGCTGAAGCTCTTTGGAACAAACCTCTATAAGAAGCTTTATCTCCATTATTTTGGGAGAAGATAAATTTTAATTATATATTGATTTGTGATAGTTGGATTTTCAGGATGCATTTTTGCATCCTTTTTATTTGTATTTAAGTGAACCGTTTTACACAAATTATTTATGTTAATCAAACTTTATAATTATGTACAAAACATACATTATATGATATGATGAAATCATAGTAGTAGATAAAATTTTTGAGGATATATGCGATAGCAGAGCTTATTAAATAAAATTAATAGTTTGTCGGGTAGGTTATATGTGCCCGAGTGTCGTGTATATATAAAAAAATAGAAAAGGAAAAGGTGCTATATGAATAGTGCATTATTAACCGTTGCCATAATCGTATCGGTAGTTTTGGCTGCTGTGATTGCGGTACAGAGAGTTAAGTACAAAAACCTTGTTCAGCAAACTGAACAAAATATGAAAGATTTTGAAGAAAAAGAAGCTATCTTGAAAAAAGAAGCTATGATTAAAGCTAAAGAAGCTTTGCATAACGAAAGAGAACAGCTTAATAATGATGAAAGAGAACGCAGAAGAGAATTTCAACAAATAGAAAATAAACTCTCTAAAAGAGAAGATTTAATTGAGGATAAAATTCAAGAACTTACTGATAAAGAAGTTTCTTTGGATAAAATGAAAGATCAATTGATTGAAAAAGAAGATTTATTGGACGAAATAATTCGCAAAAGTACGACTGAGCTTGAAAGAATTTCAGGTATGTCAACAGAGGAAGCAAAACGTACTTTAATGGAACAATTAAAAAGTGATTTAGCGCAAGAACAACTTCAACTAATTCGTGAAAACGAAGCTAAAATCAGAGAAACTGCGCTTGAAAAATCAAAAGAAATCCTTTCTACAACAATGCAAAGATGTATGATGGAACAAGTTGTAGAATCAACTGTTTCAGTTGTATCATTGCCAAATGATGAAATGAAAGGTCGTATTATCGGACGTGAAGGACGTAACATTAGAACTTTAGAAACTCTAACAGGCGTTGACTTAATTATTGATGATACTCCGGAAGCTGTTGTACTTTCAGCTTTTGACCCTGTGCGCCGTGAAATTGCTAAAATTGCTTTGGAAAAACTTATTCAAGACGGAAGAATTCACCCTGTAAGAATTGAAGAAACTGTTGAAAAATCTCGTGAAGAGGTTGAACAAAAAATTATGCGTGAGGGTGAAAATGCAGCAGTAGATATGGGTGTAATGGGACTTAACAAGGAACTTATCAAAAACCTTGGAAGACTTTATTACAGAACAAGTTACGGACAAAATGTACTTAAACACTCATTGGAAGTAGGTCATATTGCAGGAATGTTAGCAGCAGAATTGGGCGCAAATGTTAATATAGCAAAACGTGCCGGATTACTTCACGATATTGGTAAAGCTGTTGACCAAACTCAAGAGGGAACACATATTCAGCTTGGTGTTGAACTTGCTTCTCGTTATGGTGAAAAAACAGAAGTTATTCATGCGATTGAAGCTCACCACGATGATGTTACGGCTAACACAATTGAAGCGGTTCTTGTAAAACTTGCTGATGCTATTTCAGCCGGAAGACCGGGGGCTAGACGTGATACCTTAGAAATTTACATCAAACGTCTACAAAAAATTGAAGAAATTGTTAACGGTTATGAAGGTATTAAACAATCATTTGCGGTTCAAGCAGGACGTGAAGTTCGTGTAATTGTTCAATCAGAAATGTTTGATGATTTAGCTTCACAAAAACTTGCAAGAGATATTGCTAAAAAGATTGAAGATGAATTGGATTATCCGGGACAAATTAAGGTAACAGTGGTAAGAGAATTCAGAACCACAGAAATTGCTAAATAGTTGAGCATTAAATCTATAGACAATCATTTAGAGGATGCAAACTTGAAGCAATCCAGAGGAAAATATGACAGAAGGTAAAATTAAAATATTATTTTTTGGAGATATAACAGGAAGACTTGGACGCAATGCGGTCAAGTCTTACCTTGCTTCTGTAAAAACTTCTGATGACAATGTTTTTGTCATTGCTAATATTGAAAACGCTTCTCACGGATTTGGCTTAACAAAAAAGAATTACGCAGATTTATCCGAATACATTGATTGTTTTACATCAGGCAATCATATTTGGGATAAAAAAGATGTTTATGAATATATTAATGATGCAAAAAACTTAGTTAGACCGATTAATTATCCTACAGGAACTCCGGGTAAGGGTAGTGCAGTATTTGAATTTAACGGTCACAAAATCGGGGTAATAAATGCTTTGGGACGAGTTTTTATGCCACCGATAGATTCACCTTGGCAAGTCGTTACGGAAGAAATAGAACGACTTAAAAATGAGGGAGTAGAAAGTATTTTTGTTGATTTTCACGCAGAAGCAACTGCTGAAAAAATATGTTTTTCAAAATACTTGGCAAATACTTATAACACCGAAGAAAATGCTTTGGTAAAAGGATTTTTCGGTACACATACACATGTTCAAACGGCTGATGAACAAATTATTAATGGAATGGCTTATATTACGGATGCGGGATTTTGTGGCGCATCGGATAGCGTAATCGGAATGGAATTCTCGACTTCGCTAAAACGCTTGTCAACAAGTCTTCCTGAGCGTTATGAAATTGCTCAATCTTCATCGGCTCAAATTAATGGTGTTGAGGTTCTTATTGATAGAACAGGTGCAACACAGATAAAAAGAATTAATTTTATAGTAGATAATAATAATGAAAGTGAGGTACCTATTGGCTGCGGTAGGGTTGAAGGGTGATTATCACATCCACACATACTACTCGGACGGTGTTTTTTCACCCGAAAAGATAGTAGACTTAGCACTGGATGCCGGTTTGCAGGCAATTGCTTTGACAGATCACGACAACGTGCTTTCTTATGATGTTGCAAAAGAATATTTAAAAACTAAAGAAGTAGACTTAAAACTTATACGTGGGATAGAGGTTAATACTCTATATAAGGATTATGAAGTCCATATTTTAGGATATTTTCCTGATGTTGAAAAAAGTGATTTTAAAAACTTGTTAAAAGTTCAACAACAGGCTCGTATAAAACAAACTAAAGAAATTTTAGCATTGTTGGCTAAAAAAGAAGGGATAAAAATCAAGTTTGAAGATGTAAAAAATATGGTTGCAGAGGGTGGTTCAATCGGACGTCCTCATATTGCTAAAGCTATTACAAATGCCGGTGGTACAAGCAACGTAATGGAAGCTTATAGCAAATATATTCATAGACAATCACCTGTTTATGTGGAAAGAAAAACCGTTACACCGTTTGATGCGGTTGAAATCATTTATGATGCAGGCGGAATTCCTGTAATTGCGCATCCATATGATATTGATATAGCTGAAAAACTTATAAAAAATCTGATGAATTGTGGTTTGAGAGGGATTGAAGCATATCATAGAAAACATTCACCTGCTATTGTTGAATATTTCTCTTCTATGGCAGAAGAATTAGGCTTGATTGTTACAGGCGGTTCTGATTTTCATGCTCCAAATATCATGAACGGACAAATAATTTTAGGCAAAAACTTTGTTCCTGAATGGATATATGACATGATGATTAAGGAAAAGAAACAATTAGATTTGGCTAATTAAGTTAAGTGATAAAGTGATTGAGTGACTCAAAAGGAGTTCCATGAAAAAAGCGTTCACCATAGTAGAAGTTTCAATACTATTTGTAATTTTTTTGATAGTTGCATTTTTGGTTGCACCGTTATCCTTGGATGACAGTGTCCAAGCGAAGAACACCTCTCGTTGGAGAAATGTTCAGGAAGATTTTTCTAATATCTTTTATGCTATTAATACTCAAAAAGAAGATAGCGAAAAAAGTTTTGAGGAAGCTTTTATTGAAACATTTGCTAACGAATTAAAAGGTGATGCAAATTCTTATAAAATAACTTATATGAATGGAACGTATCCTAGTGATACTTATCGTTTTAGAGATTTTAAAACAACATATTCCAACGCAACTGTTGCAACAAAATTCTTTAAAGAACCTGAAAACGGGATTAGAGGGGTTTTGATGTACGATTTGAATGGCTCAAAAGGTCCAAATGTGTGGGGTAAAGATGTTTTTGGGCTCAATATTTATGAAGATAAATTTGAACCTTTTTGCAAAAATGATTCTTTGAGTGCTCAAAGACAAGATTGTACAAAAAATGGAACCGGCTTGTGTTGTTCTAATTATTACCTTGTAGGAGGAAGTTTTGATTAAAAATATTTGCGTTTATGCATCATCATCAAATAATTTAGCCGAAATTTATTATAATACGGCTGCAGAACTCGGAAAAGTAATCGGTAGTAACGGTTTTAATATTGTTTATGGCGGAAGTCGCAGAGGTTTGATGTATGCTTGCGCAAATTCAGTGAAAACTTTCGGAGGAAAAATTATCGGTATTATGCCTGAAATCTTTGCAAATCCGAATTTTGCAAACCCTGATGATTGTGATGAGTTCTATGTAACTCCGGGAATGCGTGAAAGAAAGGCAATGCTGGATGAAAAATCTGATGCGGTAATTGCTCTTGCAGGTGGTTTTGGTACTTTGGAAGAAGTTTCTGAAATGATTGTCCAAAAACAATTGGGTTATAACAGAAAACCGATTGTAATACTAAATACTAACGGTTTTTATGACAATTTAATCAAATTTTTTGAAAATATTATAGAAGAACATTTTGCAAATACAGCTTCTCGAGAACTTTATTTTGTAGCTAATACCCCTAATGAGGCAATCGAATTTATTCAAAACTATAAGCCGGAAGAAGTTGTGTCAAAATTTATTTCTTAATATATTGTTACAAACACGCAATTTTTTGTTTTTTCGGGTTTTAATTAAATTGTATATGTGTAGTACAAGTATGGGGTATCTCAATGATTAACAAAATTAATATGGCTCAAGGTGTTCAGAACGTTCAGTTTAAACAAGCATCCAAAATTAAAGAAACAGAAAATGCACCTGTAACAGTCCCTGATAATGAAGTGAGTTTTAAAGGCGCAGAAGCGTTAGCAAATTATAATAAACCAAATGTATTATCATTTGACAAAAGTATTTTAAATGTTGAACCAATTTTACCTACAGTTATTAAGCCTGATGCAATTGGCTCAATTGAAGGTGAAAAGATTTATGGTTCAAACGGAAAATTGAATTCAATCATAAATAGAGTTGGTGATAAAGTTGTTGTTTACACTGCATCACCTGAAAATGACAATATGATTGAATCAATTGTAACAACTGATAAAAAGACAGGTAATGTTATCAAAAAACAAATTAACGAAATCGAAGACGGCAAATATAAAGAAATGAGATTGCAAGAATTCGATTCTGTAACCGGTAAGGAAACAAAATTCTCTGTTTACGAAGACGGTGAACCTGTTGTAGCTTCAAAAACAGTTTACGGAAAAAATGGAATGACTCAGTTTGTAGACTATAATTATGTAGACGGTCATTATCACGTGAATGAAACATTTGGTGATGAAAGAAAATACAATAAACGTTATGAATTTAATAAAAATAAAGAGTTGATATCTCTAAATGAACACAAAGGAGATCAGTCTACCGGTATTAATTTTTATAACGGCGCAGTGATTTCAGTAAATCGTGAGAAAACGGAAGTATTCCCGAATAATATGGGTAGAGAAGTTATGAGTGATCCGGATTTAGTTCCTGCAAGCTTATCTTCATATCCTGATTCAATTGAGGGTGAAAAAACTTTCTATTCAAACGGTAGTCTAGAGTCAGTTACAGCAGGTGACTTAGTTTATAATTATTCTCCTGAAGGTGATATCATTTCAATCAAAGACGGAAATAAAACAGTTACCGTAAAAAGTGATGAAACTGAAATTATTGAAGATTTAGGCGATGGTGCAAAAAGGGGAACTACTATTTTTAATGATGGATTTGTAGCAGTTCACTATAAAAAAGGTGATTATACAAAACATTTAAACACAGAAAATGGTTTACCTCGTTTTTACATTGAAGAAAACGGTGATAGAATGGTAAAACAATTCCATTTCAATGAAAAAGGCATGTTGGAATCTGCTTGGGGCGATGATATTTAGACATCATACTTGCGAACATATTCAACAAGTGCTTTGAATATATCTTTATGAATTTTTCCCTCCAAAACTTCTTTATATAGAATGAGGAGGGATTCTATTTTAGAAAGTTTCCGTCTGTAAACACGTGCTTCTCTTAGAGCGCTGTATTTATCTGCGGTTGAAATAATTTGAACTCCAATATCTGAAAGATTGTTTTCTACAATTGCCGGATAACCGGAATGTTTAAGATTTTGGTGATGATATTTAACCAAATCTAAAGTTTCTTTGCTGATATTTTGTGTCTTCAAAAGCTCGTAGCCCAATGTCGAATGTATATTCATTATTTCACGTTCTTTTTGATTGAGCCTTGCCGGTTTATTCAAAATCTTGGACGGAATTAAAACTTTTCCTACATCGTGTAACATAGAAGCTTCTTTGATTGTAGCTTCATTAACACTTGCTTTTAAACTTTCTTTTAACTCTGCAAAAATCCCTATTGCAACGTTGCAAGTTTCATTCATATGTCCGTTCGCCAATTCTTTTAAGGTTTTGGTGTCAATGCTCGGCTTTATTTTATAATCATGCAAAAGCTTTGTCACATCAGGATTTAAGTTAATCATATTTTGAAGAGCCGCGCGCTGAACCCTTTCTTCTCGTCCGGATTTAAGTGAAATTCTTCCGTCATTGTTTTTAAACACAAAAAACGAGCTGTTGCTAATTCTAACAGCACCTAAAAGGTTTAATGGCTTGTTTTTTTTCTTACGGGGTTTTGTTAAAAACATCTCTTCTTATAGGATTTAGTACACTTCTTAACAAAAGTTTACAATAGAATTAAATATTTTGCAAGAGTGGGATGTTTCGTGAGTCGTGAATCGTGAATCGGGGGATAAAGTAGTTGAAAGGTTGAATGGTTGAAAAGTTGAATGGTGTTTACGGAGTTTTTAAAGTGACATATAGGTTAACGCAGTTGTTGCTTCTTTCGCTAGGTGTTAATCGACAGCATGCGCAAAGAAATGCGGAGCCTTTAAGGCTCCGCATTTCTTTGCTTTATAAATTTCTTTATTGAGCTGATTCAGCTTTTTGAGCATCAAAACATTCTTTACAAAGTACATCTCGTCCTTGTGTCGGATTGAACGGAACTTGAGTTTGTTTACCACATTTTGCACAAACTGCATCGTACATTTTTTTCTTTCCTCTGTGTTGTTGTTTTTTTGCCTTTCTACATTCTGGGCATCTTTTTGGCTTATTTGTTAACCCTTTTGTTGCATAAAATTCTTGTTCACCTGCTGTAAAAACAAATTCTTTACCGCAATCTTCACAAATAAGCGTTTCGTCTTGATACATTACCGTGTTCTCCTAAATAATTTAATTGACCATAACACAAAATGAGTGTGCTATCCACTCATTTTATACTTTTTTTTAAGGTTGGTCAAGTGTTTTTACACTTTTCCGGTAGAACCAAATCCGCCTTCGCCACGAACTGTCTCTGAAAGCTCAGTTACAACTTCAATTTTAGCTTGTTCATACTTGGCAATAACCATTTGTGCAATTCTTTCATCAGGTTGGATTGTGTAAGCTTCGTTTGAGACATTTACTAGTGGTACACAAACTTCGCCTCTGTAATCTTCATCAACAGTTCCAACACAATTAATAAGGCTAATTCCGTGTTTAATAGAAAGCCCTGAGCGAGGTCTGATTTGAGCTTCGTAACCGTGTTCAAGCTCAATTTTTAAACCGGTCGGGATTAATTTCCTTTCAAGCGGTTGTAATGTAATTGGCTCAGAAATCGCTGCGCACAAATCCATGCCGGCAGCACCTTCTGTTTTGTATTCAGGTACAAATTTATTATGTTCCATTCTAAAAATTTTTAAAATCATAATTCCTCTCTATTCTCAGTAGGTCGAATTTATTAATCCGACATTATTATGCGGTAATTACAGTTTTTCCATCAACAACTTCTTTAGGAAAAATTGTAAATTCTTGTAAGTTTTCTATGCCAAGCTTTGCCGGTTTTTCAGGTTGTTCAGCTGGATTAGCAACAGACGCTTTTGTTATTGGATTTTCACCGTTAGGCAAAGACATAAAACTGTTGCTTAAACGAATAAATAAATTACGTCTTGGTCTGCAATCTTCTGCAGGAGTTTGTGATATTGCGGATACTTTCATAATGCCACCTTTTTTATAAATCGAGGTAAATAGATACCTTAATACACGACTTTAACGAGTATAATTGTCTAACAGAATATTTTTTGTGTCAATAAAAATTAACAATTGTAACGAAAAATTATTTATGATATGATGAGCAGGTCTTTGATGCTTTATTGCACAGACAAACAAAATGATTGACAATTCAATAGTATGAGTCGTAGTGACGGAATCGGTATACGTGCACGTTTGAGGGGCGTGTGGGGAAACCCGTGCGGGTTCAAGTCCCGCCTACGACATTTACTTTAAAACTAGTGAAAACTTCGCAAGTCTATCAATATGACTTGTGGCAGACTTGCGGCTAATGAATAAATTTACTATAAAAATCAACAAGTAATTTTATCGGCTTTTGACCCGACTTTTATCTTAAATTCTAAACAAGTGATTTATACATTTCCAGATATTTTTTAGCGCTTTCTTTCCAACTAAAATCTGATTTCATAGCGCTTTCACGCATTGCATTGAATGTATATTTATCCTTGTAAACTTCTAATGCGCAATAAATAGCATCTTTCATAGCGCAACCGTCGTAAGCCCAGAACTTAAATCCTGTCGAATCATTGAGAGGATATCCGACAACCGTATTATCCAATCCGCCCGTAGCTCTTACGATTGGTAATGAACCATAACGCATTGCAATCAATTGAGAAAGTCCGCAAGGCTCAAATTTTGACGGCATTAAAAAGAAATCCGAACCTGCATAAATCAAATTAGCAAGGTCACCACGATAGCCAACATATGTTCTTATATTTGGTGTGTTATTTGATAACCATATGAATAAGTTTTCATAATTTTTATCACCCGAACCTAAGAAGATAAAATCGGCATTCATATTTCTCAAATCGTTTTCTGCACTACGGATTAAATCCAATCCTTTTTGGTCAACAAGTCTAGAAATCAACGCTATTAAAGGTCTTTCAGGATTGTATTCGAGTCCAAACTCTTTTAAAACAGCTTTTTTATTTTCTTCTTTGTTTTTCAAACTCTTTATATCATATTTTTTAACCAAAGACTTATCAGTTTTCGGGTTAAAAACTTCATAATCAATTCCGTTAAGAATACCTGTTACCTTATGAGTTTGACCTCTTAGGGTATAATCCATGCCTTCGCCATATTCAGCACCAAGGATTTCGTCCGCATATTTTGGAGAAACTACAACAACTTTGTCAGCATAATTAATTGCGCCTTTCATCCAATTTACTCTTCCATAGTGTTCACAACCCCATTCATTGTAGACAATATCTTTGCGCATATTAGCAAAATCCAGAATGTCTTCGAACCAAATTCCTTGATACGCTAGATTATGGATTTCAAAAACATTTTTTGTATCTTTCCAAAACTCATCAAATTTGTAATTAGCTTTGATATACAAAGGAATCATTGCAGTGTGCCAATCATTTGAATGAATTATATCAGCTTTGAAATTCAATTGTTTTGCATATTCTAATGTTGCTAAAGAAAAAGCGACATATCTTTCGTGTTCATATCTTGTATCCAACCATTTTGGATAAACTTCTTGAAAACAAGAAAAATACCAATCATTTTGCACAAAAAAGACATTAATATTCGTATTTGGAAGCTTTGTCATAAATAGCTTGAATTTTTGCGGAGAAGAACCAAATGTAATCCACATTTCAGAATTTTCTATTTCTTTAATGTTCCATTTTTTCATATCAATACAACCGTGAAGCGGTGTAAAAATCGCAATCTCTGCATCTTTTTCAAGTGCTTTAGGCAAACTTCCTACAACATCTGATAATCCACCGGCTTTAGAAAATGGAGCAACTTCAGCTGCCGCAAATAATATTTTCATCTCTCTACACTCCTTGATTAGTTGGACAAATTGATTATAGCACAAAATTCAATAATTTTTATATTTTATGTTAAAATGAGCATATGAATAACGTTATTATTTCACCGTCAATATTATCAGCGGATTTTATGAATTTGGAACTAGAAATTAAGGCTGTGCAGGATGCAGGTGCAGAGTGGGTTCATATTGATGTTATGGACGGACATTTTGTTCCGAATATTTCAATCGGAGTTCCTGTTGTAAAATCTATCCGCAAAAAAACGGATATGTTTTTGGATACGCATTTGATGATTGAAAATCCTGAAAAATATGTAGAAGCCTTTGCAAAAGCCGGTTCTGATTTAATAACTTTTCATTATGAAGCGGCAGAAAACCCTCAAAAAATAATAGATTTTATCAAATCTTTTGGCAAAAAAGTTGGGATTTCAATCAAGCCAAAAACTGAGCCAAAGGAGATTTTTCCGTATTTAAACAGTGTTGATTTAGTACTTGTTATGACTGTTGAACCCGGATTTGGCGGACAAGAATTTATGCACGATTGCGCTATGAAAATTCCTGTTATTAGAGAAAACTCTCCTAACAATCTTATAATTCAAGTTGATGGCGGAATTAATAATTTGACTGCTAAAATTTGCACTTCACTTGGCGCAAATTCACTTGTTGCCGGCAGTTACATTTATGGAAACAATGATTATAAGAAAGCTATTGAGAGTTTAAGGTAATTTTTATTTCTTAAATCTATCTCTTAAAATAATCAACATTGCCCCTAATGTTTCTTATATAATTGATTATAGTATAAAATAACAAGTCTTTAATGCTATGCGTATAGGTTGAATTTGGCAATACTCCTTGTTATAATTGTTAAAAATATGGAGTTTATATGTTTGAAGATTTTAACGAAGTAGTATGTCTTGGTATGGGCGGTTCTTATTCTGAAATCGCAAAAGACAGATTGTTTAAAAAATACGACCTTTATCTTTATCAACGTTCACTTGCATCAATAAAAGAATGTATTGAATATGTTGATGAAAATTGTAATGCTATTGCGGTTTTGCCGGTTGAAACAACTTACAAAGGTATAATTAGAGAAACCATTGATAATTTAATCATGACAAAAAACCAAAATATACAAATTCTTGCAGAAACCGTAATTCCTGTTAATGATTGTATTTTGTCTAAGACTACAGAGTTTTATAGCATTATGGGCTTGATTGCAAATCCAAATGCATTAGCAAAATGTAAAAATTTCGTGCGTGATGAAATGCCACGACAATTGAATATTGTAATGGCAGAGAATATGGATGATTCAGCAAGACTTTTGAGCAACTATAACCTTACTTATTCAATTATCGGAACTCATAAAACTGCAGAGTTGTATAATTTAAACGTTTTGAAAGAACATATTGAAAACGACAAAAACAATAACAGAAGATTTATTGTAATTGGTGATGCGGAAACTTATCCGACAAACAATGATAAAACAAGTATTGTACTATTTTTAAATGACCGTCAAGGTGCGCTTTTAGATATAGTTCAAGTTTTTGTAAAATATCATATTAATATATCTCACATTAGTTCAAAAATGATGAATAACAGAGCAGAAGAACAAGCTGTATTTATTGATTTTGTTGGACATAAGCATGATGAAATCGTTCAAAACCTTATTAAAGATTTAGAACCAAATTGCAAAACTGTCAGAGTAATTGGCTCATATTCGCAGTTTTAATGATTTAAGCAGTTGAGTTTTTAACGTGACTCGTGAGTCATTCTTCACGCAACTCCGTTATACTGCAAATGAAAAAATTATAAGGTCATTTGTTTTGTTGTTAATGCTATGTTTATAACGGAAATACGCATACCATACAGTATTTTTATGGTAAAATTTATCTATTGGGAATTGTGAGGATTAACTATGAAAAATTTTTGGAAAATATTTGGTTTTTCTACTCTTGGTGTTGTAGGATTAGCATATTTAAGTTTTCTTTTTGTATTACCAAATGTAGTGAAACTTGATGAATATAAACCAATTGTTCAAGATTTGGCAAAGCAACAAGCAAATTTATCAATAGATTTTGAGAATGCAAAAATTATAACCACTCCGCTTTTAGGTGTGGGTGTAAAAGCTGAAAATATTGAGATTAAATTGCCTGATAATTCAAAGTTATTCACAGCAAACTCTATTAAAACTCGTGTTGCGCTTCCAAGTTTGTTTTTGTTAACTGCAAAAGTATCTTGTTTAGAACTTGAGCGACCTATTGTAAATCTTGAAATTGAAAACGATAAACAATTTAAAGTAGTTCAACTTGTTGAAGATTTGCTTAATGCAGGAAAAGAACAAAAACTTGAACAAGACAAAGACGAAGAGGTTCAAAAATCGTGGTTTAATCCGGCATGGATAAGGATAAAAATTCCAAATGTTGTTTTAAATAATTATACAATTTTTGTTAATGACCTAAAATCTTCTCACAATTTGACGTTGACTGGTGAAAAATTAACAGCTGGATATTTTAACGGTAAAACAGCAAAAGTTAAGACTTATGCAGAATTATTTAATGATGAAAACTTAAATATTACTGCAACTGTTGATATTAATTCATTCTTGCCACCGGCAGCACCGGCTTTGGATGAAGAAGATGATCCGGCAGAAAGAATTGATATTCCATTTGTAAATCCTGTTACAATGTATCGCAACTATGATTTAAAAATAAATGTTGATACACAATTGTATATCCGCAAACACGGAGTTTGGGGACATTGTAATGTTGAAGATTTAACGATGAATGTTGGTAAAATTGTATTGCCAAAAAGTTATTTTAAATCAAAATTTTATGGTAAAACAATTGATTTAGATACAAATATTTCTCCGAAAAACGGTCAAAATATTGTACTTTTAGGGAAATTAAATTATGACACTCCAAAAATGGATATGGATATTAAGATTAACAATCTTGTTTTCAATGATATGTTGATACTAACTCGTGCATTTTTAGACTCACTTTCTATTCCTCACCAATTAGATGCATTTTCAGCGGTTGGTGGAATAAGTTCTGATTGTCATATCAAAACAAATTTTAAAAAACTTAAATCAAACGGTTTTATAAAAATAAATAATGGTGGTATAAATGTAAAAGGATTGGGAAGTGTTATCTCAAAAGCGAACGTAAATTTGTTACTTGATGACAACACTTTAGATATTAAAAATTCAAGTCTTTTTGTAGATAAATCTCAAATCTTGATAGACGGAAGAATTGATAAAAAATCTGTTGCAGATATAAATATTAAAGCAGAAAATATTAATTTGTCTGTATTATTTAAAGCTTTTGCACCAAAAGAAATTAAAAACGCATACAATTTTAAATCAGGCGATGCAACTTTTGATTTATCAGTGCAAGGAGAATTAAAAAAAGCGGTAGCTTCGCTAAAAGCCGGCTTAGACAATTTGAATATTTCAGATAAAGTGGGTAACTTTGTTATTTTAAACAAAAAACTTAGCAGTGAGTTTTTTGCAGATTCAAAAAACTTTGGCGGAAAAATTTCTAACGTTGGTTTTAGATTTGATTTACCTAAAACTAAATCTTTTGTATCAGCGCCTTTGTTTGAAACAGAAATTGCTGATAATAATATCACTATAAAAGAAAATAAAATTAATTTTAATAACAAATCAGTTGTTACATATTCAGGCGAAGTAATTGATTATACAAAATTAAAATCTTTAGTATTCAATGCTCACGGTTCAATTGCTACAAATGATTTGGTTAATGTAATTGGTAAAGAGTTTAAACCTTTTATTCATTCAGCCGGTGAAATCCCTGTAAAAGTAACTTTGGATGGAAACAAAAGAAAACAAACTTTATTTGTACAAGCTTTGACTGACAAAGAAAACTTTATTACACCTGTTGATTTTACTGAATTAAAGGACAGAAATTTATCTTTGCAATCAGTTGTTGATTTAAAAGGTAATAGAATAAAAATTAAAAAAACAGGTTTGTTTGAAAGAATTGTAACCGTTGATGATAAAGGAAATGAAGTTGTTTCTTTAAACGATATTCTTGATGTTGACGGTACAATAGAAGGCAATCGAATTAATCTGATAAAAATTAATCTAAAACCTTTGACTGGTAATATATATGTATTCCCTCAATCAAAATTTAAGCTTGACGGAAAGGCATTTGTTTTTGGAGAAACAGTTTCTCCGAGAATGCGTGGCGGATTTAATCTTCAAAATCTTTCAATCCCTGAATTATTATTGGATTTGAGAAACTCTAGTCTTAAATTCCGTGGTCATGATATGGATTTTAAAGCTGAAGATTTAATCTTGAACGGTTCTGATATTCAGGTTGACGGTACTATGAGCTTAATTCCGGCTTCTGTTTTAAAGATTTCGGATTTGAACGTTAATTCAAGATATTTGAATGTTGATAAATTAATGGTTGTTGCTGACAAAGCGATGAAATATGTTCCGGCAAGCAGCGCAACTACTACTAGCGGAAATTCTGTGCAGGCGGATATTCCTGTTGAAATCAGGAACGGTTCAATCAATATGGCAAGGATTATTTCTGGCAACATTGATGTTAGAAATACTGTTTCAAGAATTTCAATGGCAAAAAATATTTTCTATTTACACAATTTGAGAGCAAATGTGTTCAAAGGTAATGTAAACGGAAACATTTCAGTAAATCTAATCAATACGCTATTAAATATAAATGTTAGAGGTAGAGGTTTTGATGTAGAACAGGCTTTGAAAGATGCAGCTGCGATGAAAGATACTTTAAGCGGAACTGCTGATTTTAAAGCAAATATTTCATTAAAAGGTGCAACTTATGAAGAACAAATGAGAAGCCTTAAAGGCGATGTTGATTTTGTTGTAAAAGACGGTCAATTTGGACCTTTTGGTAAATTGGAAAACTTAATCATTGCAGAAAATATTCGTGAATCAGCATTCTTCCAAACAGCTCTAGGAGGAATTATTGAAGGCTTGTTTACGATTGATACAACTCACTTCTCAGAACTTGCAGGAAGTTTGACTTTTGATGACGGTATTTGTCACATAAATCCGATAACTTCATCAGGAAATATTTTGAGTTTGCATATTTTTGGTGATTTTGATTTGTTAAGAAATGCTTGTGATATGAAAGTTCGTGCAAGAATGGCTTCACTTGTTTCCAATTTGCTTGGACCAATTGGTGCGATTAATCCGGCAAATCTTATTAATAGCGCAGCAAGTTTGAATATTGTTACTGCAAAGGCTTTTTCTATTTTCTGTGAAATGGTTCCGGAAGAAGAATTGAATGTTTTACCAAGTTTTTCAAACTCTTATATAGATAATGCTGCAACAAAATTCCAAATCGTAGTTAGAGGGGATGTTGCAAAACCTTTGACTTTGGTAAAATCATTTAAGTGGTTAGCTTCAAAAACTGAATATGATAATGCAGTTGATTACGTAAATTCTTTACCTGAACCTGTTGAAGGTTCTACGGCTACAAATATTGAAGAAGCTATTGCCGAGCATGAAGCATTGGAAGCCGAAAAACAAACTTTGAAATATAAAGTTAAACATATTTTTGATAATGAAGAAACACAGCCGGAATTAAGACCGGAAGCAGAAATAAAAACAGAAACGGAAATAAATAATGAAGCATAGAAATAATGTAAGAAATTTTTGTATTATAGCGCACATTGACCACGGTAAATCAACTCTTGCTGATAGATTATTAGAAGCAACAGGGACGATTGCTGAACGTGATATGCAAGCTCAATTGTTGGACACAATGGATATTGAGCGTGAACGTGGAATTACAATCAAATTGAACGCAGCTAGGATGAACTACACTGCAAAAAATGGTGAAAAATACATTTTCAACTTGATTGATACTCCTGGGCACGTTGATTTTTCTTACGAGGTTTCTCGTTCATTAGCTGCTTGTGAAGGAGCTTTGTTGATTGTTGACGCTACACAAGGTGTTGAAGCTCAAACTCTTGCCAATGTTTATATGGCTATTGAACAGAATTTGGAAATTATTCCTGTTATTAACAAAATTGACCTTCCATCTGCAGATGTAGAAAGAGTTAAAGCTGAAATTGAAGAAATTCTTGGTATTGATACTTCAATGGCAATTCCTGTATCTGCAAAAACAGGTTTGGGTATTCCTGATGTTTTGGAAGCCATTGTTGATTTTGTACCGCCACCTGTTGATACGACTGAAAAACCGCTTAGAGCGCTTGTTTTTGACAGCGCTTATGACCCATATTTAGGAACTCTATGTTTCTTTAAAATTATGGACGGTAAAATGAAATTAGGCGATAAAGTTCGATTTATGGCTTCAGGTAAGGAGTATGAAATCGTTGAACTCGGTTATTTAACTCCAAACAGAGTTCAAGTTGAAGAACTTGTTTGCGGTGATGTTGGTTATTTTGCCGGTTCAATAAAAGAAATTACTCGTTTTGTGGGTGATACTGTCACAAATATTGAAAACCCTTCTACGGAACCGCTCCCTGGTTATAAAGAAGCATTGCCTATGGTGTTTTCCGGCATGTATCCTGTTGATAACGAGGATTATCATGAACTTAAAGAAGCGTTGGAAAAGCTTAAACTCTCAGACAGTTCAATTACGTTTGAGCCTGAAACTTCTTCAGCGTTGGGATTTGGTTTCCGTTGTGGATTTTTGGGTATGCTTCACATGGAAATCGCTCAAGAGCGTTTGGAACGTGAATACAATTTATCTATTGTAACTACAGCACCATCTGTTATTTATAAGGTTCATAAAACAAACGGAGAAATCGTTGAAATTGATAACCCTGCAAATCTTCCTGCTGCACAGTATAGAGATTATATTGAAGAACCTTATGTAAAAGTTTCTATTATTACTCCGAATGATTTTGTAGGAACATTAATGGATTTGTGCCAAACTAAGCGTGGTATTTTTATCAATATGAATTATCTTGATAAGGTTCGTGTTGATTTAATCTATCATATACCATTGAGTGAAGTTATTACAGATTTTTATGACCAACTAAAATCAAGAACAAAAGGTTACGCAAGCTTGGATTATGAATTTGTTGACTACAAGCGTTCTAAACTTATTAAACTTGATGTAATGCTTGCAGGAGAAGTAGTTGATGCACTTTCAGTAATTTGTCATGAAGATAATGCTTACTATATCGGACAAAAATTAACTGAAAAATTGAAAACGATTATTCCAAGGCAAATGTTTGAAGTTCCTATTCAGGCTGCAATTGGTGGAAGAGTAATTGCCAGAACAAATATCAAGGCTCTTAGAAAAAGTGTATTGGATAAGTGTTACGGTGGTGATATTTCTCGTAAACGTAAGCTTTTGGAAAAACAGAAAAAAGGTAAAAAACGTATGAAAGCTATTGGACGTGTAGAAGTTCCACAAGAAGCTTTCATGGCAGTATTAAGCTTGGAAGAAGAATAAAAAATATTTTCTATAATAAAAAAAGTGGGTATTCTTGTAAGATTTACCCACTTTTTTTTATAAAAATTTGTCCTTATGCTCTATCTTTAATTTCTTTCAAGATATTTTCAACAAATTCATCAACACCAACTGTTCCAACTTGACCTACACCACGTTTACGAACAGCTACTGCGTTTGCTTCGATTTCTTTATCACCGATTACGCAAACATAAGGGATTTTTTTGTCTTGAAGACTTTCTCTAATCTTGTAATTCATAGATT
>CAZPBG010000017.1:0-448 GCA_964584885.1 uncultured Vampirovibrio sp.
CAACTTCGGCAATACGTTCAGCACCTTTTGTAATTACCATAAACTGAACAACAGTGATAATAAGGAAAATTACACCACCAACAACCATATTACCGCCGGTAACGAATGTTCCGAAAGCGTCAACAACTTCACCTGCATCACCTTTTGCCAAAATAAGACGAGTAGAAGCTATTGACAAAACCAATCTAAACATTGTACCAATAAGAATAATAGACGGGAAAGCCGCTAATTCTAACGGTTTTTGGACATATAGAGAAATCATCAACAGCACAATACCAAGGGTTATATTCAATGAAATTGAAAAGTTTATAACCCAATTTGGCATTTCCATAATGAGGATTAACACCAATGTCATTACGAAAAGTGCCAATAATATTTCTGATATATGGTTATTTCCTTGTCCTTCTGCTGCCATTTTTTTCACCATTTGGGCGGGTGACATCCCACC
>CAZPBG010000017.1:548-35938 GCA_964584885.1 uncultured Vampirovibrio sp.
ATACTACTAATTTAATTTTTCTTTTACCGGTCACCCTTCTGAACTGACTACCGACCGGATGAGTGCCATTTATTTCACCATTTGGGCGGGTGACATCCCACCATACTACTAATTTAATTTTTCTTTTACCGGTCACCCTTCTGAACTGACTACCGACTGGATGAGTGCCATTTTCTCGTGAATCGAGATTCGTGACTCGTGATTCGCCTTTTTCGTTTGTTATTTTTTGTATTAAGTGTTTTATCTTTGTTTATTGTTTGTAAACTGCGATTCACGGTTCACGACTCACGAACTACATTCCTTCTAACGCTTTCTTTATTATCTCCAACTGTGTATCAATTGAAGCATCTACAATACCATTGTTTGTTTGAAAAATACATCCTCCATCTTCTATTGACGGGTCTGCAACAATATTTATTTTTGAATCAATTCCATACTGGTATGTAATATTCGGAATTGTATCTTTTATGAATTGTACAGCCTGTGGTTTTACTTTTATTATTACTTTAGGCTCACTTTTTGAAACCGTTTTTAATACATCTATTATGGTATTTATCAAAACCTGTGGATCTTCTTCTACCTCTTTTTTAATAATTTTTTTTGCAATATCAACGCTGATTTCAAGAATATCCGGTGCAATATATTCAAATACTTCTTTTCTTGCACTCATAAATTGAGCAAGATTTGTTCTAAATATATCCAAATCACTTGTGGCTTTTTCTAAACCTGCTCGATAACCCTCTTCAAAAGCGGACTTTTTAATATTTTCAGATTCTTCTTGCGCTCTTGAAACAAGATTTCTGTCGTCAATTCTTCTATAACCACGACGACGAGAACCTCTTCTGCGTTCTTGTCTTTGTGTAAAATCAATATTTTCAATATCAAAAAGATCTACATCAGGCTCTTTTGGCGATTCAGGTTTTATTTCTTCCTTAATTTGTTCTTCTGGAACTTTTGGAATATTTTCAGGCACACTTGAGTTATCGTTAAGAATTTCCTCAACAATAGGTTTTACCTCTTTTTTAACTGTACCTTTACCCAAGTTCCTTTTTTTTATAATCATATTTTATATTATACACTTTCCTCTATATAATCTGCAACTATTCCGGCAACTCGTAGCGGAAGATTGCCAAATTCCCCGTCATAAGTTTGAGCAACAAACCTTTTAACCAAAGGTCGCTCATTTTTAAGGATTTTTTCTATTTTTTCACGAGGATTTGTCTTGTAGACATGTAATAAATCTGCAAGCACATTTTCTTCCGTAAGTTTCTTCTTAATTGGAAGAGTTTTTCGCATATCACTCAAACACTCTGTTATCAAATCTCCGTCAATATGTGACTCTAAGTCAGCCATATTCATATATTGAGAAATCGCTAAAGAATCATTTGAATCAAATTTATTTAATATAGTTGTAACTTTATCTTGAGAAAGCACTTTTAATAATAAAGCCAATGACATTAGTTTCATCTGTTTGTGGCTTATACCTTGTGGAATTGATGCAAGTACCGCAGCTTTTTCTTTTTCTTCTTTAGCTTTTGCTTTCTTTTCTTCTCTTACCTGTTGAGCTTTTTCAGCATTTTTTGTAGATTCTTCAATCATTTCTTGTTGACGACGTTGAGCTTCCGCTTGTGCTTGTTTAGCCATTGCATCAATGTTTGACTGACTCTCTGCTCTATTTTTAACGTCCTCGTTTATAATCCCTTTTTGTTCAAGTTCTTCAATGCTTTGCTTATAAACCTTATTAACATGGTGTTCTACAGCTTGAAGCAATTGTTCTTGAGGAATTTTTCTAATCATTGCTTGCTTTGCAACTTCAAAAATAGTAAATGCAATTTTTTGCATAATACTATCCCAATATTGAGGAAGAATTCCTGAATGAACCAAGTCTACTGATTTATGGAAGGACCATTCTGCAATTACTTGTGTTATAAATACAGCTTGTTCAGCATTCAATTCCAGAGAAGTATCATTATAAAGAGCTTCTCCTGCTAACATTGTAAAATTACCTAAGGTTTTTACAATATATTCTTTTTCAAAATCTTTCAAATCTTTTGGAACAAGCTCTTTCGCTTGTTCACTCATTGAAGCTGCAAAACCTTTATAATCAAACCCTTCGATTGGCATATTTATCCTTCCTCCACGGGCATTACAATCCCGATTGTATTATATCCCAATAAACAAAAGGTTTCCTCATATATATTGAGGAGATTTATTCTTTTATCTTGATTGCTCCCCAAGCTCTTATAAATCCTTTTTCATAACGAACTAAATAGTATCTACCCTCTTTTATATAGTCAATAGAGGCTTCTAAATGCGTATATTCTTTGTTTGGCACAGTTGCATTAGTTCTTGCATACTTTGTATCAATAATTTTTTGGAATTTTTCTTGTCTTGTCGGTTTATGTTTTTTCTCTTTCTTTCTACTTTTTGCTACTTCTGCTTCATTTTCGGCAAGTTTAAATACGGGAATTACTGCTATTAAATCTTTTGATTCTATCAAATATAAAAATTCTCTATCATCAGATAGTGCTAATTCATAATACCCGGGTTTAATAAAATTACCGTTATAATCAGGAATATAATCAACAATTGTCAATGTTGGTTGCTCATCAGTAGGAACAGAATATCTGTAAATGGATTTTTCATGAATTGTAACTCCTGACGGAATTGCCGGATATGGTGCACACGGTGCAAGATAATCAATATCTCTAATTGCCGGAGTTATTATGCCGTCAATCATTAATCATCTCCATAAGTTTTAGCATTGACTTATTAACGTCCTTAAAATTTTGTCCTAACAATCTTGTAGAACCGGCAAATACGAGTGACATGTATTTTGGAGAAAAGTTATTTTCTTTTATATACAATCTTAAACTTTCTCTCATTAATCTTCTCATTCGGTTTCTTTTAACCGCACGTTTATGGATTTTTTTACTTATCACAAAACCTACTCTTGTTGGAAAATCTTCTTTCTTAACTTTTCCGCAAAACACTGTTATTCCACCTTTGTGAAACACTTTTCCGGTTCTATAGGTTGCATTAAAAGCACTTTTCTTTTTTAATCTGTATTCTTTCGGTAACATAGCTTCATCATAGCTTAATTGACAAAAGAATTCAATCGAGATATACTAATCTTGACCTTGAATCGATATATTTATAAAAAAGGGTTAGAATGAACAACAAATTATTAAAATTAAATAATCAATGGTGGCGCAGCTAGTTTTGCTGCCTGAATTTTTATTGTTTATTTAATTTTTAGGCGGCTAAAGACCGGAGGTTTTTGTACGCCGATTTTAGCTTGTGATGTTAATAATTGTTAACAAAAATCTCAAATAAGTAAATTTTGAAGTTTCACAAGTTTTAAGGATATGAACATGTCATCAAATAACAACAAAATTATAAATACGCTACCAAGAAGCATTCAACCTGCCGCAAAATTTGTGCGAGCAAAAGAAGAGGCTGCCGGACTTTCAAAAACTCGCTTTGTGCAGGATGTTTCAACTTGCCTTATTCCAAAAGCGGTTTTTTCAAGAAGTAAAGAAGATTTAGCAGAAAATGCGTTTCTTGAACTTTCTGAAGAAACATTGATGTATTTTGTGCCGGCAATTTTAGGAGAAAGAGTTGCCAGAAAGATTTTTTCAAGCAAACTTCCATCAAATATGAAAAAAGAAGTTGCTACAACAGGAGCAGAACTATTAAAAAACGGAAATAAAAACAACAAACAAATCATGCCGGTAAAAGCAGCTATTGCATTAGCAGCAATGGCAATTCCTCTGACTGAATTTTCATTGAACTATATCAAAAATTTGATGACATTAAAAGTTTTTAAGAAGAGTGATTTTAAAAATATAGCATCATTGGAAAAACAGGAAGAAGACAAATCCCATCAACAAAAAGTTGAAAAAAGTGCTAAAAAACATATTGGAATTGCGGCTACTGCTTATGCAGGTTGTTTAGGATTAGCGGCATTGTTGGCAACAAAAGGGAAAAACTCAAAAATTTTACAAAATATTTCCGAGTTTATTGTAGCTCCTGGAAGTAAATTGTTTAAAAACAAACCAAAAGCTAAAAACTTCTTCAATGAATATTTTTCTATGGATTTTAATAATCACAAAGGAAAGCTTGTTTTAAGCAAAGGACAATTGACTACGAGTGTTTTAATCGGCGGATTGGGTTATTTTGGAGCTTCTTCTGACAGAGGAAAAGAAAACCTTAAAGAAACAGCAACAAGATTTCCAATTGTAGGATTATACGTAATTACTGGTAGTGATTTGGTTGAAAAAGGGTTTAAAAAATTATTGCAAAAAGCCGGCAAATGCAAGGATTTG
This sequence comes from uncultured Vampirovibrio sp., assembly GCA_964584885.1. Lineage (GTDB taxonomy): Bacteria > Cyanobacteriota > Vampirovibrionia > Gastranaerophilales > Gastranaerophilaceae > CAG-196. Next base: position 4,877 of record CAZPBG010000017.1, read on the forward strand.
ATAGGAAAAGATTTATCTGTGCCAAAGTTTGATGAGTTAGAAGATTTAGCAAAAAAACTTGCAAAAGAACGTAACACAGACTTTGATAAAGAGTACACTTCTCTCGCTAAACAGAAAATTGCTATTTCGGGATTGCCTTATTTATTTGCAATTGGTGTAATGGGATTTTTTGTTGCCGGCATGACAAATTTCTTTACACGCAAAAGATACGAAAACGCTAAAAAAGAAAGTCAAACGGTTCAAGATATTATCAACACTCCAAAACAAAACAAAATGAATAACAAAACTCAAATGATTAATTAGGAATTTTTATTCTAGTATCCGAATAATATTCTTTATTAATTGAATGTTGTGTTTCAACCCTTTTAATCAAATTTTCTAATTCAGCAGTTGAAGACTGAGCAAAAGCTTCTTTTAAGTATTTTAATGAAGAATGAGTATCTCCAAATTTTTCATAAATATCGCCCATTCTGCACAACATATCAAAATTTGTTTGATACCCTTTTTGATAAGCTTCATTGTAGTATTTTAAAGCTTTTCTATACATTTCACGTTTATAGTAAAATTCTCCTAAGCCGAAATACGATTCAGGTCTAGAATTATCAATTCCGATTGCTCTTGAAAAATTACTCTTTGAATATTTATCCATATTAATTTTGTCGTATAAAGTACCAAGTTTTATGCAATATATAAAGCTTTCCGGTTCCATTTTTTGCAAAACTGAATAAATCATCAGAGCGTTTGTCATATCATTATTAATTTCACCGTCTTTTAATTTTAAAGCGTTAAAATAATAAACTTTTACTCTGTCTTCCAATTCTGATTGTGAAAGTTTGCTATAATCAATCGGGATAGAATAATCTATTCTGCCCGAAATTGCAGCACTTGTTGGTAACCAAGAGGTTATGAGAGTTAAAAATACTAATAAAATTATTATAGAAGAGTGTCGCATAAATTCATCTTAATATATATATATAATCTATTGTAACAAAAAAATGTTTAATAGAAAATAATTGAAAAGGAGCTTCACATTGAAAGAACTGGTCTGTTTAGCAATTTTTGTTATACTATCAACACTATTTGCAATAATAATGATTGTTGCAGGATTTTTGTGCCAGTACAAAAAAAATACTCCTATAAAAAATTCTACATACGAATGTGGAGTTATTCCGATTTGTGATGCAAAAATAAAGTTTAATATACGCTATTTTAATTATGCAATTCTGTTTTTAATCTTTGATATAGAAACAATATTTTTATATCCGTTTGCATTGTCATTAAACTCATTGGGATTATTTGCCGCAATAGAAGCCTTTTTGTTTGTATCAATATTACTACTTGGATTATATTTTGCAATAAATAAAAAGATGTTGAGGTGGCTATAATGAATGTAATTGTAACCTCAATTGATTATATTCTTAATTGGAGCAGGGCGAATTCTCTTTGGCCACTCACTTTTGCAACTTCTTGTTGCGGAATAGAAATGATGCAAACAGTTGCTTCAAATAACGACATCGCAAGATTTGGCTCAGAAGTTTTTAGAGGCTCGCCAAGACAAGCCGATTTATTGATTTGCGCAGGAACAATTACACACAAAATGGCACCTGTTTTACTAAGGCTTTATGAACAAATGGCAGAACCTAAATACGTAATAGCGATGGGAGCTTGCACATGTGGTGGTGGCATGTTTGCTGATACATCTTATTCTGTCATAAAAGGAATTGATAAAATTATACCGGTTGATATTTATCTGCCAATGTGTCCTCCAAAACCGGAAGCATTGCTGGACGCTATAAGAAAATTGCAAAATAAGATTAAAACAGAATCAATTACTACAAGAAAAGAGTTTTTACAAAAACACAAATCTAATCTAAAAGAGCATTGCGGATTACTTATTGAAAATGATTTATCAATAACAAAAATAGGTGTACAATAAAGAAAGTGAGAAAATATAATGGATATAGCAGAACTTAAAAGCATGTTTGAAGATTGTGAAATCACTTCCGACAAAATTATAGTAAAATCCAATTTGCACAAAATATTAGATTTTATAAAACGAAATTACGGATTTGAACTTTTAAAAGAAATCCTTGCTGTTGATAATAAAGAAAATGGAATAGAGCTTACTTACAGATTGTATTCTGCTTATGACGAAGAAGAAGCTCTTATTTCAACAACCGTAAAAGATGAAGCTGAAAGCGTAGTTGACATTTTTTCATCTGCAATGGCAGACGAAAAAGAAATCTACGACCTTTTTGGAGTAAAATTCATAGGTAATCCGGAACTTAAACGCTTGTACATGCCGGAAAGCTGGAAAGGTCATCCGCTAAAAAAAGATTACAACGAATCGGGGCTAAATTGGAATGAATAAATTCAAGCTGAATTTAGGTCCTCAACATCCATCTACTCATGGTGTATTGAGATTAATACTTGAACTTGACGGAGAAAAAATTTTATCCTGCGAACCTGATGTAGGATATCTTCACCGTGGTATGGAAAAAATGGCGGAAAAACTTTCTTATATTCAATATCTGCCTACTGTTGACAGGATTGATTATCTTGCAAGTTTTTTCTACTCAGAACTTTTTTGTAGAACTGTTGAAAAAGCTCTTAATGTAAAGCTTTCAGATAGAGTTCGGGCAATTAGGGTTATGATGCTTGAGCTTAACCGTATTGCATCTCACTTATTATGGATAGGTGCTTTCCTTATGGATTTAGGAGCGGTTTCTCCATTTTTTTACGCATTTCGTGAAAGAGAATTAATCTTAAAATATTTTGAAAAAATCACCGGACAAAGAATGATGAATAATTATTTTGTCTTTGGTGGAGTAAGAAGAGATGTTTTTGATTTAGATGATGTTGAAAACTTTTTGGATATTTTGCCTGAAAAAATTAAGGATTACGAACGTATAATTACTGAAAATCCGATATTTAGAAAAAGGACAGAAAACAAGGGAGTTCTTGATATAAAAACAGCTTTAGATTTTGGAATTACAGGGGTAAATCTAAGAGCGTGCGGAATGAGTTTGGATTTCCGTTTAAGAGATAATTTGTATAGCGGATTTGATTTTGAACCAATTACACTTGCAGAGGGTGATTCTTTTGCAAGATACAAATCAAGAATTCTTGAATTAAGTGAAAGCGCAAAAATAGTACGACAAGCTGTTAACTATCTTAAAAAAGGCGGAGATTTAGAACAAGAATTAGTAAATCCAATTAATCTTAAACTTCCAGATGGTGAATACTATTCAGAAATAGAAGCTCCTCGTGGATTGGCAAGTTGTTATATCAAATCTGACGGAGAGAAAACTCCATATCGTTTGAAATGGAGAACCGGTTCTTATTACTCTGTTAACCTTTTGAGAAAACTATTGGTTGGAGAATTCCTCAACGATGCAATTGCAATAGCAGGCTCACTTGATATAATTTTACCGGAGGTCGATAAGTAGTGAATTATTTGTATTTTTTATACATCGAATTCTTATCTAAACATCACATTCCTCAAATCGTGGGAGATGTTACTTTTTACGTTATTCCGGCATGCATAATTTTTGCGGTGTTATTACTGGTGATACTTGCTCTTGTTCTTTTTGAAAGAAAATTGTTAGGCTGGTTTACTCAGAGAAAAGGTCCTAATAGAGTTGGTTTGTGGGGAGTTTTGCAAACAATTGCAGATGCAATTAAACTTTTATGCAAAGAGAATATTACTCCGACAGGAGCTAATAAATTTTTGTTTAATTTAGCACCTATATTAATGTTTGTCCCTACACTCGTAGTATTAGGTTTAATCCCTTTTAGTTCAGAATTTACATTTATGAATTTTCAGACAAATGTCTTAATTTATATGGTCTTGGCAACATTACCTGTTCTAAGCATTTTACTTGCAGGTTGGGCAGGAAATAATAAATATTCATTAATAGGTGCAATGAGAAATGTCGCACAAATTCTAGCCTATGAACTTCCTATTGCATTTACGGTTTTATCTATAGTTGTATTGGCTTCATCAATGAATTTAACTCGAATTACACTTGCTCAAAGCGGTCAAAATGGAGTATTTGGTTGGCACATAATACCTTGTTTTATAGGTTTTGTAATAATGTTTATATGCACATTAGCCGAACTTAATCGATGCCCATTCGATTTGCCGGAGGCAGAAAGTGAATTAATTTGCGGATATAACACCGAGTATTCAGGAATGAGATTTGCATTGTTTTATTTGAGTGAATACTCAATGCTGTTTGCGAATTCACTATTCATATCAGTACTATTTTTAGGCGGATACTTATCACCATTTGGCGAATATTTAACTTCCGGTTGGATTTTATATTTTGAGCAAGCTTTTTGGCTATTTATCAAAACTTTTTTGATAATATTTTTAGCAATTTGGGTTCGTGCAACATTCCCAAGGTTTGCACCTTATGATATGTTAAAATTCTCGTGGTGTGTATTACTACCGTTATCAATTCTGAATTTCTTTTTAATGATTATTTTTAAATTCTTGTCAGGAGGTGTATATGCTTAAATCTCTGATAAGTATGCTAACTGTTTTCAAACATTTATTCAAAAAGCCTGTTACATTGGAATATCCCGAAAAAAGACCTGTTATAGGAGAAAATTTCAGAGGGAAACCAATTGCTACAGCTTGTCATGGATGTGGCACTTGTGTAAGAGTTTGTCCGGCCGGTGCAATTTCACTACGAAAAAACGAAGTTCAAATCGATTTAAATAAATGTATTTTTTGCGGTAATTGTTCATACTATTGTCCAAAAAGTTTTATTAAAATGAGCAAAGAATATGAACTTGCAACTGCAGATAAAAGTGATTTAAAATTGTTATACAGATTGGAGGAGAATAATGAACGGGATTGATAATTCTATAATTTTTTATTCAGCTTCAACCTTAATGATTATATTTGCAGTTTTAACCATATGTTTCAGAAACATATTTTATTCGCTTTTATCTGCAATAATGACATTTTTTCTTGCAGGTGTATTCTTTTATATATTAGGTTCTGAATACAATGCAGTTGTGCAAATTGCAATTTACGGATTAGTCGTACCAATTATATTAGGATTAGCCATAATGTTTACTAATCCTAAAGATAAGACTTCAAAACCAAATTCAAAACTAACTTTTGGAATGATATTTACGGCAGGTTTGTTTGTAATCGCTGCTTTTTCAATAATCCGTTTCGGATTAGATTTGCCTATTCATGGTCAAATAAATCCAATAAGCGCAATGTCTGCATTTAATGCTTTATTTACAAAATATGTTTGGGCTTTTGAATTAATCTCTGTTATTCTAACCATAGTTGTAGTTGGTCTAAGTCTATTCAAAAGGAGGGTTAAATGAACGAAATAACGATGTTTCATTATCTTTTCTTAGCTCTAATACTTTTTGTAATAGGAATTGTTGGTTCAATTTTATCAAAACATGTTATAAAAGTTTTAATATCTATAGAATTTATTTTAACAGCTGTAAATCTAAATTTTATTACATTTGCTACATATCTGGATAATATAAAATTTGACGGATTTGTTATTTCACTTTTTTATACAGGGATTGGAGCATTAGAACTGGCAGTTGCTTTGTATATATTTTATCTTATGTATAACAAAAAACAATCTGAAAACATTGAAAAATACGGAGAGCAATAAGTGACAGACATAATTTTAGATAACATATATTTAATACTCTTAATTCCGTTTTGGCTATTTTTGATAATAATGCTTGGACGCTTTTTCTCTGTTTATGTGAATAAAAACATAATTTACGCACTAACACTATTATCATCTTTTCTAAGCAGTGTTTTTTGCGGATACGCATTATTAAATTTAAGCAATAATATTGAAACACAAATACCGTTTGTTAAAATAAATAATTTCATTATTTCTGCCGGATTATATATAGATAAAACGGCTCTGATATTTGCTTTAACATTATTTGTTGTAAGTTTCTTGGTTCAATTATTTTCTATTTCGTATATGAAAAAAGAGAAAAAAACTTACAGATTTTATGCATTATTAAATTTGTTTAATTTTGCAATGGCAGGATTGTTTTTTAGCCAAAATCTTTTCCAAAGCTATGTTTTTTGGGAAATTGTCGGAGTGGTTTCATATTTATTAATTGGTTTTGAATATTTCAAAAAAGAAAAATCAATTGCTTCAAAAAAAGTTTTTATAACAAATAGGATTGGAGATACTGCGCTTTTATGCGCAATTATTTCATGCTCTTATTTAGTTTATTCTTATTCAAATAATTACCAACTCACGACCTTATCTTTTGCTGATATTGATATAATTTCGGTTTTGGTGGATACATACACTTTAACTCCGTTATTTATCGGAATATGTTTGTTATTTATAATTGCTGCAACTGTAAAATCAGCACAATTCCCTTTTTATACTTGGTTACAAGATGCAATGGAAGCGAAACTTCCTGTTAGTGCTCTTTTACACTCTGCAACAATGGTGGCTTCCGGAGTATTTTTATTAATAAGACTTTATCCGTTTTTCAATTTAGAAACAAGTCTTTTGAACATTATTGCAATAATAGGATTAATAACTGCTATAATGTGCTCTTTTTCGGCTTGTGCACAATTACAACCTAAAAAAGTTCTTGCATATTCAACTTCCGCACAATTAGGTTTAATGTTTTTTGCATTAGGTATGAGTAATATAAAAGCTGCTATCATACTTTTTGTTGCGCATGCACTTATTAAATCTATGTTGTTTTTAACTCTTGAAGAAGAAAAATTCAGTTTTGCGAATTTTGTTTTGTTCCTTATTGGTGGCTTATCGCTTTCCGGTGTAATATTTTCCGGCATGATTGCAAAAGAATTTTTGTATCTTGATTTGCCATTAACTTTAAAAGTGGTATTCTCTTTAATTTCATTCTTAACCGCATTTTACATAATAAGAATTGCGCTAATTATCGGAATGGATAAAGAACAAAAAAAAATTCCGTATGTTCCGATTATTTTAACTCTTTTAAATATCATATTTTATTTATTTATTAGAACTCAAGTAAAATATGAAGTTTCTGAACCATTTTGGGCAGCATTAACAGCGTGGGTTTGCGTTTATATCCTTTATATCAAATCAGCTTTTTGGAAAGTTCCGATTTTATATCCTTTAACATTTAACGGATTTTATTTGGACAAATTTTATACAGATATTGTTGCTAATTGGTATTCAAAATTTGCAACTTGTCTAAATACTATAGACACAAAAATCCTTTCAAACTATACTCCGTTAATTTATACTGCAAAACTTGGAGTGAAAATTTCTGATTATATTGAAAAAAACATTATGAATGGAACTGTCAAACTTATAACAGACAGCGCTAAAAACATTTCGAAATTTGATTTAAAATCACAAAATGGGAATGTTCAACGATACAATGCATACGCATTTATAATACTTACATTAATAATAACCTGTTTAATAATTGGTTATGCTTGTTTTTACTTATATTATATGGAATGGGGAGGTAATATAAACTGATATGGAAAATTTTCTATCAATACCTGTTTTAATATTTTCACCAATGATTGTGTCATTTTTACTAATGTCACCATTTTTTACGAGAAATGAAATAATTGTTAGACGTTTTACAAAAAGTTTTTGCGGATTTCATTTTCTCTATACCCTTTTAATGTTGGCATTCTTTAATTCGGCACAGCCTTATTATGAAAAAATAAATTTCTTCGGTTTAGATTGGATACAATCTATTGGAGTAACTTTCTCTTTTAATATTGACGGAATTTCCTTAATATTAGTTACATTAACTTCTTTTATATTCCTAATAGCAGCAATAGCAAGCAAATTGAATATAAGAAAAAATCATAAATTCTATTATTCGATGCTTTTATTATTAATGTCAGCAATCCTTGGAATTTTTACTGCTTCAGACATGTTTGTATTTTTCATGTTTTGGGAATTAGAGTTAATTCCTGCATACTTCTTAATTGGTGGCAAATGGAATTCTAACGATAATGAGGAAGAAAACCTAAAAGCTAAAAATTCAGCCGTTAAATTTGTATTATTCACATTCTTTGGAAGTATGATTATGCTGTTGGGAATATTGCTACTTCATTATTATAACTACGTTATGAATGGAGTTTTGTCAGCATCTTTTACAGATATTTTTGCAAATCCTATCCCTACTGAAATACAAATATTAATTGCTATTTGTTTTATTATTGGTTTTGGAGTAAAACTTCCTATAATTCCTTTGCATACTTGGCTACCGGATGCGCATACAAATGCACCAACTCCAATAAGCATTATTTTAGCCGGAATTTTACTAAAAACCGGAGCTTATGGCATTTTTAGATTTAACTACGAAATACTAAAAGACTCCTTTTTGACAATTGCACCAATTTTAGCGATTTTTGCGCTAATTAATATTATATATACAGCTTTTGTTGCATACTCTCAAACAGATATAAAAAGGATTGTAGCATATTCCAGCATTTCAAACATGGGGTTAATTCTTCTTGGATTGTGCGCACTTAACCAAATTGGTCTTTCTGCTTCAGTATTCCATATGGTAGCACACGCACTTGTTACCGCAGGATTGTTTATGATTTGCGGAATTGTTTATTTAAGATGCAAAACTCGTGATATAAATTCTTTAGGTGGAATTGCAACTCAAATGCCACGATTATTTGGTTTTGCAACTTTAATCGTACTGGCTTCAATTGGAGTGCCTTTGTTTGCGCCGTTTGTAAGTGAAGTATTGACTATAATTGGAACTCTTTTCTCCGAAGAAGGATTTGTTCTTAAAATTGTATCAGTTTTTGCATTGCCACTCTTGATACTAAGTTCATGTTATATGCTAAAATTTTTACACAATGCGTTTATGGGAGAAAATTCCAACACTTATAACGATATAAGCGTACACGAATTTGTTATATTATTCTCAATAACAGTTGGATTAATTATTTTCGGAATATTCCCATCTGTAATACTAAACCTTGTAGGAGCAAACTAAATGATTAATGATTTGTTTAATATATTGTTACCGCAAGTTTGTTTAGGAATTTTTATTATTATACAAATTCTTTGTTCTATGTGGATTTCTCCACGATATTTTCGTTATGCACGTTTAATATCAGCTATTGGAATATCATTAAGCGTTGTTTTACTTTCAACAGTCCAAACAGAACCACAATATTTTGGATTTAAAAATGCAATAATGTCTGATTGTTACACATTATTATTTCATTTCATAATACTTTTATGCGGATTTTTCTCGGTTCTGTTATCAAGAAATCTTATACATAATCAAAAACAAAATGCTTATACAATTCAAGCTCTATTTTTAACAGCAATTTTTGGAGCAATGAATATTGTTAGTGCAAACGATTTTCTGACATTGTTTATCTCAATAGAATTATTAAGTTTTCCGACTTATTTCTTAATCGCTTGTAACAAGGATTATTATTCAAAAGAAGCAGCTTTTAAATATCTTATTACAAGTGCAGTTTCAAGCGGAGTATTTTTGTTTGGAGTTTCTTACTTGTATGCTCTTACTTCAAGCATAAATCTTTCTGAAATTTACGAAATAATTATTGAAACAGAGCCGACATTGTTATACGCATTTGCAAGTTCTATGATTGTTTTAGGCTTAGTGTCAAAACTAGCAATCTTTCCTTTTGCAAATTGGGTTATTGATGTATATAAAGGAACTGAAACATCTGTCCTTGCCTTTTTATCAACAGTTCCAAAACTTGCATTATTTGGTATACTTTGTAGGTTATTAGTTTTTCCATTAGGCGGAAGTCTTGAATTAACTTTTGTAATTGCGGCGGTTTCGATTATAACAGCATTTTGGGCAAACACTTATGCAATAAGAGAAAAGAACATTAAAGCAATTTTAGCCTGCTCTGCAGCGGCAAATTCTTCTTACGTATTGTTAACAGCTTGTTTAGTTTCTGTTTATAACCTTTCTACAGTTATATTTTATTTAATTTGTTATGCATTAATGAATATTGCAGTATTCGCATTTTTAAACATAACAGACAACAATGGAATTAAATTTTATGTTGATGATTTCAAAGGACTTTTTCCAAAAAATCACGGTTTAAGTATTGCTTATGCTCTCTCAATTATTGCATTAGCGGGTTTCCCTATAACATCGGGTTTTGTTGCAAAAATCTATTTATTCTCGGCAATAGCACATTCCGGACTGGTATTTATACCATTTCTTTTGATACTTTTGTTATTGACAGTCATCGCTCTATACTATTATCTAAAACTAATCTTACCACTGTTTGAGAAAAACCTGGAAGCAAAAGTTCTAAAAACAGTATATTCACAAAAAGTTGTACTTGTAATCACTACTGCTGTTACAATTTTAATAGGAATTTATCCTGAAAAATTAATCGAACTGTGCAGATTTATTGCTTATAACATATAAAAAAAGATGTCATATACTACAGATTGGTCTTTACATATTGGCATGTTTATCCTAAAATTATTAGAATGAAAATCGTACTATAGTAACAGAGAGCGTAGAAATGACGGATATAAAACCTTTAAATATAGATTTATCTCTAAAGAAAAACAATGTTGATGAATTCTTTAATAACTTGAGTGAAAACCCAAACGGATTTAAGAACAAAGATTTTCGCTATACATTGAGTCTAATTTATCAACTTGTTGAAGATGAGTTTGAAGGTATATTTTTAAGTCCGAATTCACCTGTTAGAAATACTGATTTTTATTTGATAAATAGAGGTGGAAAACTTTCGTTTTTTGTAACTCCTACCAATAATTTTCAATTCTATTTAAAATCTAAAGGTTCTATGTTTAGATTTTCGTCAAAAGAGCTTAACGGGAAAATTGGCTACGAAATGCCATTAGACTTGGTTTTAGATTACTTTGGCGGATTTGGAGAGTTGGTTGATTTCGACTCTTTAACCCAAACATTTGCTTATTTTAATAAACTTACTCACTTTGCAATGAAGCTTATTGAAAAATTATACTTCGTTCCTACCGTAAAACGCAGAAAAGCAGCCGGCGGAGATTCTTTCAGAATTGTTTATGAACCAATAGTTTCAAATAAAGAATCTGCAAGAATAATGAATGAATTAGAAAAAAATATTCCGGAAGATTTATTTATTGAAGGCGAAAAACCGAAAGATTTTGTTGAAAACTTTACAAGAGAATATTTGAATTATTTAGTTTATAAGTTTTTAGGCATAAAAGCTTATAGATTTAAGGATATTAAATCAGGTCATTATATGCTAAAAGACCTTGAGCAACGTTCTGTAATGAAAGGCAAAGACCTTGCAGAGAATTTTGCACAATGGTTTGATGAACTTTATTTGGGCAAATATGATTTAATTCCGTTCTTTAAAGTTAATAAATTAAGTGATGAAAAATTTGAATTAAAAATTCATATTAAAAATCGTAAAAATGATGAAGTAATTTTGTTGGATAAACTTTATACGGAAGATAAAATTTGGGATTTAGCAACGGAAGATATCGGAAAGATTGTTGAAAAACAACTTAACTACGCTTTGCGTTATATGCCTGAATTGGAAACTCTTTTTGAAGATGAAGACAAATTATCTTTGGAATTAAATTTGAATGAAGTTTATAAAATAATTGCTCAAACTGCATATTATTTACAAAAAGCTCAAATTGATGTTATTTTGCCGGAAGAGCTAACAAATATTATTATTCCTAGAGCATCAATCAACGCAAAAGTTAAGGCATCTCGTTCTGATGATTTGATGGACATCTTCAATACTGTTTCATCAGGAGCGATTTCATTAGATGATATTCTTGATTTTTCTTATGAAGTTGCATTGGGTGATGAAAAGATTTCTTTGGAAGAGTTTAACAAATTATTAGAAGAAAGCAATGACGGCTTAATTCAATATAATGGTAAATATATTCTGGTTGATAAAACTGAGGGTAAAAAACTTTATGAACAAATAGCAAATGCAAATCATAAGAAAATGACTCGTCTTGAACTTATTCATGCTTCAATGTCAGGTCAACTTCAAGATTATGATTTCAACTATGATGATGCATATGCTAATGTTATCAAAGATTTTGCAAAGCCGGTTGAAGTTGTTGAACCAAAAGATTTGTTAGGCGATTTAAGACCTTACCAAATGACAGGTTTAAAATGGCTTTGGACAAACGTTTCAAAAGGCTTCGGTTGCTGTATGGCTGACGATATGGGGCTTGGTAAAACAATTCAGGTAATAAGTTTAATCTTAAAACTAAAAGAAGAAAACAAACTCAAAAATCCGGTACTTGTTATTTGTCCTACTACATTAATGGGTAACTGGATGAAAGAATTACAACTTTTTGCACCAAGCTTAAAAGTAGCAACATATCACGGGTTAGAAAGAAAACTTGATTTAAAAAATGATGTTATTTTAACAACGTATGCAATTATGCGTATTGATGTTGAAGAGATGAAAAATAATACTTGGGGAATGATTGTTGTTGATGAAGCACAAAACATCAAAAACCCTGATACCGCTCAAACACTAGCAATTAAGTCTTTGAAATCTGATATAAAAATCGCAATGACAGGTACTCCGGTTGAAAACAGATTGACAGAGTTGTGGAGTATTTTTGATTTTATTAATAAAGGTTATTTAGGCTCTTTAAAAGAATTTCAAAAGAGTTATGCAATCCCGATTGAACGTTTTAAAGAAAAATCAAGAGCTTCAAAACTAAAATTATCAGTTTCACCATTTGTATTAAGACGTGTAAAAACCGATAAAAGCGTAATTTCTGATTTGCCTGAAAAAATGGTTATGAATGATTATTGTTATTTGGCAAAATCACAAGCAATACTTTACGAAAAAACGCTTAATGAAATGATGGAAAAAATTAGCGGATTTACAGGCGTAAACAGAAGAGGAAATATTTTCAAACTGATTACTGCATTAAAACAAATTTGTAACCACCCATATCAATTCTTAAAATCAGGTGGAACTTCAAAAGAGTTGTCCGGTAAAGCTGAAAAGTGTATTGATTTAGTTCAAAACATTATTGATAACGATGAAAAAACCCTTATTTTTACTCAATATAAAGAAATGGGTGATTTGTTAACAAAAATTATTTCAGAAGAATGTGGTACTGATCCGTCATTCTTCCATGGTTCTTTGACCGTACCGCAACGTGAATCTTTGATTGAAGATTTTCAAACGAATGCAGATAGAAAAGTTATGATACTATCTCTAAAAGCCGGTGGAACAGGGTTAAACCTAACCAGTGCGACTAATGTAATTCACTATGATTTGTGGTGGAATCCGGCAGTTGAAGATCAAGCAACTGACCGTACTTATCGTATCGGTCAAGAGAAAAATGTTATGGTTCACAGACTTATTACGCTTGGAACTTTCGAAGAAAAAATTGATGAAATGCTAAAATCTAAAAAAGAACTTGCAGATCTTGCAGTTTACGAAGGCGAAAAGATTATTACAGAACTTAGTGATGATGAAATTTACGAAATTTTCTCATTAACAGCAGGTTAAAAAAAGAGTGATGCTTAGTTAAAAGTATCACTCTTTTTCCAGATAAAAAACACAACTTTACACTAAACCTTCTTTAACAGCTTTTACTGCGGCTTGCACTCTATCGTTTACGCACATCTTTTGCAAAATTGAACATACGTGTGCTTTTGCGGTATGTACACTAACAATAAGTTCTTTGGCTATTTCGGTATTGCTTTTACCTTCTACTAAATGTTTAAGAACTTCGTATTCTCTTTCTGTAAGAGGAACTCTTCCTTCTTCCGAAGATTTGTCTTTCAAAATCCCGATTGTTTCCTGTTTTGGGAATGAGTCAAGAACTTTTCTTGCAATGACAGGGTCGAGCCAACAAACACCATTTACAACATCTCGTATTACATCAGCTAATTTTGACGGGTCAATATCTTTAAGACAATATGCCATAGCTCCAGAAGATAGTGCGGCAATTACTTCTTCTTCTCTATCGTGAGAAGTCAGTGCAATAACTTTAATATCTTTATTCATTTCTTTTACTTTTAAAGTCGCTTCAATACCATTCATGCCTGCAAGCCCTAAGTCCATTAGAACAATTTGCGGAGAATATCTTTCAATCAAAGCTAAACCATCAAGTGCATTGTCGCTTTCGGCTACGACCTTAATATCTTCGTTAGAATTAAGAGCACATCTCAAACCAACACGAGTAAGTTTGAAATCCTCAATTATAATAACGCTTATTGTGTCCTTTTCAATCTCAACTGCTGTACTCATTACCAAAATCTCCTTACTATTATCTACAAGTCTATTAAATAATAGTAGTAGTTTTCAGTATATTAGCCAGTTATCTTATATTTTCCCAAATTAAATCAACAACTTCACAAATCGAATAATTGTTTTCCGTAATAAAGAAGTTTTTACCTGTTTTTTCTTCGACTTCTGACATTGAAACACCATCTAAAAACAAATCTGTATAAGGTTTTAGCATTATTGACGGAACAACAATATAATCAGCTTCTACGTCTTTTACTGAATTTATCAAATCATCAGATGTAATTAAACCTGCAACGGTAATGTTTTTCCCCCAATATGTTGATTTAACGGGGTTTACGATAACATTAAGATTTTCAATATTTCTTAACCCGTTTGCAATATATTCAAACGCAGACTTTGCCGCAACAGAACATGCAAAACAAATTGTTAATGAGTTTTTAATGGATTTTGGGAGTTCTAATGTATCAAAATCATCCATAATTGTTCTTAATGAGCCAACTCCGTCATCAAGTTGTGAAAAATTTCCGTAATAATCTGAATTAGGGATTTTTTCTCTGGCAAGCAAAAAGAATTCATCAGAACAACATGCTTTAGGATATTTTTTTGAAATCTCAATTGTTTCTTTCGCACATTGAGAATCAACTGTTTTAAGCTCAACTTCTCTAAACTGAGTTATTCCGACCGGAACAATTGCAATTGATAAAACATTTTCGCCTAATGATGTTAAATCTTTTAGAGTTCTGTCAAGTTCTTTGCCGTCATTGTAATCAGGACAAAGAACGATTTGAGCATGAAACGGAATATCATTCTCTTTGAACCACGTAAGATTTTCCATTATTTTGCCGGCATTTGGGTTTCTTAACATTTTAACCCTTAAATCAGGGTTTGTTGTATGAACCGAAATATAAAATGGTCCTAAATGAAGTCTTGATATTCGTTCTTTGTCTTTATTCGTAAGATTTGTAGTTGTAATATAAGTACCTTGCAAATAAGATAACCTATAATCATCATCTTTAATATACAAAGTATCTCTCAATCCTTTTGGTTGTTGTGCAACGAAACAGAATATGCAATTGTTTAAGCAAGGTTTTACTCTATCGAAAACTGCACTTTCAAAAACAATTCCCAAATCTTCATCATAATCTTTTTCAAGCTCAATTTCTTCTATTTCGCCATTTGCTTTTTTAATTTCAACTACAATTAACTCGTTTTTACAAAGATAATTGTAATCAATCATATCTTGAGGCTTTTCACCGTCAATAGAAAGAAGTTCATCTCCTTCTTCAAGCTCCAATTCTTCTGCAATTGACCCTGCTATAACTCCGCTAATTTTTGCAGGCATTGGTTAAACCCTCCAATAGTGATATAAAATTCTTATATTCACAAATCATGTTATCAAAAACCATTTTTCCAAAGAAATCTTGTTCTTTGTTTTCAAGAATATTTTTCACATCAATCAATACAGAGTCAGATTTGTATTTTAAAAGCTTAAATAATTCTTGTTGTTCATCTTTATTAAGAATATTGGCACAATAAAGCTTAATTCTTGCACTTGAAAAAAATTGAATAGGATTATCAAGTGGCGGAAGAAGTATCAAACGTTTTAATTCTTCTTTTCCTGAACTTGTAATTGAATAAAAAGTTGACGGACGACCACCTTCTGTCATTGATTTTTGTGTTTTTAAAAATCCGGAGCTTTCTAAGCGTTTTAAGGCCGGCTTAATCGTACCATAACTTGGTGTTGTCAAAACAGAAAACTCTTGACGAATTTCCTTTGATATTCCATACATAGTTAAAATCTTTTTGTTTAATTCGTGTAATATTAAAAGCTCTATCATACATCCTCTCTTACTATTTCCACGAATTCATCAGCAAGCTTTTTGCTCCATTTATTATCAGCATCACTAAGAATTGTCTGAATTGCATCATCTTTGTTCAATGCTGTTCTGTAAGGACGTTCTTCCATTAAAGCAAAATATGAATCAACAATAAGTATAATTTGAGATTCGATTGGAATATCCTCTCCTGAAATTCGGCTTGGGTATCCCGTTCCATTCCAGTTTTCATGGTGTTTTTCTATAATAGGAATAATGTCATTTACTCTGCTTATTGGTTGCAAAATTTCTCTTGCCGCAATTATTGGATGTTGTTTTATAGAAGACTTGTCTTCCTCGCTTAAAGGCTCTTTTTTAGCAAAAATTTCTTTTGGAATCATTATATTCCCAATATCATATAATAAAATCGCTACTTTAAGTTTATCAATACTTTCTTTTGGCAAATCAAAACGCTTTGCTAACAAAGTTGCCAATAAAACTTTACGTTTTGTACCACCACTCAAGTGTTCCGGATTATATGTCGAAACAAGTTCATCAGAGATTTGATATACGACTTCGTTGTTAAATTCCATTTCTTGAAGCTTTTTATCAAGGATTTTTGAAGTTTCAGAATTAATAGGGATTTGATGTTTTGATAAAATATCAACAAATGTCGAAATTGCCACCTCTTGCCAAGTTGTTTCAGAAATTGAAGTTGCAAGAGTTACTCTGTTTCTTCCGTTTCGTTTTGAATTATACATTGCATTGTCAACAAGTTCCAATAATTCATCAATGTCTTCTGAGTGTTCAAAATACGTTCCAACACCAATACTGGCTGTAACGTGACCGATTTTTTCCAAAGGGATGCTTTCAATAGTTTTTCTGATACGTTCTGCAAAAACTAATCCACCTTGTGAATCAACTCCGGGCAAAATTACATTGAACTCTTCGCCACCCATTCTTGCTGCAATATCGATTGAACGACAACTGTTTTTTAACACTTCTGCAATAGTTTTAATTGCAATGTCGCCATAATTGTGACCATATGTATCATTAATCTGTTTTAAGTGGTCTAAATCTAAGCCGATAACCGTAAATTTTTGGTTTTGGCGATTTGAACGAATAGCTTCTTTTTTGATAAATTCTTCGAAATATCTTCTGTTGTACAATCCAGTCATACCGTCAGTAATTGCTTGTTCTTTTACCGCTTGGAATAAATCTGCAATTGTAATAGCAAGTTCAATTTGCTTTGCGAACAAGTTTAAAAAATTTAATTCATTTTCTGTAGCTTCTTCTCTTGAAGAGAATACTAACAATGAGCCAAAATGCGTATGTTTAGATGAAAGTGGTACTAAAACATAAGATTTAGCCTTGGTTTCGGTCGCAACTTCTTTTATAAAATCTTCTGTAACATTAGGAATTACATTCTTTAAAAGGGTTAAAACATCGTCAGAATGATAAATTTCTTTTCCTTCAATTGTTTTTGCAAGTTCTTGCATATCAGGAAAATTTAGTCTTAAATCACAAGGTTCGCAGTTGAATTTTTTAGAAAAATTGTTTTCAAATAACTCTCCTGCACAAGCAGCTACTTGTAAATAAACTCCATTTTTATCAATCATTCTTTTAGCAATACAGCTATTTAAGTATCCCAATTCTCCTTGTAAACTGTTTACAATAGCGTTTAGAACACTGGATAAAGGCTTAGAAGAATTCATCATGTCTAAAATATGCTGTAAAGTTAGCATTTGACGATTTGCAGTGTCAATTTCTTTCGTTCTTGCCGCAATTTCGGCTTCCAGTTTTACATTTAGCTCATAAACCTCTAACAAAGACTTCTTGTCAGAATAAACCGTAGACTCGACTCTTTCTATTTCTTTTTTTATATTTCGTATGTTTTCAAAAAAGCCCACTTAAAATATAATCCTATTACTTCCTTTGAGATATAAGCCCAGTATAACATATTTTGAGAGAAAATCCAACCAACAAACATAGAACTGCATCTTGTGATTTTTGATTTATAAAAGTAAAATGTATTATACAGAAAAATTGGATTACAAAAAATGAATGATTTACTTGTGATAACAATTATAACTTATTAACTCGACATAATGTTAAAAGGTAAATATGAACATAGAAGAATTAGAACAAGAAATAAATAAATATAGACAAAATATTGATTTTGACAGTTTAAAAGCTGAATTGTCAGAGATTGAAGTAAAACTTCAATCTCCTGAAGTGTGGTCAAACCAAAATCTTGCATCGGAATTGGGGCAAAAATCCAGAGAAATCAAAGAAACCCTCGAAAAGTTTTCTCGTTGGCAATCAATAATTGATGATGCCAAAACCGCTTATGAAATAGCTGACGAAGAACTTATAAAAGAGGGTGAAAACGCTTTAGTAGAGCTAGAAAAAGAGTTGAATAAATACAGTATTCAACAAATGCTATCAGGTGAGTATGATGATGCGGATGCGTTTTTGAGTATTAACGCCGGAGCTGGTGGAACTGATGCTCAGGACTGGGCAAGTATGCTTTTAAGAATGTACACTCGCTGGGCCGAAAACAGAGGTTGGAAAGTAGAACTTGTTGATAAATCCGACGGAGAAGAAGCCGGAATTAAGTCTGCTACAATAAAAATTACCGGAAAATTTGCGTATGGCTACTCTAAAGCTGAAAAAGGTGTGCATAGACTTGTTAGGATTTCACCTTTTAATGCTAACGGAAAACGTCAAACAAGCTTTGCATCTTGCGAGGTTTCTCCGATAATTGCAGATTATGAAAAAACAATTGTAATCCCTCCTGAGGATTTGGAAGTTGATACAATGCGTTCGGGCGGAGCTGGAGGTCAAAACGTAAACAAGGTTGAAACAGCGGTAAGAATTCTGCACAAACCTACAGGAATTGTGGTTAAGTGTCAACAAGAGCGTTCTCAACTCCAAAACAAGGAAAACGCAATGCAAATGCTTGCTTCAAAACTTTTGGAAATCAGGCAACGAGAACATGAAAAGAAACTTGCGGAACTGAAAGGCGAAAACTTTGATATAAACTTTGGCTCACAAATTCGTTCTTACGTTTTTCATCCTTATAAAATGGTTAAAGACCATAGAACAGGTTTTGAAATGGGAAATGTTGATGCAGTTATGAATGGTGATTTAGACGGATTTGTTGATTCTTTTTTACAAAACGGTAAAGCATCTGTTGATTAGTTGTCTTGTATTGTCCTCAAAATCTATTTCACTAACAAAAAGCTTTGCAAATTTATCTACTTGCATAATATTGAATAATACAAAAATATCTGATGGAATATTGAAAATTCCAATCTTTTTGCAAGAAGCGATTTTTTTTAGATTTTCAATAAAATCAATGGTGCAATCGCTCACAAATCTTAAATCTATAGCGATTTCTCGATTTTCTTTGAGAATTTTGTTGAGAATTCTGTTACTTTCATACTTGTCCAATTTAGGACTAAGTGGAGCAAATATGCATACTTTTTCTGTATCTCTGATTTCCATATAATTATAATACTAATTATTGGTTGAAAAATTAATTATAGGAAATTATGAAATCTCTATACCTTAAGTTGGAATTACGTTTTTTTGTTCTTCAATTTCTTGATGCTTTTCTTCAAGTAGTTTTGTTTGGTATGAAGTTCTGCCCTTATCTGTGTCCAAAATTACGGAATTTGAAGCTTCACCAAGGAACAAGTTAAACGTATTACCCGAAGCAAGACTCAATATTGTTGATTGTAGAGTTTCTGAGGTCCTGTTGAAAGCAAGGATAAGGTTTTGTTCATTAATTTTGCTTCCATAACATTCTCTAATATATTTAAGAGGATTTTTGCAAATTTCTGTTCTTGTCCAATTGCTTGTGTTTTTAGTTTGATCAGAAGTTTCGTCTGTTGTATCTTTTACAATTTCAAAAGTAGGCTCTTTAATATCACTTTGTGCAATAATTTGTGCGTATGCAGTATCAACTCTTGTAGTATCAGGTTTCTGACCTGTAACATATCCCAAATCAGAAGAAGCACTTGTTGCATCTTTATCTTTTGGTGCTTTTAATTCTACAGGAGCACCGTTTGATTCGGCAACTGTTGTGTAGTTCCCATTTGTTGCCTTATCCATTATCTCAGTAAATTTTTCTTTTGAGATTGATAAATACTCGGCATTTTCTTTATTGGAAACAAAGTCATTGATTTCTTTTAAAACATTTTCATAAATCGGAAGTTCATATGTGTCACGGTTCATTTTGTCTAACAAATTGTTTCGTTCATCTTCCGCTAAATCGGTATTATTGGCTGTACCAATTTGTAAACCTGAAGAAATTCCTGTATATGTTTCAATTTGCTTGGCAATTTCTTGTTCAGCTTCTGTTAGCTCTTCACCGTTCTTTTGCTTTTTCATTACATTAGCTACATCTTCACGAGCAAAGAATGTCAAAGCCTCTTCTAACAGTGCTTCTTCATTGGCGCTAATAGCTTCACCACTTTGGTATTTTGCTAAAATTGCAACAATACCTGTTTTTGAATTCAAATCACAGGTATTTCCGTTTGCATCAACACCAAATAAATTTTGTATTTCTTCTAAATTAAAATTGTTGCAAAAATTACTTCTTTCTTCCGGATTAAGTGACAAAAGAGTAAGACTAAGTGCTTGTAATTTATTTTCAGAATAAAGATGCTTTAATGCACTTTGAAACTTTGCTCTGTCTTCTACCGGAGTTGCAACTAAAATAAGCCCAAATTTTCTTTTTTGCAATGCAATTTCTTCTTTCATTGCTTCTTGTGGGTTAGGGGAATTCTTAATTCGTTCTTGAGATTCTGCAATCATTCTTTTTGCATATTCAGTAACTTTTTCTTCGGTGATTTCTTCACCCTCTTGAAGTCCCAAAATTTCTCTCAAAGATTTTACTTCACCGTTTTGAACTGCGGTTTCAAACTCTTCTCTTGTTAATCCGCATTTTTCTAATATGTGGTTGTCTATAGAAATACAAGCTTCATTAAATAAGTTTTCAGCGGTAATTTCAAGCTTTTTAGCCTTAAGATTGTTAACTAATTTTTGTACTTGTGCAACAATTTTATCAATTTCAGGTTGGTCTAATTCTTTATGCTCTGGAGGAACACTAATCCCTAATTTTTCAAAAATTCTTTTTAAATCTTCTTTGATTTTAGGATAATTTTCGCCAATTACAGTAGCTAAAGCATTTTCTAATTTTGAGTCTGTTGTGCTTTGTTGTGAAGTTTCTGTTTGAGATGTGTTATTTGATGTTGAAAATACACTATTGTTAACAACTTGAGTGTTTGTCACACCGTTAGTATTCGGCTGACTACCGTTGTTAAGATATGCATTGTATTCTCTAATACCTATTGAACTCATCTTACGTATACCTCATATATATAAAGATTAAATATTGTTTTGAATTTCAGCGTGATAGATTTTTGTTACAAATCTTAATGTTTGAGTGCAGAGTGAGTTCTTGCGGTTTAGGCATTCGTATTAGTTCCAAATTTTTGGTGTATAATAAAACTACATATAAAAGCCAAATGTGCTTTTTCTTTAAAAAACAAGGAGGGCAAAATGAATTTGTTATTACTAAAACAATTATCAATATTAAGCGCTTTTGCAGGAGCAATTCTTGGTGCGATAACTATTATTCCATATATTAGTTTGATAACATTTTTACTGGCAATAACTTGTTTATCAGCTTTTGTTCTCGCATATTTAAAACAAAATGATTTAATTGGAATAATAAGCATAAAAGAAGGCTGTATATTTGGTGCTGTGATAGGATTTGTTTCTTTTATAGCATTTTCACTTGTTTATACACCAATCAGTATGTTGTTAGGATGGCTAATTCCTGCTTATACACAAGGTTTTATGAGATTTTTCTTAACTGGCGGATTTGGCTCTTTTGTTGTAATGATTTTACTTATTATTTTTATGGCAGGCATAAGTGCAATGTTTAATGGTGTCGCAGGAATTATTACTGCATATGTTTATGAATTGATTACAGGATTAAAAAAAGAAGCTAACGAAAACAACAGTATAGATTTTGAAATTAAATAGAGCTAAAAAGAATTAAAGAAAGGATATATAAATGGCTTTTGAATCAAAAATCAGACCAATTACATGGGAAAATGGTAAGTCTAAAATGTTAGACCAAACCATAATTCCTTATGAATACAAATATGTTGAAATAACTTCCGGCGATGAAATGTTTGATGCAATCAGAAATATGATTGTTAGAGGAGCTCCGGCTATTGGTATTGCTGGTGCTCAAGGAATTGTTTTATATGCACAAGAAGGTCGTGATAAGTACACAAACAGAGAAAATTTTATCAATTGGTTGCTTGAAAAAGCTGATTATATGGCAACATCAAGACCAACAGCCGTTAATTTAATGTGGGCTTGTGAGCAACAAAGACTAGTTATCAAAAATTCAAAATCTGACATCAATGGAATTATTGAAGAATTGACTAAAAAAGCTATTGAAATTGAAAATGACGACATTGAAAGATGTAAAAGAATCGGTGATTACGGAGCAGAAGTTGTGCCAAAAGGTGCTACAATTCTTACTCATTGTAATGCCGGTGCATTAGCAACAGGTGGTTATGGTACAGCTCTTGGGGTTGTTCGTTCTGCTTTTGCAAAAGACAATACTGTTCAAGTTTTTGCAGATGAAACAAGACCTCGCCAACAAGGTGCAAGACTTACTACATTTGAACTTGCAATGGATGGAATTCCTGTAACATTGATTACAGACGGAATGTGTTCATATTTTATGAACAAAGGTATGATTGACATGGTCGTAGTTGGTGCAGATAGAATTGCCGCAAACGGTGATGCTGCCAATAAAATCGGAACTTATACAGTTGCAATCGCTGCAAAATATCACAATATTCCATTCTATGTAGCTGCGCCATTGTCAACAATTGATACTTCTATTGCAACCGGTGCTGATATTCCGATTGAAGAACGTGCAAGAGAAGAAGTTACGCATATTAACGGAAAAATTATTTGTTCTGATAAAGTAAATGTTATAAACCCTGGATTTGACGTAACTCCGCACGAATTAATTGCAGGAATTATTACCGAAAAAGGTATTTTAAGACCGGATTACAATAAATCAATTGCAGAAGCATTTAAAATGTAAAATTGACATAACGAAACGAGCGAGAAATTTTATTTCTCGCTCGTTTCTTAAAGTTGAATAAAACTAAGCAACCTGTACTGTATAACCAAGTTCTTTGATGATTTTCAAAGCTGTTGACAATTGAGGCTGTTGTTCTCCATTAAAAATTGCATACAAATTGCTTCTAGAAATTCCAGTTTTTTTAGAAATTCCTGATATAGAATCTTTTGCTCGCACAGCATATTCCAATGCTTTAACAAATGCATTTAAATCATTGTCTTGTAAAAACTCTTCAAAACCTATATTAATCCATTCTTTTATATCGTGGTCTGTTTTTAAATCACTCAAAATGTATTCATTAAAAGAATTACTGTTTTTAGTCATGTTCCATTCTCCATTGTTTAAGAAGTTCATTAGCTTTTTCAATATCTCTAGATTGCTGTGATTTATCACCACCATTTATTAATAAAATTATTTTATTATCTTTTTGCGTATAATAAATTCGATACCCTTTTCCAAAAGTATATCTGAGCTCAGAGATATCATCTGATATTTTTTTAGAATCACCAAAGTTTCCGTCTTCAATTCTTAGAATTCTTTGGTTAATTCGTTTTCTGGTAACACTATCCAATGATTTTAACCATTCAATAATTGGAGCTTTTCCGTTTGGTAATATTAAATATTCAATTGAATAGTTATCCATAAATACATTGTACTGCATACAGGACACATTGTCAATTGTTTTAATATTAATTTATCCCTCAATCATAAACGTAACCGGTCCATCGTTGATAAGTGCTACGTCCATCATTGCGCCGAATTTTCCATGAGCAATTCTTATACCATAAGAAACAACTTCTTGAATAAATTTTTCATACAATTCATTAGCTTCTGCTGGCGGTGCTGACCTATCAAAACTGGGACGAGTTCCTTTTTTACAATCACCGCACAGAGTAAACTGTGACACAATAAGCATTTCTCCGCCAATATCAATCAAAGAACGGTTCATCTTATCGTTTTCATCAGGGAAAATTCTTAATCCTGTAATTTTTTTAGCAATTTTCTGAACATTTTCTATAGTATCCCCTTTTTCTATTCCAACAAGTGCTAAAATTCCTTTGTTTATAGATGAATACAACTCACCGTCAATTGTGACTGACGCATTTTTAACTCTTTGTATCAAAACTTTCATAATATTTCAACCAAACCTTTTATTTCTTTAATCCTTAATTGCGCACGCTCAAAATATTTTGCGATTTTAGAGCTTATATTTGTAACTGTTTCTACGTCAAACTTTTCAACCATTTTCATTTCATAATCTAAATCAATTCTATCTGTAATCGTTATAAAATCAAATAATTTTGATTTTTCCGAAAACTCTGTTGATAATGAAATATAAATTTCAGAAAGTTTTTTTAGTTCTTTCAAAACCTCTACTGTAGCAGATTTATAACGTTTCAAATCATTGTTTAAACGTTTTACGTATTTATTTCCGTCTTCTATCATTTTTAAAGCTTCATCCAATTCCGCAAATTTTTCTCTTAAACGAAGTAATATTCCAGCTTTATCATACTCAAACTCACTGTTTAAATCTACTTTTCCTACAATATCAGAATCTGACAAAGCCGTTTTCAAATCAAGATTTTCAAAGCCGTCTAATTGAGCACCTACAAGAGATGTATTTATATATTGTCTATCATTAAATTTTGCAGCAAATTCTTCCAAAGGCGCAACAAAAGCTGCATATACAGATTCTGTCGGAATCATTTCCCCCGTTATTCCTTTTACAAAATACAAAGACTTATTCAAATTTTCTAATCTGGTTTTTGCAGTTTTTCTACGTTTTTCAATATCCTGAGCATTAGAAAGTGAATTAGCAAACGCTTCAAAATCTTTAGCCGTAATCTCATATTTTCCTGTTTCAGGATTTTTTGCACAAATCAAATCTTTGTAAGCAGACTCTTTGCTGTAACACTGCCCGTCAACATACGCTAAATCTTGTCCTACAAGAATAATTTTTGAACAACCGAGAATTCTTGCAGAATTCAACGCTGTATAAGAAACTGTACCTTTAGAAAAATATTCATCAATATTTAAACCGCAAATTTCTGCCCAAAACTGGTTTATAGGAACATTTGAGGCTATGTGAGAAAATCTTTTTTTGAATTTAAAACTTCTTAAAACAGGGTTTGAATAAGGCTCAGTAATAAAATTAATATTACTCAAATCTACTCCTGTTAATTGTTTTGAAGAATCAAACGTTTCGATAATTGATAAAAAATCAGGAATTAAATCATTTGTAATCAAAGTTTTTAACGCTGTACCAACTGCAAATAAAACGTATTTTTCTCTATTTTGTTTTAAGATTTCTATATTTCTGTCCAAAGTCGGACCGGCAGAAACAACAACTGCCGTTTTACCGTTATATACATCTTTCAACTCGGCTAAAGGAGTTTCTTCTAATAAATATGGAAAATTCTTTAATAACAGTTTTAATGACGGATAAAACTTTTCTTTCGTGTATTTCAAGTCCAATTCATAAGAACCAATAATATTTTGAAGCTTTTGCACCAATTCTTCAAAACCTTTTTCGTCAGCATCTATCTGATACGGCAATACTAACATTTCAGGCGAGTTTTCCATGCCGGATTTTTGGTGAATTGCTTTTGAAACTTCATCAAATTCCGAACAAATAAATACATTCTGTTTTGCAAAGTCTTGAGAAAAATCAACCAGTGATAAAACAATTTTCAAAATATTTAAATCAGGTTCATAAAGTATAACTGTTCCTTTTGAATTGAGTGATGTAACCTGAAACAAGTAACCTAATCCTAATCCATAAACAAGATGTATAGAAACAGGTTCATTTTTTGCGTACGAAAAAATTTCCTGAGCTTCCGCTAAAGGCGAATTTTGGCTATGAATATATTTACCTTTATAAACAAGGTTATATCCGTTTGTTTGAGCCAATTGAGGAATTTCCACAGGAATATAATTTTGCAGTTTATATGCAAGTTTAGGATTTTTAACCATTAATATCGAAAGATTTTTTTGGAAAATATTATTCACAAATGCCCCCTCACTCTATCTTTATCTTAATAAATTACCCTATAAGATAAAGATAAAAACAGTCCCAAACTATACAACTTTACCTCTTAACTGTCCACAAGCTGCATCAATATCAGCCCCTCTTTCCAAGCGTACAGTTACCTTTTTGCCCGAATGCTCCATTAAATATTTAAACTGCATAATATCATTATTTGTTGATTTTTTGTATTTTGTTTCATCAACTGAATTATAAGGTATTAAATTGATGTTGCATTTCAAATCTCTTAAAAGCATTGCCAACTCTTTTGCTACGGCTGGAGTATCATTAAATCCGTGAATAAGGATGTATTCAACCGTAATTCTTCGTCCTGTTTTTTCTACATAATTAAGCAAAGCTTTTTTCAAATCTTCAATCGGATATTTATTTTCAATTGGCATTAATTCAGAACGAAGCTTGTGATTAGGAGCATGCAAAGAAATTGCCAATGTTGATTGAAGTCCCATTTCTGCTAATTCATTTATTTTCGGCACAATACCGCTTGTAGAAATTGTTATTCTTCTAGCACCGATTTGAAAATCATCATTAAATATTTCTAACGCTTTTAAGACATTTTTCAAGTTCAAAAGAGGTTCACCTTGACCCATAAACACTACATTTGTAACTTTTAATCCTGTATCACGCTGAATTGTAAGAACTTGTTCAATAATTTCTGCATAAGTTAGATTTCTTATAAAACCACGTTTGCCTGTTGCACAAAAAGAACAATTTACTGCACAACCAACTTGAGAACTTACACAAGCTGTCAAATTCGCACGATTATCAAAACGCATCAGAACTGTTTCAACACATTCTCCATCAGGGTATTCAATCAAATACTTTATTGTGCCGTCAGAACTTACTTGTTTTAATTTTATTTTAGTTTCTGTAACTACAGCTTTTTGCTTCAGCTCTTCTCTAAAGTCTTTTGAAAGATTTGTCATCTCATCTATTGAAGAAACTGATTTAGCATAAATCCAGTTATGAATTTGTTTTGCACGGAATTTTGTTGCACCAAATTCATCCATTAATTGTTCTAATTCTTCTAATTTTAATCCTGATAGTGTTAACATGTTTAACCCTCACCCAACCCTCTCCCTCGGAGAGGAAATTTGTTAGCCCAGTTTGTTTTTATAAAAATCGATTATATCTGTTTTTGCTTTCAAAAGCATTGATTGCTTAGCCATTGAGTTTTTCCATACATTAAAAGAACAAGTTGAAGGAAGAAGTTTCAATGGATTATGCGGAAAATTTTTGCAAATATCCGGTCTGTTTTCGTAATCCGAACACTCATTACCTTTTAATTTTGGACAATAATAATAATAAACTTTTTGATCTTCCATTGTATCTTCTAATAGCTTGAAAAACTCAGGATTAGCCATTTTTGCTTCTTCATCGGATTTATAAGGAACAAAAACTGACACAAAATCACGAGCAAATTTATCACCACGCATAGCTCTTTGTTTTAGTTGTTCATATGAGTATTCACTGGTTGCCAATCGACAACAATTCCCACATTTTGAACACTGGCAATTAGATTTATTATCCATAATAGTTTTGTAATCTTGTTTAAGTTTTTGACGATAATCACCTGCAAGAAAAGTTAAAATCTGCATTTGCCAATCTCTATAAGCACAACCTACAGGATAATCAGTAAAAACATCTTTTTTATCATCATTAACCTTACAATTAGAAACTTTACAGCTTGAACAAGGATTTTCAGGTTTAAATTTTTCAACCGCAGCTCTTATTTGCTCTGCCGCCAACATAAAAATCTGTCTGTAATTATTCTTTAAATCATCATATTGAGTTTTAATCGGAGTTGATGGTTGCCCCGTAGGATTGTTAAAAAAGTTCGTCATACTACAAATAGTAGCATAAATTGCCCATTACTACAATGTGATTTTTTAATGACAGATTAATATATTAAAGAAAGGGTATCAAAATGACTGATAAATTAGATTTATACAAATGTAATATTTGCGGAAATTTAGTACAAGTTATTCTCGCAGGAAATGGAGAACTTGTCTGTTGCGGACAAACAATGGAACACTTAATTCCACAAGAAAACGAAAACAATGAACTTGCAGAAAAACACACACCAAAAATAGAAGTTATTGAAGGTAAAAAATACGTTACCCTCAAACATCATCCAATGCAAAAAGAACATTATATTCAGTTTATAGAAGTCTATGACAAAGATAAAACTTCACTTCACCTCAAATATTTACACCCTGAAGAGATTGCAGAGTTTGATATAACCTGTCTTGATGAAAATATTGAGGCGTTAGAATTGTGTAACATACATGGTTTATGGAGAAATAAAAATGATTAGTGAAACTATTAATGAAATATTAAATGAACAAATTAATAAGGAATTTTATTCCGGATATCTATATCTTTCAATGTCAGCATACCTAAAAGAACTTGGACTAAACGGATTTGCTTCTTGGATGAGAATTCAAGCAAAAGAAGAAGTTGAACATGGATTAAAGATTTTTGATTATTTAATAAGTTGTAATAGCTTTGTTACACTAAAACAAATCCGCACACCTGATTTTGAATTTCAAGGAATTTCATCAATTTTTAACCACGTTTATGAACACGAAAGATGTATTACTCGAGCAATTATGTCAGTTGCAAAACAAGCAGAAGAAGAATGTGACAGAACAACATTAAGCTTTATTGACTGGTTTATAGAAGAACAAATCGAAGAAGAAAATAACATCAAAAACATTATAAAAAGACTTGAAATGTTCGGAGATGATAAAGTTGCTTTGTACATGATGGATCAAGAACTTAATGAAAGAAAAGGATAAACTCTATAATTGGCATCCACCTCTATACTGCAAAGCTTGAGTTATATGTTCGACTTTTATATTTTCAGAATTTGCCAAATCGGCTATTGTGCGTGCAATTTTTAGTACTCGATTGTATTTTCTACCTGAAAGTTGATATTTCTGAGCTGCCAGTTTTAAAATCTGTTCAGACTTTTCATCCAAGTTACAATATTTTTTAATCATATTTGCGGATAATTCTGAGTTCGTAAGAATTCCATCATCTTTATAACGATTTGCTTGAATTTTACGAGCTTTAATTACACGCTCTCTTATTTGAGCCGATGTTTCAGATGATGTTGTTGCAGTCATCAATTCATCAGTTGTAAGCCTTGGTACATCAATAATCAAATCTATTCTATCCAAAAGCGGTCCTGATAGCCTTGCTCTGTATCTTTGAACTTGAATATCAGTACAAGTGCATTGTTTTTCTCTATCGCCCAAATGTCCGCAAGGACAAGGGTTCATCGCTCCTAATAAAATAAAATTACAAGGATATTTTATAGTATTTTTTGCTCTGGAAATTGTAACTTCCCCGTCTTCAAGCGGTTGCCTTAAAACCTCTAAAACTTGTCGAGGGAATTCAACCATTTCATCCAAAAATAATACACCTCTGTGAGCTAGAGTGATTTCGCCGGGTTTTGGATTTGAACCACCACCTATAATCCCTGTAGCTGAAGCTGTGTGATGCACTGAACGATATGGACGCTTTGTCATTAACGGTTCGTCCGGACTCAAAAGCCCACTGATACTATAAATTTTTGTTAATTCCAAAGACTCTTTTAGTTCCAATGGTGGAAGAATTGAAGCCATACACTTTGCCATCATGGTTTTACCAGAGCCTGGTGAACCCGACATCAAAATGTTATGCCCTCCTGCTGCTGCTATTTCTAATGCCTTTTTTGCTTTTTGCTGACCTTTTACGTCTTTAAAATCAAATACATATTCTTCTTCTGATTTTTCAATCAAATATTTGTTTATATCAACTATCGTTTCTTGCAAAGGAGCTTCCGTAAAATGAGAAACCAAATCTCCTAAATGCTTTACTCCAAAAACATGAATGCCTTGAACAAGTGCGGCTTCCTTTGCATTTTCTTCCGGCACAAAAACTGTTGTAATTCCATAATCTTTTAAACCGGCAACGAGCGGAAGTACACCATTAATATGCCTTAAAGACCCGTCAAGAGAAAGCTCACCCAAAAACGCTGTTTCTTGACTATCAGGAATATTAACACCTTGCTCTTTTAGAATTCCAACTGCGATTGGCAAATCGAAATTTGTTCCCTCTTTTTTAATATCAGCCGGAGCAAGATTTACAATTACACGACCACTTGGGAATGAAAATCCCGAATTTTTTATAGCAGAACGGACCCGTTCACGAGCCTCATTTACCGCATTATCAGGCAAACCTACAATACTTATATTAGGAAGAGAATTAACAACATCAACTTCCACTTCGATTTTATAAGCATTAATACCAATAGTTGTTGCAGTAATCGCCTTTGTAACCATAAAATCATTATAACCCCACAAAAGTTGTAACGCAAGAACAAGAGTTCGTGAATCGAGGGTTAAGGTTTTTGAAGTGATTAAGTGATTACGAGAGTTCCTCCCCAAAGGGGGAGCGGATTTTCGGTAGGGCGACGACCGAAGGTCTAGCCCGTAAGGTGTCGGTCGGACGTTACTCCGTCGACACCCCGAATAATCCAAGACAGGCTAGGTGGGGTACGGTCTTTGCGGTGATTAAGTGATTAAGTGACTGTGTGACTATGTGTTTAACGCAATTGTCGCTTCGCCCCTTGCGGGAGAAGCTGAGTGGAGCTCTGATGAGGGGATAATTTTGAAGTGATTAAGGCTTTTAAATTTTACAGTCGGGTTAAACCCCGACCTACTCTATTCCCTAAAAATATTTACCCCAGCAAACAAAGAAAAATATTAATTTT
>CAZPBG010000018.1:0-35915 GCA_964584885.1 uncultured Vampirovibrio sp.
CACGAGGGTAAATACTTTTGGTCTGTAGTTGAAACTACTAATTTGGAAGTGCGTAAGATGTTTTAAATTTTATCGTCACCCTGAATTTATTTCAGGGTCTTACTAGAATGTAGTAGTTACGTCTAATTGGAAAGATGCTGAAACGAGTTCAGCATGACAGTTTATAGGTTTAATTGTACAGCAATGACGTACAGCCAGTAATTTTGCACCCTGTCATTGCGAGCGATAGCGAAACAATCCATTTTGAAAATCACGACTCAAGATTCACGTCCCCCCACTTTCAATCTTTGCTCACTGGTCAGTTTTTGTTCGTAGTAAAATTATAAAAAAGAGGAATAAAAATGAGATTATACGAACTATCCGAAATTGTTGATAAAAGTTTTTCAAACGGCGAACAAATAAGTAAAAATATTATTAATGAAATCAAAAATATTGTATCAGTTGGTGGTTATATTGGTATGGCACAAATTAATCCAATTGCCGGCAATATTGAATATAATGCAAAAAAAATTGCAAAATACATCAAATACGCTGACTCTATCGGTTTAGATTTAGTTATATTTCCAGAATTAGCAATAATGGGTTATCCAATAGAAGACACGATTGACAGACATCCATTTATTGTTCAAGAGAATATAAAATGGCTTAACGGATTAGCAAAGATTACTAAAAATACCACTGCATTAGTAGGTTTTATTGAACCTCGAGAAAAAAATACGGAAGGTAAAAAATATTTTAATTCAGTTGCGATTTTGCATGACGGCAAAATCCAAGGAATTGTCAGAAAATCACTTTTGCCAACTTACTCAGAATTTAATGATTACAGATATATTGAACCCTCAACAGAAGTTGGTGTAAACGGTGGATTATACAATGGTATCGGAATTACCATTTGCGAAGATTGTTGGAATAATAAAAATTTCTTTGAAAAAAATCTTTATGCCAAAGACCCAATCGAGGAATTACATAAAGCCGGTGCTAAATTGTTTGTAAATTGTTCAGCATCACCTACCAGAGCTAAAAAAGAACAATTAAAGCATAATATGCTTTCATTTATTTCATCTAAATTTAAAACACCTATGGTTTATGTAAACCAAGTAGGAGCGATTGATAATATATCTTTTGACGGCTCAAGCAGAGTTTTTGACGAAAACGGAGAACTTATTGCAAGAGCAAAATCATTTGAAGAACAGTTTTTAATTGTAAATCCTACTAAAAAAATCGGAAAAATATACCCGCTTACAAAAGGATTAGAAAAATCTTTAACGGAACAAAAAGTCTTTACACTTGAGTATGAATCAGACTTAGAACGCACTTACAAAACTATTGTACAAGGAATTCGTGATTATTTTAACAAATGTGGATTTAAACGGGCAGTTCTAGGACTATCAGGAGGTTTAGATTCTACCGTTTGTGCAGTTTTACTTGCGGATGCAATTGGAGC
This sequence comes from uncultured Vampirovibrio sp., assembly GCA_964584885.1. Taxonomy (GTDB): domain Bacteria; phylum Cyanobacteriota; class Vampirovibrionia; order Gastranaerophilales; family Gastranaerophilaceae; genus CAG-196. The sequence goes on from CAZPBG010000018.1 coordinate 1,445, forward strand.
AGAAAATGTATTTGGTGTTTCTATGCCATCAAAATTAACTTCAAATGAAAGCAAATCTGATGCAGCAGAACTCGCTAAAAATTTAGGAATAAACTTCACGGAAGCAAGTATTAAACCAATGGTAGATACGACAACAGATTGCTTAAACGACTTGTTTAAAACTGTTGAAAACAAATGGGATTGCCGTTACCAAAACTCGTTCACCCCTGATAATATTCAGGCTCGCTCAAGAGCAATGTTTTTATGGGGAATAAGTAACGAATTTGGTTCTTGTATCCCGATTGCGACATCAGATAAATCTGAACTTTATATGGGATATGCAACAATCAACGGTGATATGTCAGGAGGGTTTGCGCCAATAGCAGATGTACCTAAGACTAAGTTATTTGCGTTTGCACGCTGGATGAATGCAAATAGAAAAGTAAAAAACGCAATTCCAGAATCAATCATACTAAAAAAACCGGGGGCAGAGCTTGCTATAGACCCTAAAACAGGAAAAACTCTAATAGCAGAAGATGCGCTTATGCCTTATGAATTTTTAGACGAAATTATTTGGAGAATAGAAAATAAAAACGAAGGTTATAACGATTTTCTACAAACAGAATTCGTTTATGAAAAGAAAAATCAAGTTTCTAAAGAACAAAAAATAGAATGGCTCGACAAGTTTTACAGAAGAATGTCGACAGCCTTATACAAATGGTCGATTTTACCACCTTCTGTACTTGTAGAAGCTCGTTCTATAAACAAATCTGATTACAGACAACCGATTACATCAGGTAAAATAAACTATAAAGGTGTAAATGAAGAATATATAATGGAGATGGTGGGAGTCGAACCCACGTCCATCGTGGATAAAAGTTGATATCTACGAGTGTAGTTACTTATTAGCTCAATCTAATACGGAAAGCAACAAAACCTGAATTAGACCAAAGACTTTTTGCGGAAGCCTAACCTCCAATAGTAAAGCTTGATACGCATACTATCATTTGCGTACTGCATCTTGCATACATTCATCACCCTAAGCGGCAAGATGGCTTAGTTAGACGGGCTAAACTGCTATAATTAAGCAGCGAGTCTTTGTGCTCTGAAATCAGCCATAGATACAACGTTATTAGCGTTTAATTTAATTTGCTCGTTGATAAACGGGAACAGCGCCCGTACTCGCAACCAAAATCTACCAATCACGGCGTCAAAACCAGTACATCCCCATGATTTTATATTATGAAGAAGACGGCTCCGCTCGAAAAACCTGCTTGCATTTGCCATTGCAAACGCAACACTGTTTTTCTCGACTCCACCTCGCTTCGCATTCGCTCGCTCGGCTTGCCCATTGTCCTCGCCGGACGGGCGTCAAAACCAGTACATCCCCATAAATTAACTAAATTTTCAATGTTCTCTGAGTTCAGTATAAACTATATCTTAATCTTTTTCAATACTTTGTGATTTAGAATACTTTTCCCACAAATCAGGACGTTTTGCTTTTGTCCTTGCGATTTTTTGTTCCATTCTAAATTCATTAATTAATTTGTGATTACCATTCAAAAGAACTTCCGGAACCTCTAATCCCCTATATTCTCTAGGTTTTGTATATTGTGGGTATTCCAACAAACCATCAGAAAAACTGTCATCATGAGCGGATTCTATTTTTCCTAATGTGCCCTCAATTTTTCTGGAAACACTGTCTATAACACATAGCGCCGGCAATTCTCCGCCTGTTAATACAAAATCACCCATAGATATTTCTCTCGGTTTTATAATTTCTCTTATACGCTCGTCAAATCCCTCATAATGACCGCACAAAATAATAATTTGCTCATAATTAGCCAACTCATTAGAAATACTGTCTGTAAAAGGTTCTCCCTGTGGTGTCATCATTAGCGTTACCGAATTTTGAAGTTTCTCGACTGAATCATATGCATCTACATATGGCTGAGGCATTAACACCATACCGGCACCACCACCATATGGAGTGTCATCAACTTTCTTATGTTTATCAAGGGTAAAATCACGAGGATTTACAGCTCTTACGTCAACAATTCCATCATCAGACGCTCTCTTCATTATACTAAAATCCAAATGTGAAAGTATAAGCTCAGGGAAAAGCGTAAGTACATCAAATCTCATGAAAGTAACCCTTCAATATTATTAATTTGAATACGTCTTTCTTTTATGTCAACAGACAAAACTATTGCTTTTACAAAAGGCACTAATGCTACATTTTTTGCAAGAGTTTTTACTGATAATAAGTCACTTGCACCATTATTAGATACCCCAACGACAGCGCCAACCTTTGTTTCACCGTCATAAACATCTAAGCCGACAAGCTCATCAATCAAAAACTCATCCTCTTCCAAATGTTCTCTAGCTGCAGCTTCTTCAACAAAAATCAAAGAGCCTTTAAACTTTAAAATATCATTCAAAGTATCAATACCTTTGAATTTTATAATTGCACATTTTGGAGTGAAACGTAAATTTTCTATCTCATAATACTCGTCTTGTAAATAAACACCTTTTAATTGAGATAGAAAATTTTCTCTATTCTTGGTATAGCCTAGCTTTGCTTCGCCTTTTACACCATGAAAGTTCAAAATCTTACCGACAGAAATAAAACTATTCTTCTTCATTTTCTTTCTTCTTAGGTTTTCTGCCACGTTTTGGTTTTTCTGCTACTACTTCTGATTGAGCTTCTGATGTTGCTTCAACAACATCTTCTTTTGGTTGTTCAACAATTAAAGGTGCCGGTTCACTCTTAGTAGCATGCTTAGATACCATATAATCAGCAGGTTTATCTGCTCTATCTTCATTCCAACGATCTAAACCTAATTGAGCACGAACAAGTTTAATCCCTACGTGAACTCGCCATTCTTCCATTTTTAATTGAGCTGCAATAATTTTGTGGCAACCAATTGGAGGAAGCGGTAATAAAGGCTCATATAAACTTCTGATTGCAATCATTTGTTCTTGAGAAATCGCTAATTTACGTTTAGGGAACGGTAATTTTGGCAACATCATCTTTTGACGAATTAAGTTTATACCAAAAAATACTTTTTGTGGTTCTAAACCGATTTTTGCACCAATTACTTCATGTGCATCAGGGTTTGGAAGCGGCAACATCGCTTTATATAGAACTTCAATTTGTTCTAATTGCTCCTTGTTTACCAACAATGGTTTAGCCGGTTTTTGAGGTTTTGGACGACGATTTTGCACAGGTTTTCTTTGTTGAAAACCTCCATTATTACGTCCGCCACTTGCGTAATTATTCCTGTAACCCCCGCCACGGTTATCACGTTGTTGCCCATCGGGTCTTCTTTGTTGATATCCGCCACGGTTGTTATTATAATCACGTCTTTGATATCCACCTTGGTTATTGCGGTTGTAATCTCTTTGTCCATCACGATTTTGTGAATAGCCATTATTTCTGTATCCGCCTTGCTGACCTCTGTCGTAATTTCTTGGTCGTTGTTCATTTGCTGAATAAGAGTTATAAGAACTATAACTTTGCATCGGTTTTTCTTCTTGAGTTTCACCTTTGTCTGCGTATAGACAATTAGGACAAATTACTCTCTTGGGGTTCTTTGTTTCAAATTCAGCACCACACTTAATGCACTTGTTTACATACATAATAAAAGCCTCTTAACCACAATAAAAAATTTCACTAAACTATAAATATCCTATAAAAATAAATAATATGAGATTTAAAACAAGAGGCACATGCCTCTATATATAATTATTATAATACAACTTTAAAATATTGCAAGATGCGTATTAAAAACTGCCGATGGCAGGATTTGAACCTGTGACCTACTCATTACGAATGAGTTGCTCTACCAACTGAGCTACATCGGCATAAACTAATTATCTCACTAATCACAAGGAATTGCAATGATTTCATATTAGATAATAAAACAAGAGTTTAATTATTAAATTTTTGTTTTAGGTCAATTTTTATATCTGATAAAGGTCCGCTGCTTGGATTTTTTATGGTGTTAATATAGTTTTTAGTGAATACTACAGGATATTTAGGAATCCAACCGAGCCTAAAATATATTCCTAACGCATCTGCACCTTGTGAAAGCATAAGCGTATCAATTGTTTTTTCGTGTGCAGGAGAAATTGAAGAGAATAATTTAATAAAATAATCAGTGCAAGTGACTACAGAATAGCTGGTTACAGACATCGGATGTTCTAGAATTTTGAATACAGCTATACTATCATCATTTTTTAATTCTTCTATTGTTTTTGGTACATTCAAGTCCTCTTCGTGTGCTTTTTCGAGTTCATACCATTCTCCGTTATATTTTATTCGCATTGTACTTTTATTTGGCATGTAAATATCGTCAAATTTGTTTTCTAAGACAATATTGCCATCAAAATCAATTATTCCGTATTTAAAATTTTTGCAAGTTAAGAACATCCTTCCAAATAAAATATCAATAGAAGAATATTCTACAGGTAATAGTTCACTTCCATTTTTATCATATAATCCGAATTTAGAACCGTTTCCTAATTTTACAAATTCACACAAAATTCTTTCTGCGTTGGTATATTTAAGTGGGACTAAAATATTATTGTTTACATCAATAATTCCAAATTTACCTTTTCGTTGTGCTATATAAGTGTTTTCGCCTAAAATAATAAGTTTTTTATATTGAGGTTCAACAAGAATTTCTTCGTTTGAATTTTTTATCCCCCAAAGATTTTGTTCGTTGCTAAAAGTAGTCGCTGCAAACGTAGCAATTTGAGCAAAAAATAAAAATACAAATAATAAAACAAATCTCTTCATGGCACTATAATATCATAAACTTGATTATGGTATCATGTTTATCGGAGGAAGTAAGAATGAAGAGAGAAAATAAAGTTTTAGTTGGATCAATTTTTGTTATTTCAGTTATAACATTATTTTATACAATTTATCTTTTTATTATTCCTTTTTTAGTGACAAAAACCCCTTTTGTGAACTATATATGTAAAAAATTACCTTTTGAATTAACAATTGAGTCACCTGTTTTAAAAACTAAGTTCAATTCAGAGATAATTTTAGGAGCTAAAAAAATAGAACTAAAACAAAATCAAGATATCTTATTAGATGTTGAGGATTTGAAGACTTCGTTTTATTTAGCACCTATCGTTAATAAAAAAATAGTTCTTAATCATTTTTCTTTAAATTACGTATTTGCAGATTTTAACGGATTATTAAAACTAGTTCCATCTGAACCTAAAGAAGATAATAAGCCTTCAAACTTCTCTATCGATTGGTATGATTCGATTTTAGATATAAAAAATGTAAAATTTTTGTATGCGATTAATGATGATACAAATTTAGAGTTTTTAGCAAATAATTTATATGTTGATAATACTCAAAAATTAGAACGATTAGTTCATTTTAATATTATTACAAAACTAAATAAATCAAATAAAATTCTAAAATTTGAGATAGCTGATAATAATAAAGTTGTCATTAAAAATAAACATTTGTATATAAATGATTGTATTTTTGAAGTAAATAAATCAAAAGTTCATATAAATGCCGTTGGCTCAAATAAAATTGGCTTGAATTTAACATTGGCAGCAAATGCTTTTGCAATAGAAGATGTTACGGATATTATAGCGACAAACCTTATTATTGCAAATGGAAGCGAGGTTCTTTCTTATTTTAAAGATTTGAAAGGAAATTTTGATTTTAATATAAATTTGAAAAAATCCAGTATTGATGGATTTATAAAACTAAATAACGCATCTTTAAAACTTTGCCCATTGGCAGATTTACCGCTAAAAGTACAAAAAGGATTTGTAAAAATTAATTCTAAAACGATTGAATTAATAGATTTTGAAGCTTTCTATGGAAATAATGCTTCAAATAAAATTACTCTAACAGGAAACCTAAACGATTTCATGAAATCTTGTGATACAGAATTAGCTGTAAGGACATTTGCTAATAATGAGTTTGCGAAACAATACTTGTCAAAAGTTGTCGGGATGCCATTGGAAATTATTGGCAAAGCTGATATGAAAATTGTAGTAAAATCAATTTATAACAAATTAGATATTATTGTAGGTGCAAAACTTGCAACCGGTAACGATATTCTTGTTGACGGTGCGTCTTTAACTCCAACAACTTATGATAGAGCTATAAAAGCAGATTTGCATATTGTAAATAATATTCTAGATATTGAAAATATTAACTACTATATTGCCAAAGAAATTGTAAAAGGTTCAAAAATAAAACCTATTTTGTCATTGAGCGGAAAAATTGATATATCAAAGCCAATTCCGTTTGTACAAGAAATGGGGTTTGATATTCCAAAACCATTACCTAGTGAATTCTTGAATGTATTAATTGGACAAAAGTTATTCAAAGGTGGTGTTTTTAATGGCAAATTGTATATGATTAACAATGGTCATCCTATTTTAGATGGCACTATTGCAGCTGAAAATATAAGAATTCCTTCTCAGCGAATTTTCTTAAAACAAGGAAAATTATATACGGATAAGAATACAGTGCACCTAACAGCGGATGCTCGCTATAGACGTTCTGATCTTACTTTTGTAGGTGATATAAAGAATTCTTTTGAGTTTCCTATTGTAATAAAAAAAGTGGATTTTAGCTTAGATAAACTTAATGTTGAAAAGTTGCTAAATTCATTAAGCCAACAACCGCAAACAGCGGTAGTTGAACGTAGTGAAGACGATGAGTCCGTTACTTTTGATTTTAATAATCTTATTATAGAAAATTGTGTTTTTAGACTTAAAGAAGGTTCTTACAAAGATATAAACTTTGGTAATCTAAATGCGAACTTGACTCTTGATGATAAAAACGTATTAAATTTACACTCAAACAAATTTGATATAGCAGAAGGTATTTCAACAATAAAAGTCGTTTGTGATTTAAATAAACATAAGTATTACTTGCGATTAGGAGTAAAAGATGTAAATTCTGACTTGATATCGACAACTATTTTGAACTTGCCAAAAGAAATAATCGGTAAAGCAAGAGGTTTGATTGAGCTAAATACCGATGATAGTTTCAAGTTAAACGGTCAAATTAAATTTGATGTTAATAATGGACAAATTCCAAAAATTGGGCTTGTAGAATATTTGATGAAATTTGTTTCAGTGTTTAGAAACCCAGTTGTAATGATTAGTCCGACTATCTTGTCAGATATGATTAGTATTCCGGATGGTTCTTTTGATAAAATTAGCGGTGAATTGTATTTGAAAGATAATATTATAAATTGGATGAAAATTGAATCAATATCACCTCAATTAGCAAGTCTTATTGTTGGTAAATATAATATAGAAAATAGTGATGCATCTCTTAGAATTTATACCAAATTTTCTAATAAACAAAAGGGCTTTGGCAGTGCATTGAGAAAAATATCGTTAAATAGTTTGGCTAATAAAATATCAATGAATAGCAAAACAAATTCTAATTATTATGCAGCTGAATTAAATATGTTACCAAAAATAGAAGCTGATGATAAGGATTGCCAAGTGTTTCTAACCACTGTTAACGGCGATATTGAACACAATAACTTTATTTCAGCATTGAAAAAGATTAAGTAAAATTGAAGCTGAGCGGAGCTCTGATGAGGGGGGCTCTTGGAAAGTGATTAAGTGACTAGGTGGTTTTCGTGATTCGTGAATCGTGAGTCGTGACTCGAGGGTTACGGAGTTTTAAAGTGCGTAGGGTGCAAATTTTTGCACCCTACACGCTTTAAAATCAATGATTTTAAAGCACCTTCATATTATAATTCAAAATATTTAATCTAGAAATTAAGAATCCTTAAAAGCAGATAATTCTATTTGAAGTTTTTTTGATAAAACTTCAATATTTGTTGTTTCTTTTGAAAACTCGTTAAGCTTCATAAAAATAAAACAAATATCTCTAATCGAAAATTTTTCTTTAATCAGATTTACTAATATTTTTCTTATATCATATATAGAAAATTTTCCAAGCAAATAATCAACCTGAGTTGGATTTGCATCTTTTGCAAATGCAATGTATTTTTCAACATCAGACTCCATTAAAATTTTATCAACATGAGTAATAAAGAATTCTTCTAAATCTGAAATTATGATATCTACAGCTTTTTTATCATCTGCAATTTGTTCTAAATCAACAATTCCATTTGTAATAGCTTTATGACGGAGCGAAATACTATATTCGTAGTTTCCCAAACTAATAGAATCCATTATCCTAATACGTGGGATAATATATCCACAAGTATCCGTTAAGCGTTGACGCATAGCTGCAAGATTTGCAAATAATATCGGATTTATATTTGGATCGACTATCTGCAATAAGCCACGTCCTACTTGTAAACAAATAATATCAACTCCCAATCTTTCATACATTCTATCCGGATTAATAAGATCTTGTATTTTTTGCTGAATTTCTTTTAAGTTGTCATTTTCAATTTCAAGTTTAATATTATTATAAATTATAACTGCAACTATATAACAAACTAAAGACAAAATCGCTCCAACCAAACCATATTGATACCCTAAAATTAATTTTGCATTTACCCCCACGCAAATTAGTGCAAATATTATCGCAACCTCAAGCCATTTTTTCTTTATATTTTTATTAAATGAAAATTTATCAATGCAAAAAGTTACAATTGGCAAGGATAATAACAATATTATGTAGATAATTGACGAAAATTGATTAATGCATGATAAAAAATTTGGATCAGGTTTGCAGGAATGTAAAGGGTCAATAAAACCTGAAATAATAGCTATTTGCACAGCACTAAATACTGACAGAGAAGACCGTTTTGTATTTTCTTCTGGAGCTTCCTTTTGTTTTATTGTATCTTTTTCAGTAGATTCTGTTTTGGCCATTTCATCCATTTTATCTATATAAGATTGAGCTTTCGCATTTTTTGCAACTTTCTTAGAAATTCTTTTATCCCTGTAAAGCTCCTCTATACATTCTTTATAGACTTTGATTACGTGATATTCCACGGCTTCCAATACTTCATCTTGAGAGTATTTTTTTATAAGTCCTTTTTTTGTAACTTCAAAGCAAGTATACGCTATTTTTTCAATGATTGCATCCCAATATATAGACCCAATTCCAGAGTTTGCCAAATCAACACACTTATGAATAGTCCATTCTGCAATAACATGAACTATGAACATCGCCTCTTTCGCATTAAGTTCTACAGAATCATCTTTATCTAAAGCATTTCCTGCTATAGTTGTAATTCTTTTTACAGTTTTTACAAGGTATGCGTTATCTATCTCTGACAAATCCCTTGGAAATATTTCTTTAGCTTGTTCTACCATAGATTTCGCAAATTCTATATAATCAAATCCTTCAATTGTCATATTATATTCCTTTTTATTAATTGGTATGATTTTTGCGAGTGAATAGGTCGGGTTTCATGAAGTGCCCCCACTAAAGTGGACAAGAGTTGTAGTACAATAACCGATCTCTGATTTCTCTAGGTGCTAACATATTTTTATTCCATTGATATCTACTCGTATTGTAATAATACACGTATTTATTTATTTTGTCTTTTAATTCTTCAAAATCTTTACATTTTTTGTAATCAATTTCATCCTTAAAATGTCCAAAGAAACTTTCAATTGGTGCATTTTGTGTTGGTTTTGCTGCTTCTGACATTGAACGCATTAGACCTAATTCTTTTAATTTTTGTATATATTGAAAACTAGTGCGTAGGGTGCAATTTTTTGCACCGAAATCGTGTTAATATATAATGATTGCAACATTTCTTAGCCTAACATTATTTTTATATGTTGTTTTAATTTTTCAATCTACCTGTTTCGACCATTAAAAGTCCGATTTCGTCCAGTTTGGATTTGCAAAGTTCCAACCTTATTGTCACCCTGAATTTATTTCAGTGGCTTACTAGAATGCAGTAGTTATATCTATGTAATATGACAGTCCATTTGATTATTTAGAACAGAAAGTTTGAATATTTTAAATTCGGTGCAAAAAAATTGCACCCTACCCGCTAGTCACTTAATCACTTTTCAAGAGCCCCCTCATCAGAGCTCCGCTCAGCTTCTCCCGCAAGGGGCGAAGCGACAACTGCGTTTACCACTTAGTCACCTAGTCACTTAGAACTTTAAAACTTCGTAACCCCCGAGTCACGACTCACAAATCACGATTCACGAAAAAATGAATTGCTTCTTGAATTCACCGTCAGAGAATTGTAAAGAAATGTAAATAAAATCATCAGAACGTATGATTTTATTTAAAACTTATACTGCTAATATATATCTATACTCCTTAAAAAACGACGATACACATATCCCTAATCAACAGCTATGCACGAGATTCGTTCATAGCTTTTTTTTATGCTTAATTATACATTTCCGGTAGAACTGTTTCTATCGTCTTCTAATTGACGAAGTTGTTTAGCATCTACTTTTTCATCAGGGGCATAGTTTGTAATTCTAGGAACATCAATATCAACGTTGATATTTGCATCAACCATTTCTATATCTGTTTTATTAAATTCTTTAATTTTACCGTCTTCAAATTTTACGGAAACAGAATTATTTAAGAACTGCAACATGCAAACTTTGCCTAAACCGGCGGTAGTCATAACTGTTGAACCGATAGGTGGCATACCTTTTGCAGCTTCAATATAATTTGAATATTCATAAGTCAAACAACAAAGCAATCTGCCACATGTTCCTGAGATTTTAGACGGCGCTATTGGCATACCCTGATCTTTTGCCAATTTAACATTTATTGATTCGAATTTTCTAAGGTAAGAAGAGCAACAGAACGGTTTTCCGCAAATGCCAGTTCCGTCCATTATTGAAGACTCATCTCTAACTCCGATATGACGTAAATCTATTCTCATGCGTTTGAATACTTGAGTCAAATCTTTCAATAGTTCTCTAAAATCAACTCTTTCAGGAGCTGTATAATAGAAAGATATTTTTCGTCTGTCAAAAGTCAAACGACATTGTACCAAATTCATTGATAAATGGTGCTTTTTTACCAACTCTTTGCATTTGAAAAACGAAGTAACTTCTTCTTTTTTTATTTCTTCATAAATCATCATGTCTTCTTGTGTCATAATTCGCAAGAATTCAAATGCTTGAGGTGTTTTTTTAGACTCCTCAAAAAGTTTACCAACCTCTTTATTAACAAGGAACGCTTTTAAAACTTCTTCACCTTTGTCAGTTCTTGCAAGGATTAGTTTCCCGTCAAGATTATCTAATTCATTAGCACCGTTAAGAGGAACAAAAGTATTTTTTAAATATTTAACCGCATATTTAATCATAGCTTTCTTCCTTTTTAAGTTTTCTATTCATAAGTTTTGATAAAACTTCTTGCGGAGTAATATCCGTATAAACAGCATCATAAATTGCGCTTGAAACAGGAACTTCTAGTCCGAGTTTTTCAGCTAAATCACAAACGGCTTTAGAAGTTTTAACCCCTTCCGCTACAGAACCTAATTCACGCAAAATATCATCAATCTTTTTACCTTGTCCCAACATTGAACCAACTGTGTAATTTCGTGACATTGGGCTAGAACAAGTAGCGATTAAATCACCCATGCCGGAAAGTCCGTAGAGAGTTGACGGATTTGCACCTAATTTAACACTTAGACGAACAATTTCTGCCATTCCTCGAGTAAGTAAACTTCCCATACAATTGTCACCCAAATCCATTGAATGAGCAAAACCGGAAGCTATTGCGATTACGTTTTTAAGACTTCCGCCTAATTCAACCCCAATAACATCAGGGTTTGTATATAATCTAAACTTGTTAGGAACATTACATGCTTTTTGTACAAATTCTGCTACTTCTAAATCTTCACAAGCTACAGAAGCTGCAGTCGGCTTACCTTGAAGAACTTCTTTTGCTAATGTCGGACCTGAAAGAATTACAACTTTTTGTTCTGGTAAAACATCTTTGATAACTTCTGACATTCTCATAAGAGTATTCAATTCTAATCCTTTAGAAGCGTTAACCAACGGCACATTAGGATTAATTCCAGCTGCTTTTAGTTGTTCACAAACAGGTCTTACTCCGCCTGTTGCAACCACAGACAGAATTATATCCGCATCTTTTATAGCTTTCTTTAAATCAGATGTAAATTCAACTTTTTTATCTAATTGAACTTCTAATGGTTTTGAGCAATGTTTATTTACAATCAAATCTTCATTTAAATCTGATTCTCTTCCCCAAATTGTAATATCTTTAAAATTATTATTTAATAACCACGCAAGTGTTAAACCCCAACACCCCGGACCAAGTACGGTAAGTTTCATTTAATATACTCCTTTTGGAGAACTATCTCCTTCTCCATTACTCCTTCCATAATTATACTATAATATAGGTTTTAGAATTGTAAATATTTGTTAACAGAATGTCAATTTTTTGCAATTAAAAATTTTTAATATGTTATACGAGGAGAAATTATATGAGTACTAAGATTGAACAACAAATCTCGCTTTATAATAGTGCAGCAGCTGATAACTTTTTTTCAGAAGAAGAAATAAAAGAACTTGAAAAAGCAGGCATAACAGAAGCAATAAGACAAGAATTAACAGATAAAACCCAAGAAGAAATGAGGGATATTTTAGTACTACATTCAGAAGACGATAATATTGAAACAAAAAATGATGATGACAGTTGGTTTGGTAATATTTTTGCAGGAATTAGTGCTATAGCAGGCGGTTTTTTAGGTTCAAAAGTAAATCGTAGCCTAGTAAAACATCCGATTTTAGGAGGTATAATCGGTTCTTGCGGCGGAGTAATTTTGAGTGTTATAGTAACTAATTTGTTAAAAAAAGAAAATACGGCAGAAGCAACTCCTGTTGTAAGAGATGAAGTTGTTGGTCGAGATTATTATTTTGAAATTTTACCGGAAACAGAGGATACTGTTAACCCAGGTGAAAATTTGAGCATAATTTGCAAGAGAAATCGAGCTACGAAAGCTGAGGTATTAAGAGCAAATCCTGAAATTACAAACGTAAATCTTATAAGAGCCGGTCAAGTAATTAAAATTCCTGAACGTGAAATTTTAAAAGAAGGCAGTTTAAAAAACTTAGATGACGTGATTGTTGCAACAGGTGTTTCTCGCAATTATATTGATGACATGATAATAGGTTTTGAAGGTCGTTCAAAAGAGCCCGCTCAAAAAGCTTATTATGATAAAGTGGAAGATGACTCCCATTCGGATGGATATTTAACAATAGGATTTGGGCACACTGGCACTTATAAGGGCAAGGCATTAACAAAAAAAACCGAGTTGGGAAATGTAGATGATGCGTATCATTTATTGGCACAAGATATTCAAAATGCAAAAAATGCTGTTATAGAATATATAGGAAAGGAAAATTTTGAAAGAGCTCCACAGTCGATAAAGGAAGCCTTAATAGACATTGCTTTCAATAAAGGTATTGAATTAGGTTTTAAAGGTATTCAGCGAAAGAGCAATGGAGAAGATAAGGTAAGAAAGACTCCTACTCAAAAATTAAAGGATGATTTGCAAAAAGGCGATTATGTATCTGCCGCAAAACATGTTATATTTGAAACTGCTAACGATGGATTGAAAAGACGAAACATTTACAGAATGCTTCTCGCAATAAAAGATTTAACACCGGAAGAACGTGAAGAAGTTTTAAAAAATGCTGAAAGTTATTTTAAAAGAGTTAAAGCAGATTTTGATTCAGGATTACGCAGAGATGTTAAAAATGATTTAAAAAATGCTCACAAAGGTATTTGTACCGGATTTTTTGATTAAACTTTAGCATACTTTGCAAGAGCTTTCCTCAAAACTCCACAATGATGTTTTAATTCATCTTTAGCTTGTTCTTTTGTCAAATTACATTGAATCATAAGAATTGCAGTTTTTACAGACCAATCGCACTCTAATAATGTTTTTAATGCAGTTGAAGAATTTACACTTGCAATTTCGGATACAATTCTAATGGCTCTGTCTTTTAGTTTTTCATTTGTCGGCATTAAATCAATCATGAAGTTTTCGTAAGTTTTGCCGATTTTTATCATAGAACCGGTTGTCAACATATTTAAAACCATTTTTTGTGCAGTACCGGCTTTCATTCTGCTCGAACCGGCAATAACTTCCGGACCAACTTCAACGCAAATTCCAAGTCCGACTTCTTCTAAAATTGCTGCCTTATGATTACAAGTTATTGCAATGGTTTTGCAACCAATTTTTTCGGCTTGAGAAAGCACTCCTAACAAATATTTAGGATTTCCACTCGCTGAAATTACGACACAGACATCTTCCTTGTTTAGAATTTGAGCATCTTGTATGCCTAAATCGAAATTATCTTCAGCTCCTTCTACAGCAAGTCTTAAAGCCTTATCTCCACCGGCTATAATTCCTGTTACCATATCGGGTGTTACGCCGAATGTAGGTGGACATTCTGAAGCATCTAAAACTCCTAATCTACCTGATGTACCGGCTCCAAAATAATACAGCTTACCACCAAGTAAAAATTGTTTAGCAATTGTATCAATGGCTTTAGCTATATGGGCACTTTCATCTTCTACCGCACGAGCAACAATTTGATCTTCTTCATTGATTTTTCTAACAATATCTATTGTAGAAAGCAAATCAATGTTTTTTGTGTTCTCATTTCTGTACTCAGTAATAATTTCGCTCATACACACACTCCTTTTGTGACCAAGTAACTAAGTGATAACTATTATTAATATTAAATTTTATAAAACGGTAATGTCTAATTAACCGCCGATTTTGCCCATTAAGCTTGCCATTTCGATTGCAGATTTAGCCGCATCAGAACCTTTGTTACCGGCTTTTGTACCGGCTCTTTCAATAGCCTGTTCAATATTATCAGTTGTTAGAACTCCAAATATTACAGGAACTCCCGTTTCTAAAGAAACTGATGCAACACCTTTTGAAACTTCTGCGCAAACATAATCGTAATGAGAAGTAGAACCTTTAATTACAGCGCCAAGTGTAATGATTGCATTATACTTGCTTGTTTTTGCGCATTTCTTTGCTACAAGAGGTATTTCAAAAGCACCCGGACACCAAACTACATCAATATTATCTTCTGCAACTCCATGACGTTTGAGTTCATCAATTGCGCCGGATAAAAGTTTCGCACCAATAAATTCATTAAATCTTGATATAACAATGCAGAACTTTTCATTTGTTACAGTCAATAAACCTTCGTATATTTTCATCCCTTATACCCCTTTGTAAGTCTATATTCACATTATACTATATATTTCAACAAAATTAAATTGTAACGAATTATTATTTACAATCCAAGCCTAAATCAAGGGTTGGAGCTTTCGCAACAATTGCACTTGAAGAAATAATATCAACACCTGTTGCTGCAATATCATGAACAGTATTCAAATTTACATTTCCACTTGCTTCAACAATTGCTTTTCCGTTAATTAATTGTACACATTCTTTCATTGTTTCAAGACTCATATTATCAAGCATAATTATGTCTGCACCCACAGCAACAGCTTCTTTTACTTGTTCAATTGTATCGCATTCAACCTCAATTTTATGAGCATGAGAAATGTGTTGTCTTAATTTTTCTACAGCTCTTGTTAAAGAACCGGCATATTTAATGTGATTATCTTTAATCATTGCGCAATCTGAAAGATTAAATCTGTGTAAACTTCCACCACCGATTTTTACGGAATATTTTTCAAAAGCTCTAAATAAAGGAGTTGTTTTTCTTGTATCAACAATTTTAGCTTTGTATTCACCGATAGCTTTTTGATATTTGTTCGTTTCAGTTGCAATTCCGCTCATTCTTTGAATATAATTTAATGCTAATCTTTCGCCCATCAAAACCCATCTTGCAGGACCTTCAATATCAGCCAATTTGTCACCTTTATTGATAACATCTCCATCTTTTTTGTAGAATGTAACTTTTACATCAGGAGAAAGAACTTTAAAAACTGTTTTAAAAACATTGGCACCGCACAAAATACCTTCAACACGAGAATTTAATTCACATGTCATTCTGTCGTCTTCATTTGTAAGATAATCTGTTGTAATATCTCCAAATCCAATATCTTCTTGCAATGCTTGTTTTACATGATCTTCTATATAAAAATTATTTAGCATATTCTAACTCCTTATTTTCGCTTTTTGTTATATGTGAATGAACTCCGCTTGTTTCAGTTTGAGTAAAATCAACTCTGGCATGAGCACCTCTTGATTCTTTTCTCATCAATGCTGAACTAATAACCAATTGCGCAGCAGTCAGCATATTTCTGTATTCGTATTCATCTCTGTTTAAGCATTTTCTATTTCGTTTAAAATCAGCAGCCATTGATTTTATAAGCTTATCAGCTTCTAATAAATCTTTTTCATTTCTTAAAATTCCGACTTTATCCCACATTAAATCTTTGAGCTTTTGTTTTAAGTTTTTAATGTCATAATTTGCTTCACTTAATGGTGCTGAATATAATTTAATTTTACCCATTATTGAGTCATCAATCTTTTTAGGTGGTGTAAGATTTGCAAAAGATAAATAATCAGCCAGTTCGTAAGCACAAACAACACATTCTAAAAGCGAGTTGCTTGCAAGTCTGTTTGCACCATGTAATCCTGTAGAAGCGGCTTCTCCGATTGCGTATAAACCTTTTAAGGATGTTCTTCCCTCTACTGTAGCTTTTATTCCGCCCATTGAATAATGCGCTGCAGGAGCGACCGGAATTGGAGAAGTAGTTATATCAATTCCATTATCTTTGCAACGACCGGAAATCGTTGGAAATCTCATTAATAGTTTCGCTTTATCAATAATTGAAGCATTCAAAAACATATTAGCAGAATGAGTCTTTCTCATTTCATTATAAATAGCTCTTGTTACAATATCTCTTGGGGCAAGTTCTCTTTTGTCATGGTATTGTGCCATAAACTCATGTCCTGATTTGTCAATAAGTTTAGCACCTTCGCCTCTAACCGCTTCTGATATTAAAAATCTGTTTTTGCCAACTGCTAAAGCTGTTGGATGGAATTGAATAAATTCCATATCTTGCATAACAGCTCCGGCGTTATAAGCTAAATCAACACCATCTGCTGTAGCACCTTCCGGATTTGTTGTGTATTTATATAATTGTCCCATTCCTCCTGTTGCAAGAACTGTAGCCGGTGTATAAACCAATTCGTGCTCATCAGTAAGCGTATTATAAATAACCAAACCTTTGCACTCATTGTCTAAGTCAGTTAATAGCTCTACTGCAATAGAATGTTCTACAACTGTTATATTTTCATCTTCAATAACTTTTTTTGCTAAAGCTTCTACAATACCTCTGCCCGTAGCATCACCGCCTAAATGTAAAATTCTTCTGAAACTGTGAGCGGCTTCCAGTGTGAAATTTAATTCGCC
The DNA here is from genome assembly GCA_964584885.1 of uncultured Vampirovibrio sp. Classification (GTDB taxonomy): domain Bacteria; phylum Cyanobacteriota; class Vampirovibrionia; order Gastranaerophilales; family Gastranaerophilaceae; genus CAG-196. The sequence continues at coordinate 18,797 of CAZPBG010000018.1, forward strand.
TTTTTCATTTCTGTCAAAATTTACACCTGAATTTATTAAGTCATTAATAACTTCATCTGAAATTTCAGAAATATATTTAACAACTTTTTCATCACTTAGTCCTGCTCCGGCTTTTAGAGTATCTGCAATATGCATTTCAGTATTGTCACCTTTATTTTGATGAAGCACACCTACAATTCCGCCTTGAGCGTATCTGGAATTACTTTCACCTAAGGTATCTTTTGTTATAAGAAGAATTCCATCGGGTAAACTTATTTGTTTTGATATTTTTAATGCTGCATATAACCCTGCTGCACCACTGCCGACTATAACAACAGAGTATTCAGAATGTTTCATTATTTTCCACCTCAAATCTGATATACTTATATTTTAAACCAAAAATAACGAAACATTATTAATTAAATATAAAGATTTGGAACATAAATATCAAACAAATTCTTTAAAACAATTTTATCAAATTTTCTATAAGCGGAATGTTTGCACTATCAAATCGGTGCGCTAAATTTGGACAACGTTTAGTGAATTCATTCTTATTAAATATGTATTGCTCTAATGAGCGAGCAAATAATTCGGTTGGAGAATTGTAATATTTATTTAACCTTGCAATTTTTGAATTTATTCGTTTTAAAGCTCTTTGCAAAGATTTTAACTTTAAATATAATTGAACGTCCTCTGTTGCTTGAATATTATCTATTGTAAAAATTTTTGTGCTAAATCCTTCTAATACTTTTACCTTGTCATATTTTAAAAGGTAACGGAGATTAGTTCTTTTTATTTTTTGTTCTATTTCCTTGCATGGTTTTGATAATTTAAAACTTGGATAGAATTCGCATATAGAAACGGCTGTTGCTTTAATTTCTTCCTGCAATTGCTTTTTTTTATCAAAAATAGGTTGAACACTGGTTTTAGGTATTGAATCCACTGTTAATTGGATTAATTCTTCAACTAAATCATCACTTTCATTTCCTAAAATAAAATCCAAAGATTGAAGAGTTTTGTCATAATTGTAATGAACAAAGTGAGCAAACTCATGAACAAGAGTTTTTGCAATAGTTTCATCGTCTTGGTTTTTCGCAATATCAATTTTAAATTTATTATTGCTTACCTTGAATAATCCTCTATTGCCCCGAGCTTTATTTTTACCAATATTAACTTCTATCCCCAGTGCTTTTAAGTATTCAACTATACTTATGATTCTGTTTCTTGGACAATCCATTTTAAATAATCTTCCGAACAATCAACTATAGGTAATGCAATGACTTCTGGGACATTATAAGGATGCATGTCTTCGATAACTAATTTTACTTTGCCATAATGAGAACGACGAGTTTTAATCATCATTAAAACTTCTTTTTCTTCACAGATTTCGCCATCCCAAGAAAAAGTTGAACGAACATTGTCAACAATCGATACACAAGCTGCTAATTTATGTTTCATCAAAATTTTTGTGATACTTTTAGCCGTTTTTTTGTTTGGCACAGTACAATTAATTACAATTATATCCATAATCTTCTCCTCTAGCTATGTGTAGTTATTATAATACAGAATTGATAAATTTCAAAACAAAAACAGAATTTCGTTATCACGAAATTCTGTTTTTAAATATATTTCTTGAAAACTATGCTTCAATTGGAGCTTCAACTGCTTCTGCCTCAGCTGCTGCTGCAGCTGCAGCTTCTTCAGCTTTTTTAGCTTGAGCTTTTTTAGAAAGTTTAACTACTTCAGATTTTTTGTAGTTCAAAGTTCCGTCTTCATTACAGTTAGTCATAAGATATTTAACTGTATCAGTAGGTTGAGCACCTTTAGCAACCCAAGCTTTAGCACTTTCAATATTCAACTTCATTTCTTTAGTTTTAGGATTGTAGTAACCTAATTCTTCAACCGGTTTACCTTCACGTTTTGTAGTTGAATTGATAACAATAACTCTGTATGTTGGAGCTTTCTTAGCACCTAATCTTTTTAATCTGATTTTTAACATTTTTTAATTTATTTTTATAGTAACTTATTGGGCAATTAAACTTGACTTTACTTGCCCCACAAAATCTAGCCGCTTTGGATAAATCTTAGAGGATATGACCTATCCACCTATAAATAAACATAAAAACAAGGTAAAATCAAGCCTTTTATGAATTTTTGTTGCATCGACTAATCGCTCGTAATTTTTTCATTTTTTCTTGATGTCGTTTTTCTAACTCTTTTATTGTAAGTTCTTGAAATTCAACAGTTCTTTTTTGAGCAATGGATATATTTGTTTTTATCAAAGACAATTGTTTTTCACGAGTTTCCAAAATAGCCTTATCTAACTCATTTGAAGCGTTTTCTAATTCTTCCAACAAATGATTAATTTGATTTACAAGCAATATTTTCATTCTAACTGTCATTATCCAAAACCTTTCCCAAATTATTTAGTCTTATTTCTTGTTTTAATATAAAGTTTTGTATGTCATTTTCTAATGCCATAAACAAAATATCATCGGAAAATGGTTCCGTATTTAAAAATGTAAGAATTTCTTTTATAACACCACAATAAAATTGCGCTTTTATTAGTGATAACTTTGCATTTTCAATTGGACTTTCACAAACGTATTCTTGCATATAAATTAAATCTTTCCTCAAATCTTGAATGATTAAATTGTATAACACAGGTGTTTGATTAGCAACTTTTTGTCATTGATTTGCAACTGTAAAAATAGTGTAACAAATTTGTTAAAATTTAGATTTTCAAATAAAAATTTGCATTTATTAAATAAATATGTTATAATATTTATATCGGGATATGAAGAGAATGCGTGTTTGTATAATTAAATACATATATGCCCTAGCTTGCTTTACGAGCTCATTTTTGTGCTGCGAGAATAAAACCCGCTCTCTGATTGGATTTGATGGCGAATTAAGTTTTGCTGTCGTTGCACGAAAATTGTCAGTTTTATTCGCAATCCAGTCAATAACCCCTTGTAAACACCAATTCACGACTCACGAAAAAAGAATGGATTGCTTCGCTAACGCTCGCAATGACAGGGCGCAAAACTACTGGCTATACGTCATTGCGAAAAAATCTTTAGATTTTCGTGGCAATCCAGTATATAAAAACTTCGTAAACCCCGAATCACGATTCACGACTCACGACTCACGACTCACGACTCACGACTCACGACTCACGACTCACGAAAAGACCGTACCCCACCTAGCCTCCCCCTTAGGGGAGGAAGTTCCGTTCCTCACGAACAAGTGCGAGGTGAAATATGCTTAGTATAACCACAAACACCTCATCACTTATAGCGCAGAATTCGCTCAAAACAAGTACAAACAAGCTTAATACAGCTATTGAGCGTATGTCTACCGGTGCAAAAATTAACCATGCAAAAGATAATGCAGCAAATTACAGTATTTCAACCAATATGACCACCAATATCAATTCACTTCAAGTTGCTGAAGACAATTGCGCAGCAGGACTTGATTTGATAAATACGGCTAGTGGTTCTCTTGATTTGATTTCCGATAAACTATCCCGAATTCGTGCGCTTGCTACGCAAGCTGCAAACGGCACTTACGGCAACAAGTCTTTGAGTGCGATTAATAGTGAAGCAGCAGCATTAATAAATGAAATTTATCGAATTAAAAATACAACAACATATAATGGACAAAAAGTTTACGGGAACTCTTCCGTTGATGAAGGAACCGTTGGTGCAAGCGGCTTGGAAGTTAATGCACAAGGCTTTCTTCAAGATATCAAACAGATAGATACTAGTGCGATGACAAGTTTAGCAAGTGTTGATGAGACACAAACTCTTGCAAAAGGTACATATTCAATTTCTACAGCTGAAGAACTCGCAAAACTGGCAACAATGCAAAATTCGGGTAAAATTACTGCCGGCAGTGAGTTTATTCTCGGTGCAGATATTGATTTAAGTGATTATTCTTCCGGTGAAGGGTGGATTCCTATTGGCGGTAATAACGGAAGTTGGGGTAATAGCTTCGCAAGTACACTTGATGGTAACGGGCATAAAATTACCAATATGCGTATTAATAGAGATAAAGTCTTACAGGGTCTAATTGGACTTGCAGGAGATGCCGTAGTTAAAAACCTAGGTGTAGAGGGTGATATTGTCTATTGCAATTTTAATTCCGCTGGTATCGTTGGGCACTCCGATAACATTCAAATTATAAACTGTTATTCTAAGGTAAATATTGAGAATGGAGGCATACATATGGGAGGCATCCTTGGTTATTGCGGTGGTGAGTTTATTGTTGATCATTGTTATGCAACCGGAAATATCACAAGCAGAGATACTATTGCCGGCGGACTAGTAGGACAGACATCTAACGATGGAGAACTAACAAACTGTTTTGCAACAGGTAATGTTATTACCAAAAGTTTTGGTGGGGGTTTAATTGGATTAACTTCTCCTATAAATATTGAAAATTGCTTTGCAACAGGTGAGGTGCAAGCAGAAATAAATGCAGGGGGGCTTGTCGGATGTCTTGGCGGTGGTGTCAATAGCAGTATATCAAACAGTCATGCTACAGGGAATGTCACATCAATCGGTTCTGATGCAGTTCAAGCAGGTGGACTTGTAGGATGTGCAACAGGGAGTACTATAACCAATTGTTATGCTACAGGTAATGTAAATTCTAATGCACAATCTGCCGGAGGCTTACTAGGAATACTTGAAGAATACGGAAGCGTAGAAAATTGTTTTGCTACAGGTAATGTAAGTGGTTCAACTTTTGTTGGTGGTTTAATTGGAAATAACTTAGAAGAAATCAAAATCAGAAACAGTTATGCTACAGGAAATGTTACAAGCACAGGCTCCTATAGCGGCGGTTTAGGTGGACAATTCATCAAAAACACTATAGTAGAAAACTGTTACGCAACAGGTAATGTCAACGGAGCAAATTATTCCGGAGGTTTAATAGGTGACGTAGTTTCGTCGAAAATCACAAATTGCTATGCAAGAGGTTGTGTTGAAGGAAGCGGTAATTATGTTGGTGGGCTAATTGGTCATTCCGATTTAAAAACAACTTTGGCAGACTGTTCTGCATTAAGCACTTCTTCAACAGCAAAAGGTGCAATTGTCGGCAATTCAGACGGAAAGATTAAAAACTGTTCATATTCTTCATATTACGAAGCAAAAAATATATCCCCAATCGGTAGTGGAGCTACCACAATAGATGACATAACCATATCGGATATTACTCCATATTCTTACCATGAAAATAATATTGGTTTGCAAGTTGGAACAAAAAATAATAATTCAAGCAGAATAGAATTTGATACTGCCTTTGCACTGGGAGATTTAAAAAGTCTTAAGTGCACAGGTATTGAAAATAACAATTCTATTGAACTTATAGATACGATTATTGCAAATGTATCGAACCAACAAACAAAGTATGGTGCAATGCAAAACCGTTTGGACTCTGCTCTTGATGAAATATCAACAAAATACGACAACTTAGTATCTTCTCGTTCGACAATCAAAGATGCGGATATTTCAGAAGTATCGTCCGAATATATTAAACAACAAATCCTTCAACAAGCTTCGTCAACCCTCATGGCAACAGCTAATCAGACACCGTCTATAGCACTACAATTATTGTAATTTACACAAAAGAGCGGTTGTGGAATTTTAGAATAAGCTTGTAGTGTTTACAAAATAGCGGTCCGTTTGTCTACGTGCGTAGCACTTGCACTACAATTATTGTAGGGAATTTCGTGAATCGTGAGTCGTGAGCCGTGATTCGAGGTTTACTTTTTTTGAAGTGATTAAGTGACTGGGTGATTGAGTGACTAAGTGTTTACAGGATTTTCCTCCCCAAATGGGGAGGTTAGGAGGGGTACGGTTTGAAGTGATTAAGACTTTTTAATTTTACAGTCGAGTTAAAACCCGACCTATTCACTAAAACAATTTCAACAGTTCCTATCAATCCTTGATTTGAAAGATACATTTTACACAATGAGCTTTTGGCTGCAATACCAAATTATCTTCTAAATCATACATTTTAGCAATACGAGTTACAAGCGGTTCTCCGCACATTGGACATCGCAAATTTGTTTCACGTTTTAAAATTCTAGACTTCAAGTCTTCTATCTGCTCATCAGAAACCATTTTGAATTCATATTCACGCTCATATTTTTTGATTTCATTAGGAGAACACTTTAAAACTCGAGCAAGTTTTTGTCTTTGAGTAACAGATAAGAATAATTCTCTACCGGATTCAATGTCTTCTAGAGTTTCTATCGGAATATTGGCTCTATCAGCCAATCCATATATTGAAAACCCGGCTTTTTCTCTTTTTGTCTGTATAAACTCAGCTAAACTTGTCATTATTTAAAATACTCTCTTATAATTCTTTCAATTTTACTAGAAGCTTCGCCATCACCGTAAGGATTTTGAGCTTTTAAACGTGTATCATCTTTAGATGCTGACAATATTTTTTCACTTTCTTCTAGAATTTTGTCGTAATCAGCTCCTACAAGCTTTGACACACCTGCATCTACACCTTCTTTGCGCTCTGTTTCATATCTCATAACAAGTGTTGGACAAGCAAAAGATGGCGCTTCTTCTTGAATTCCACCAGAATCAGTTAGAATTAGTTTCGCATGCTTCATCAAGTAAACCAAGAACGGATAATCCAATGGTGTTAACAAATGAATATTCTTGATACTTCCTAAACGTTCATGAATTTTTACTTTCACATTAGGATTTGGATGAACAGGAATAACAAAAGTGTGATCAGAATATTTTTTTGCTAAATAAGAAATTGCATCAATAATTCTGTCAATTCGTTCCCCGTGGTTTTCTCTTCTGTGAGCAGTAATCAAAACTAACTTGTCATCTATCGGAATATTTTTTTCTAAATAAAACTGTTTTGATTTTTCAATAACATCTTGAGATAAGCAGAAAAGCGCATCAATAACAGTGTTTCCTACAACATGGATTTTGTCTGCTGAAATATCTTCTTTTAATAAAGCTTGTTTATTAACATCAGTTGGAGCAAAATGCAATGTTGCAACTCTTGATGTCATTTGACGCATAACTTCTTCAGGAAACGGCTCATAAATATCGTATGAGCGTAATCCGGCTTCAACGTGGAACACAGGAATTTTGTGATAAAAACTTGTTAATGCTCCACAAAGAACAGTCATTGTATCGCCTTGAACAATTGTTGCGTCAATTTTGTTTTCATTAAAAACTTTGTCTAATGATGTTAGAATTCTTGCTTGCACAGAAGATAATGATTGATTTTCTCTCATACAATCAAGATTAACATCCGCTTTTAACCCAAAATAAGCAAGCGTTTGATTAGAAAGCTCTTTTTGCTGTTCTGTGTTACAAATAATCACATTGTAATCTTCGGGATATTTTTTTAGAGTCAATATCACCGGTGCAAGTTTAATAATTTCCGGACGAGTCCCAAATATAAAAGCTATGTTCTTCATAATAACAATATTATACAATAAAAAATTAAAAAAAAGAGAGTTCTCTGTATAATGCGAGAACTCTTCTTTTTATATATTATTTTTTTATTATTATTAACTCAATGCTAACAATGATTTTACTGAACGAGCATTTTCTTTAACAGTTTCATCAGAGTGCATGTTGATTGTATCATCCAAAATTTTTATAATTTCTGATTTATCTTTAAGAGCAAGAATTTCATTAATTGTGCTCATTGCAACTGCCGGAGAAAGGTCATTAATACCTTTTCCTTGGTTAATGATAACAACTTTTAATGAATCATGAATATTTTTTCTTACCAATGCTCTTGAAGTGTATTCTCTAACTTCGTTATCAGGAGAGTTTGTACCAATTTCTTCTAGTACTCTAATTGATTCATTATCAGAATGTGCAGAAAGCGCATCAATAATTTCCATTACGTTTCTATTCATTATGCAACAACCTCCATTGATTCTTTAGAAATTTCTTCTAGCCATGCAGTTCTTAAATCAGCAACCGGCATATCACTAGAGTATTTGTTTGAATGCATTTTGGAAATAAGTCCTGACCAAAGTTCAGTAACATCGGTGTTAAGGAATTCCATTTTTGCTGAAACTTTATCACCAAGATTTTTAGCACTTGAATTAATAGATTCCATTCTTGAAGAAATACTTCTGCCGACATTTTTCAAACCATCAATATTAATAGGAGTATTCATAACAGTATTAACCTGTTTTAGGCCTGGCAAATCAGAGATATTGGTATTCTTTGCATAATCCCAAGCATTTGAGATGCTGCTACTAACATTTCTAACAAAATTAACAATAGGTTCTGTAATACTTGATTTCATTCTGTTCATACTACCGATTGCAGAAGTTGCAATCATTCTTAATTTGTTTTGTTTTTTAGGTTCAAAACCTTCAAATACATCAGCGAACTGCAAAGTATTACCTTCAAAATTTGAGAATTTGAACGGATTTGTGATATTACCTTGACGAGAAGTTTTTGCAAGGTTGGCAGTTTTTGAGGTAAGTGTAGTGTTCATGGAACCTATTTTAATAATTTTTGCCATAACATTCCTTTCTAACTTGAGTGACATCTTAACACATAACAGAATAACATATTAAATAAATATTAAATCATTAGAATAGAGGATATATTCTAAAAATTTATTATTGTTTAAATATTTTTATATGTTAGGATTGAAAAATGAGTACGGGCGATTGGCGCAGTTGACTCTGCCGACGAGAAGGCAACTAAATGTTGCGTTCGAGGAGAGGAAAGTATCGAGCGGAGCTCCATACGCACCAACTGCCTAAACCGGATAACAAAATTTAATACGGGCGATTGGCGCAGTTGGTAGCGTATCACATCGACATTGTGAGGGTCACGTGTTCGAGTCACGTATCGCCCAAAGAGAAGAGGGGTTCAACCCTCTTTTTTTTACGTGACGAGAACACCACGAAGCGGAGCGGAGTCAGTGTTCGAGCGTGAGTGAGCTGAGGGCGGAGGAGCTTTCTTGGAAGAGCAAAGCTCATGACAAGAAAGTCCGTAGACCCGTTATATGCGAACGAACAAGAGGGAATTCTCCCCCCTCATTTTTAAAAGAGTTCTTAAGGCACTTTTTTATTGTTTAATTATAAAAAATTAAATTTTAATGAATATTATAACGTTTTGTAACAATATAATTTTATTTTATCAATTTTTATATGCCTAATAACTTTACTAGTTATAGAAAACAATAGTGAGGTTGTCAAATTGGTTAATATTAAACCAATCACAAATTTAGTAGCTAATAGTAGTGGAGAAATAGCAACAAAATTTATACAGCGACCACAAATTGCTAAATTAACTCCAGAACGTTTAAAAGCGCTTCATCCGGCACTTGATAAAATTTGTTTAAGCACCCGAAAGAAAGTTATAACTCTTGATGAAGTAAAAGTTTTATTTCCGACGGGTAAGTTGGATGAAAATTATATTACACGCACAATTAAGAATGTTATAAATAACAATTTAAAAACAGATAGGACTGTTATTGATTTAACTTCAGAATTATCAGCAAATGAATATAAAATAATACAAAGTTTCATGAATAAAGAAAATGGACGTTATATTAATCAATGGAAAGGTTTTTCTGACACGGATACGGTTCCAAATATTCAAAAGTTAGCATTGTTTGCTCGAACAATGAATTTTACTAAGCAAACACACGATTTTATAGAATTTAATCCGACTCAATGGGAAATTGCTTTTGATGGAATAACAAGAAAACCCAGAGAAACATTTTTACCAATATTAAAATATAAAATTAATTCGGATTATGTACATATACCGCTTAGCAAAAATAAAATCACAAAAGAAGCAAAAGAAAATATTGACGGAATTACCAAGTTTTTGAATATGTTCTCGGTGAAAAAAGATTTTGTAGCATATCGTGGAGACAAATCTTTTAGAATTTTGTCAGGGATTAAAGTGGGAAATGGTAAAATTAGTCTCGCAGAAATTATAGAAGATGTTTCTACAAATTTTAAAAATAAATTTAATAATAGTAAATTTAATAAAAAAGATGTCGATTTATTTATACAAAAATTTTTAATAGGTAAAAAAATTCATCAACCACGATTCATGTCAATAGGAATGACTGAAAAATCTATAAAAGAATATGTAAAAAAAATAAAATGGAATATAAAAATACCTGCTGGAACTAAAGGAGCATCAATTGAAAGCTATAATCTAGGAAGAAACAAAGAAGCAGAATTTCTCGGACAGAGAAATGGAATTTTGAAAATAATTGATGCAAGGTATTGTCCTAAGAAAGATTTATGGTATTTTGATGCAATATTAGAACAAAAACCTGTTGACGAAATTATTGTAAATTGCTAAAATACGAAAAAGGGATTAATAAATGAAAGTCGAATTAACACCAACAATAACAACAAAAAATACAAACTTTTTTACAAAAGTTAAAAGGTTTGTTGTCGGAAAACTTGAAACCCTAAAAGAAGATAGGTTTGAAAGAAAATATTGTAGATTACCAAAAGATGAAGTTATAACTTTCCGCAAAGACCCAAATTGGTGTGAAAGCGCTGATAGTACATATAGAAATAGTACTATTGCAGAGACAGTCCATTACTCCCCGGAAGATGTTGAAAAAATGAAAACAATGACTAGAGATGAAAAATGGGATTATATGGATTATTTGGATAAAACGGGTCAATTTTACTACGGAGAAACTTTGACAAAAGAGGATTATGAAGTATTTATGCGCTCGTTAGGTTTAGATCCTGAAAAATATTACATCAATGATTAATAAATGAAAGTCGAATTAACACCAACAATAACAACAAAAAAATACAAACTTTAAAACTCCCCAAATTACATACGAGTACAGAATGGCAATAAAGTTTAAGTTTTACAGATTATCGCCCAAAGAGAAGAGGGGTTCAACCCTCTTTTTGCACATGTGTAAAATTTTGTAACAAAAAGTATATACTTTGCGTACAAACAATTATTTATACGCTTAAATATAAATATGGTATGTATCGTGTTATAGATTAAAAAACCGAATTCAATACGAATTCGGTTTTTACTTTATTAATTTTGATAAATTATTTTGTATAGAATTTGCTTTAATAATATATTTTGAAAGTTGATTGTATTTATCAACATTTTCACCATAAGGAATATTCATAGACATTAAATCATCAACGCTTTTATTAATATTTTCCAACTTTATTAACGATTTTTTTAATTCCAATACTGAAGAAATTTTTTTAGGTAATTTTTGAATAAGCTTACCGGACATTTTTGATAGATTATTTTTTAAATAATCTATTTGTGCCTTTATACTATCTCCAAAAATATTTGATAGCTTTGCAGAAAGGCTTTTTTCCTTATACATTGCAAGCAATGCCATATAATCTTCTTTGAGGATTAATTGTCGCCCACTCAATTCACCGGATAAATCATAATCTTGAATATCAAGCGCAGCCTGAATTTGTAAATCTAAAGATTTGATTTCCTCTTCTAATTTTGAAATTTTGTATTCCAACTTAAACAAGTCATCACTGACATCTTTATATGCATCTTCCTTCAATAAGTTTGAATCATAATCATTCAATCGTCTTGCAGGTTCTATAAAATCAACTGCATCCGGCTTGGAAACATTTTCTGTCAAAAAAAAGTTTGCGGATTGTTCTTGCACAAAAGACGATTTTTTTGATATTTCAAATTTGTCATTGCTATTATTTTGCATAGCTATATTATACAAGAAAACATCTTTTCAGCCAAATTATAAATTTTCAATTTCTGACTTTAGGCATTTTGCCGGATAATAATCAGGTAAAATTTTCAAACATTCATCTATGTGGTATTTAGCGCAGGTAATTTCATGCGTATAAAGATAATATTTTGCATATATAAAATGAAGTTCAGGATCTTTATAGTAAACGGATTTGGATTTATCCAAATACTTTTTTGCAACATTATAAAGCTTATTTTCAATCATTACACGTGCTACAAACTTATATGCTTCTTGATTTATTTCCTCAAAAAAATCTATTGCACCTAAAAGTTGTTCAACATAGTTAATTTTGTTATTTTTCAGGAAAAAATCCATATCAATTTCAAGAAAATTTCTTATATCAAAATAACTTGGGTAATTTTCTGTGTAACCTTTTAATATTTCAACAAGAACTCTACCCCACAATGCTCGTGGAGAATCAATTTGTCTAAAAATATTCAATGCTCCATCAAGGTCATCTTTTAAAATTAAAAGATACGCACACTCAATACTAATCGGTTTAAAATCAAACTCTGTATTATTTTCAGTAAAAAAGAACATTTATTTATCTGCAACATTTTTCTTGATAACAATTTTCTTTGATTGCTTATTATCATCAAGTTCAACTTCTCCCACTTCCAAGGAAGCATTAAGGTCATCATTTAGTTTTATCTTGTCATTTTTGATTAAATCAGATGCGGTGTCAACTGAATTAATATTGGTATTTTTCCCTATAAGGTTAGCAAGTTTAACTTGATAGTAAATTTCTTCTCTAAAAATTTTTACATCTTTATCAGCATCAATAGCTATTTTGCATTGACCATTCTTTGACTCGACAATAGTTATAACAATATTGTCATTAATCATAATTTTTTGACCATTTTTTCTGGAAATTACTAACATTTCTATCCTTAATTAATTCTTTTTAAACAACGGAAAACTTACATCATAGCCTGAGCCTGATAAAATTATTTGACCTGCCAAATGTTCTTCAATATTAAATACAATTGGGGCTAGCAAGTTTAAAGTTGTTTCTTGTGGGTTATCTTGAGGAATTGAGGCTATATTCATAACCAAAAGGTTTTCAACATCTTTAATCTTGAGTGCATCTACCACATTATCAGGTAAATCAACCGTATAATCTACATTTAAACTAAACACAGACACAACCGGAAAAGCTAAAGATGGGTCTTCAACAGATTGTAACCATTTAAAAAAGCTATCTTTATTCAAATCAAGGATTACAAACTTGCTCAATTCATTGAAACCAATAATGGGAAGACAAAAATCAAAAATTCTATCATCCTCTATGTCTATTTCGCCAAATCTTAATGTATTAATTTTCATTAACCAACTTTCTAAAATCCTAGTGACATGTTATTTGTAAGCAATGCCTGTATTAGTTGTGGATTCATACTGTTTCCACCAAGCATGTTTAACAATTGTGCTTGTTGAGAATTGTTGCCTGTTAGCATTGAAAAATCATTGTCGAAGGAATTTCCAATTCCTGCTCTTTGCAATACTCTTATTGCAGCCACAATTTCGTCATTAGAAGGCATTTCATTATTCATACTGGAAAAATCTTTAAATTCCTTGAACTTTTGAGGAGTAATAGAATCACCTTTGTTTATATCTCTCTTAAGTTGATCTATTTTTAATCTTTCATAATCGCTCTTTACTTCATCAGAAATATTTTTCCTTGAGATATTAGAAATGAATTCATCTAAAGAGTTTTCAATAGAAGTTTCTTGACACTTACTAGGATTTTCTAAACATCTTTTTCCTTTTTCAGCATAAGCGTTTATGTTTTGCCCTGCTGCTGTTAGTGATAATACACGTTCGTAATTTGCAATTGCTTCGTCTTTTTTTCCTATACGAGATGCGGTCATCCCAAGATAATAATAAGCAACTGCATTTGACGGATCTTTCTTTATCACATTATTAAGCGTTGTATAACACTGTGTATAATTGCCTGTTTTATACATTCTTATTGCGGTTGCAAGCTCGTTTTTAGAAGCCGGTTTTGAGTATGCAATATTAATTGCTGAGGACAAAACCAATATGCTCAAAAGTATCATAAATTTCTTTTTCATAATTAACCTTTTTATTTAAACGTAACCACTACTCTCTATATGATACATCAGAATTTAAAACTCTAAATACATCATATAATTGATTATACACTATATTTATACGGATAACAAGCTATGAGTCAACAAATAATCTCCCAAATCCTTTTCAGCATTGACATTAAACAAATTGTTAATTTCTTTAATAAAGTAACAAGGACTAGTTACATTAACCTCAATAATTTTTCCGTCAATAACATCCAAACCTGCCATTTCAATTCCCATAGAATTCAATTTTTTTGCAACCGGAATAAAACTATCGAGTTCGTTTATTGTTAAATCAGATTTAACAATAAACTTATCCGAATGAGTATTGAACTTAAAGTCATCATTCCCAGGAAGTTTTTTTATGCTGTAAGGTAAAATCTTATCACCGAGTGTCAAAACCCTTATATCTCCGGTTTTAACTTCAGGTATAAACTCTTGAACCATAACAAGCGTAGTTTCATTATTAGTAAGTGTGTTTATTATAGTTCTTGTATTAGGATCACCTTCATACAAATACATTACACCTGAACCAAAGCAACGGTTTAGAGGTTTTAGCACTATCTGACGTTTTTTTAACAAAAATTTTTCAATTTCTTCTAATGAAGATGTAACGAGCGTGTCTGTCATATATTCACTAAAATAAACACTGTGAAGTTTTTCGTTGAAACTCCGAATTGCTTTCGGAGAATTTACAACTCTTGTTGTTACAAAATCAAATATATAAGTAGCATTAATGTAATCAATGTCAACGGGAGGATCCGGTCTAAACATTACCAAATCAAAACTATCAATCTCCAGATTAAGCAATTCTTCGTTGTAAAAAATATTATTATTTTTTACGCAACTCTTGTAACACTTGCAACATGCTGTTTTTCCAATTAAATACAAATTAGGATTTGTTGTTATAAAAACTTCATTTTCTCTATCCAAAAACTCTTTTATTAACCAAAAATTTGTTACAAGTTGATTAAATTCAAAATATTTAAGTTCAACTTTATCAATAACAAACAATATTTTTTTCATAATAAAACCCCTTTTTTCAAACTTAATATTATCACTAACTACAAGTTGATACAATAATAACGTGATGAATTGACAAAATACGATGACATAGTTGTTAGTGGATGTTTGAGTTATTCGCTCTCTATAGGAGCGGGCTACAACATGCGTAAACCATCGGCTCACGACTCACGATTCACAATAAAGAAATGGATTGCTTCACTTCGTTCGCAATGACAGGACGTGAAACTACTAGTAATACGTCATTGCGAGAAAATCGTTTTTCGTTTTACTTCCAAATTAGTAGTTTTAACTACAGACCAAAAGTATTTACCCCCGTGGCAATCCACTAAATAAAAACCCGTAAACACTTAGTCACACAGTCACCCAGTCACTTAGTCACTTCAAAAACCGTAAACCTCGACTCACGATTCACGACTCACGATTCACGAATTGACCGTACCCCTCCTAGCCTCCCCCTTTGGGGAGGAACTCCCGTAAACACAAGTAAACCTCGATTCACGACTCACGACTCACGATTCACGAAATTCCCTACAATAATTGTAGTGCTAAAGCAGGTGTCTGATTAGCTGTTGCCATAAGGGTTGAAGAAGCTTGTTGAAGGATTTGCATCTTCAAATATTCACTCGAAACATCTGCCATATCAGCATCTTGGATTGTCGAACGTGAAGAAAGCAAATTCTCATACTGCGTCGAAATCTCGTCAAGAGCAGAGGTTAATCGATTTTCAATTGCTCCGAGTTTTGTTTGTTCATTTTCTAATATGCTTAAAAAATTATCAATTGAAGAAAGAGAATTTGAAGACTCTAGTCCATCATTAAGGATTTTATACAATCCTAAATTTTCCATATGCATTGTATAATTCAAATTTGAAGAAGAATTAGAATATGTGCCAACTTGAAAACTCCAATCCGAGTATGCAAATGTGTCAATAACGTTATCATTATTCTTAGAACCTGAACGAAATGCAGTAACTCCTTTTGTTTTACTTGAATCATAATAACAATTCTTGACAACAACATAACTATAGAGGTCACCAATTATATATGTATAACCTTCCCGCCCCTCAATACTTCCTGCTACATAACAATCAGCAACTGTTGTTCTAAATTGAGCATTCCCAACCATACCCCCTGCAACAGATGACCCTTTTACAGAACCTCCAAAATAACAACCAATAATGTTACCGGCATAAAAAGACACAATTCCTCCGCTTGTGCGACCATTGATAGTCGCAAAAGATGCACAATTGCTAGCGCCACCTCGTCCACAAATACCACCGACTTCTTCTCCGTCTATATTACCTTTTGATAAACAGTGATTTGCACTTCCGCTTCCTACAATTAATCCGGTAGCATGTCCGTAAACATTCATATTTAAATTAACATAACAATAGGATATAGTACCATCACTATATCCAGCTATCCCACCGTGATAACTTCCATTATTCCTTCGTGTAAACTTTCCTCCATCAACTGAACAATTTGTTAATTTTGCACCGGATGATACTCCACTACATACACTACCACCATTTCCGGGAGAACAAACATCAACATTTGTTAATCTTAAATTCTTAATTTCAAAACCACTTGCGAGTTTTTTAAATAAACCTACATTTGAACCGGAATTTGTATACAAATTGGAAATAGTATGACCATTACCGTCAAAGTTTGCAGAAAAACCATTAGTTGTTTTTCCAATAGAAACCCAACCTCCGCCGGAGTGATAACCTGACAAATCTATGTCAGCTGCAAGAACGAATTCTCCGCCAGTAATCAAATCGTTATTTGCCATTGTAGCGAGCTTAGCCAATTCTTCTGCTGAAGAAATTGAATATGTACCGTCAGAAATTGCTGTTGTTTCATCAACACTTGACATTTTAGTCATTTTCGATGTATCTCGAACATTAACCTCTTGCAAAAAGCCTTGTGAATTGACTTTTAAATCCATTGCTTCATTATGAAAATTGACTTCATCACCCCAAAGTGCGATGCCATTGTAACTACAACTGCTTTTTTCTCGATAAATCTCATTGATAAGTTGAGTTGCCTCACTGGTTAAAGCTTCGAGAGATGTAGAAGAATATGTGCCATTCGAAGCTTGAATTGCCAGCTGTCTTAATTTTGTGCCAAAACCGGATAATGTAGATAAGCTTTCTGATGCTGTTTGTACCATATCTAACCCCATATTTACGTTGTCTTCGGCAACTTGAAGAGCGTTGATTTTGGTGGTCATGTTGGTTGCGATACTGTAATTCGCAG
>CAZPBG010000019.1:0-33230 GCA_964584885.1 uncultured Vampirovibrio sp.
TTATGAAATGGTTGAGTATTTTAAACTTGATGAAAAGGTTGGTTTGTAAAGAATAGAATTGTAAATGACTGGGTGACTGAGCGACTGGGTGGTTTTCGTGAATCGTGAGTCGAGGGATAAGTAGTTGAATGGTTGAAAGGTTGAAAGGTTGAAAGGTATTTACAGGATTTTCCTCTCCTAAGGGGGAGGTTAGGTGGGGTACGGTCTTTGAAGTGATTCGTGATTAACGTAATTTTATATACTGGATTGCCACGAGGGTAAATACTTTTGGTCTGTAGTTGAAACTACTAATTTGGAAGTGCGTAGGATGCTTTAAATTTTATCGTCACCCTGAATTTATTTCAGGGTCTTACTATAATGTAGTAGTTACGTCTAATTGGAAAGATGCTGAAACGAGTTCAGCATGACAGTTTATAGATTTAATTGTACAGCAATGACGTACAGCCAGTAGCTTTGCGCCCTGTCATTGCGAATGAAGTGAAGCAATCCATTTCTTTATCGTGAGCCGTGAGTCGTGAATCGTGAATCGAGGGTTACGGTTTTTAAAGTGATTAAGTGATTAAGTGACTGAGTGACTAAGTGTTTACATGAGTTCCTCCCCTAAGGGGGAGGTTAGGAGGGGTACGGTCATTTCGTGAGTCGTGAGTCGAGTGCAAACGCAGTTGTCGCTTCGCCCCTTGCGGGAGAAGCTGAGCGAAGCTCTGATGAGGGGGGCATTTTGAGGTAACAAAGTAGTTACGGAGATTTATTTTTCTAATACCGGTTTTTATAAAAAACAAACCGTGTATTTATTAAACGGGATGACTATTAAGTCATCCCGTTTTTGTTTAATTATTAAACCCCAGACTGTTGCCATTCAATATTTTGATATATCGCTACCAATTCATTAATAGAAGATTTATCTGCTCGTGCAAATGCATCTAAAGCACTTGTGTAGCCTTTATCAGACAGCCAACTTGCAACATTTTCTTTAACTTTATCAATTTCAAATGATGATACATAATAACCGTTTGAAGTTTTTATTTGATATGTTGCACCAGAGCCTATATTTCCATCGCTAGAGAAAAATTCTTCTACTTCAACACCTGATGTCACATTATCAATATTTCTTGAGTTAATCAGACTTGAAAGCGTTGATTTGTTAAGAATATACATACCGTTATATCCGCCCAAATCGCTTCCTTTTGATACATTGAATATCAAATTTACATTAGATGACTTGTCTTCGATTTGAATGTAATTTTCACCGTCTGTATCATAAATAGCAGTACCATTTTTCAAAGAAGAAATAACATAAGTATCACCGCCGTCGCCACCTTTTGCGATAACTTGTTTGCCTTGGCAATAAATTATGTCATTTCCTGCGCCTGCTTCAACAAAATTAAGCTTTCTATTGTTATTGGCAACAATCAAATTATTATGACCATTACCCATATAACAATCGGCAGGAATATTATAACCTCCTCCAAAATCTACTGAATCATAATTTGGACTTTTAGTAATAATAATATCTTCTTTAAGCGAAACACTATTTTTGATATTTTCAGGATTCTCATAATTATCAATTGTTGCTATTGTATCAACGGATTTATTCTTTGTTGAGAAATAGTTATTTATGGTAACAGAATCACCTTCGCCATATTTAATAATAAGATTATTTTTAGATTTTTCGTAGCGAATATAGTCAAGTTCATTTTCAGCAAATAATAAAGAATCATTACCTTTGCCCATATAAACAGTGTCGTTACCGTCATAATTTTTGAAAACAATCTTATTATCTCCGGCTTCACCGTACAATTTGTCATTACCTGTTTCGCCATAGATAGTATCATCTCCGGCACCGCCTTTTAGGGTATCATGACCTCTACCGCCGGAAATAAAATCATCGCCTTTGCTTCCGATTATACTATCATTTAAATTGCCACCTTCTACGGTATCGCCTACAGACATTTTGGAATTATTGACTTTGAGTGCATATTCAAATCCTTTTTCATTAATAAAATTTTCAATAGAGTCGCAATACTCTCCTATTTGAATTGTTTTAATCGAAGATGCATCTGGATTTTTTAAATAATTTAAAATCGTTATAGAATCATTTTCGCTATATTGAAATACCAAATTATTGCCATTTTTAGTTACAATAATATCTTCTTTATTTACATCATTCAGTATAATTTTATCTGTGCCTTTGCCAGAATATATTGTATCATTACCGTCACCTGCATAAATGTCAAAAGTGTTATTCCCAAAATCACCATATAGCCTGTCATCTCCCTTGCCACCATTGATTGTATCGTTACCGTTACCACCTTTAATTACATCGGCAAGGCTTCCTCCAATAATTGAATCGCTCAAATGACTACCATTTAGTGAATTCTTCTTATCTTCTTTACCCGTAATTGTATAATGAAATCTATTAACTAGCTCTTGGATAGTATATTTTTTGGTATTAGACCCATTTTGGGTATATAATTCAATTTCTTTTACGGAATGACCGCCTTTTACTTTAAAATAATCCGCAAGTTCAATTGAATCTTCATCAGTATAATGAATGATTAAGCTATTACCCTTAGCAGAAATTTTTAAATCTTCAATTGTCAAAGGTTTTGTTTGAGGTTGTCCATATTCATCAACATTGCCTGTCGGCAATTCTGTTACAAGGCTAATTAAATCGTCACCTTTACCTGAATAGATAGTATCTTTGCCATCACCTCTGAATGTAATTTCTTCTTCTCCATACTCGCTAACATCAAACGCAAATACGTTATTTCCGTAATCTCCATATAGCTTATCATTACCTAAACCGCCATATATATCATCATTGCCTTTGCCACCGTGGATTACGTCATTATAATCTGAACCATCTATATAATCATCCAAGAATGTTCCGGTAATTTTTTGAGGTTTTTCAGCTTCATCAAAGGCAAAATCAATTGTTACAAAATCCTTTAAATCAGTATATATCGGATTACCTTCTTCATTATTTTTTAAGATTACTTTAATATCTGATTTTTCTCCGTTTTTGAAATAATTTGCAAGTCGAATTGTATCATACTTTTCTTCTTCAGTCGTTTCATCAAAGCTGAAAGAATATTTAATAATTAAATCATTTCCTTGTTTTGTAGCTTCGGTTCTAAACTGACCATTTTCACCAAAGTCACCGGCATTAAGATTTTCTACATTACGCAGGTCGATAATATCTTCTCCGCCTTCATAATAGATTGTGTCATTTCCGTCGCCATCATTAAACACAAAAACATTCTTGCCTTTGCCACCATATAATTTATCATCGCCCTTATCGCCTGTAATAATATCATTAATATTAGAACCCTTAAGAGTATCATTATTATTTGATCCTGTAACAATGTTTGCACTAGTTTCAAGCAATTCTGAAAGCGAAATCATTTTATATGAATTATTATACAAACCATATTTAATATGCTTTACTGAATGACTATCAGGATTTTTTAGATAATTATTAATCGTAATTGTAGATTCTCTTGTAACAGGGGTTTCTTCTGAATTAGAATAATCATAAGTTGGATATTTAATAATTAAATCATTACCTTTTGTACTAAAAGAAACATCATCAAGATTTTCTAGGTGGTCAAAAACTAAAGTATCTTCACCGCCATTTGAATAAATTGTGTCATTACCTGACTCATTATGGAAATAAAAACTGTTATGACCTTTTCCACCGTAAAGTTTGTTATTACCTTCATCACCAGTGATATGGTCATCACCATCACCACCATAAATGACATCATTGCCTTCAAGACCGTAAATTATATCGTTACCGGAATTACCATAAATAGTGTCATTGCCACAACTACCATCAATATCATCACGTAAAAAAGTTCCGGTAATTTTTCTGCCATTTGAAAAATCTTCATAACCTATTGAAACAGATGCAATCTCTTTTAAATCATAAAGTTTCCCTGCTTCAATGATATCTCCTGTATTCCAGTCACAATAATTAACTTTGACTTTTATATTAGATTTATTACCTGTATTAAAATAATTTTTAATTACATATTTTTCAGAATTTAAATATTCACCACTAGACTCATCAAAAGTTCCATTGTATTCAATGACTAAATCATTTCCAACTTTATTAAGCGGAAGTTCCGGACCATAACCCTCATCAACAATAGCTCCTTTGTGCTCACTAAAACAATGTGGCAGTGAAACTTGAGTTAAATCAATAACTTGATAACCATTTTCATTGTACACCGGAATTTCATTTGATTTCATAATTTCTACCTTTCAATAATATTATCTAATATTTTAATGTTCAATTACTCAATTCTTCCAACTTGATTTCTACCGTGCTCTTTCGCCCAATATAATCCTTTATCCGCATACTCAATTAACTCTTGTGCAGATTCTGCATTATTCGGGAATGTTGCAACTCCTAAACTGATTGTAACGTTTCCTGTTTCAGTTGGGTTTAGTTGGAATGGTCTTTCAGCAATAGCTTTACAAAGTCTGTTTGCGTGGTTAAAAGCTTCTTCTGCGGTTGTGTTTGGAAGAATAATACTCATTTCTTCTCCACCATATCTGCAAACAACATCAGTAGCTCTTGAATTTTTCTTCAAAGTTTGAGCAACTTGTCTTAAAACTGCATCTCCGGCTTGGTGTCCGTATGTGTCATTAAACTTTTTAAAGAAGTCAATATCAACAATAATCAATGAGAATGTCTGACCATAACGTTTTGAGATTTCGATTTGATTTTTTAAATTGTCTTGAAAATATCTATGGTTATACAATTCTGTCAAGCCGTCTACAGTTGCAAGTTTGTATTGGTATTCAAAATCTCTTGATTTAATTATATATTTTGCTAGATAAGAAAGTGCAAATGCAATTACAATAGCAATTGACGGAAGTACTACCGGAATCCATAAGTTTAATTCGCTCATCAAATAATATGAAACAAGAATGTATGCTATCAAAAATAAAATTGTAGATAGAGTTGAAAATACTGTTGATGTTGAATACATTACGATTAAACCAACAATTGCTACAACTCCGATAATTATCAATAAATTAACTTCTGCAGATGTTTGTTTGATAAAGTTGTTATCTAAAATATTATTAAAGAATGTTGCATGAACTTCTGCTCCCGGATAAACACCCTCTTGAACAGGAACGCTCTTGTTATCTTGTAATGACATTGCACTTGTTCCGATAATAATAATTTTATCTTTAAAATCTAAAGAATGAATATTTGAATTCATTTCATTTACAAGTTTATACATCGGATAAACTGTGTGTGTGCCGCTCTTTCCGTACCAGTTTAAAATTGTTTCTCCGTCTTTTGTAAGAGGAATTTTTGTATCACCGACTAAAAGATTTCCTTGTTTATTAATTGTGAAATCTTTTCCGTTAGAAGAAATATAATCACTGGCAGCAATAAATGAAATAAGCGGATAGTAATCATTTTTGTATTTTACAATTGGAGAAAATTTTCTGATAATTCCGTCACTGCTTCTTTTAGCGTTTGTAGAACCAACAGAAACTTTTCCGTTTAACAAACCTGATAATATCGGTCTAACATTTGAAAATTCGGATTTAACAACAACTTTTGATTGGTTATCAAGATTAAGCTTCAAACGTTCAGGCATTTCCATAGGAAGTCTTACATCTGTAGGCTGATTATCAAATGTTATTCCTGTATAAATATTGTCATAAGTGTTCATTGCAGCTATTAAAGCTTTATCTGCAGTTTCGGTTGCTCTCATTGATTTAATAAACATTAAGTCAAAAATTATTGCTTGTGGTTTTTGGCTTTCAATATGATTAATCATATTTGCATAGATATTTCGAGGAATAGGCCATTCACCATACTTATCCCATAGCATTTCAAGGCTGGCATCATCAACTGTCAAAAATACAATGTCTTTATTTGGAACAGGTTGTTTGTGTGTTATTTTTATGGTTTGTCTGTAGTCAAAAGAACGATTTTCGGCTACTTCAAAAAAAGATGTTATAACTTTATTAAGAGTTCTATTGTTTTGTAAAAGCACAAAACCTATTAAAAGAGTTGCTAAAACAAGCAACAAATAAGTTCCAAACGTAAACCACTTCGATTTTAGATTGAAGTGTGCAAATATATTTTTCATAAAAACTTCCCCGTATTTCTATATTCTATTAGCAGTATAGTTAATCTTGCCACTTTTTGCAAGAAGTGTAAAAGAGCCTTTTTCAATAAGGCTGTTATTCAATTTTAGCAATTCTGTCGAACGAGATAAATCAACAGGATTTAGCAAATATTTCAACAAACATTCTTCGTGTAAATTCATATATTCCTCTTTTTAATGAATAAAACGACAAAATTTGACTTTTCTTTAGAAATCATTATGAACGATAGTACAAACAGATGATTTTTAAATAAAAACCTAAATTTATTAAAAATTCTGTCGATACAAATCTTAGGTAATAATTTGAACCTCAATGAACAAAAGAAAGAAAGGCAAGATATGCTAAACGGTTTTTATCCAAGATACGATTTAGAAGCAAGAATTCAGCACACAAAACTTGATTCTTGGGGATATGATATTCCGTCTGCTCGAATGAGTCGAGTTGAAGAACCGTCGACGGCTGATTTTTCTTCTGTAATGTCAGGATTGGTAGAAAATTTGAATACAGAGATGAATGCACCTGATAATTTGTTAAAAGATGCTATGATGGGTAACGAAAATGTCGATGTTCACGACGTTATGACCGCAATGTCAAAAGCAGAAATCAGTATTACGGTTGCAACAACAGCAGTTGGTAAAGTCATCCAAGCGTATGATAAAATCATGCAATTACAAATTTAGACTTCTCAATAATGACATATATGTGTATAATGATATAGGGAAGGATATATGGACCTAAAGAGCTTATTAGAAAATAAAATGTTATTAGCAGCTATTATTGGCGGTGTCGTATTGATATTGGCAGTTGGTATCGTTTGTGCTGTTGTGGGCTCTAATGGTGGTTCAAAATCTGAAGCTATTGATGTAAGTAACGAACCTTTAAAAGAAGATGTTGACATTTTAACAACAGATAATTTAGGAAAAGCTCTTGAAATTCAAGCTCTTTTGGCAAAACACGGTATTGTACTTTCAAGAAGTGTTGACGGTACAAAATCAGTTTTGAAACTTAAAAAAGGTGATTGTACAACCGGCATGAAAAAATGTACAACAGAACAACGTGATAAAGCTCTTATGATTATTGTTGAGAGTGGTTTGTATGACCAAAATGTTGGTTTAGAAGTTTTTGATAAAGGTGATTTTACTTCTACAAAAGAAGATAAAAGAATTCGTCTTGTTCGTGCAATGAATGGTGAATTAGCACGTTTGATAAAAAGAATTGACGGTATAGAAAACGCATCTGTATTTATTTCTATTCCTGAACAATCAATGTTTTCATCAATGCAAAAACCTGTAACTGCGACTGTTCAACTAACAGTATCTGTTGGCAGTGTGCTTGATATGGGTAAGATTAAAGCTGTTTCTAACTTGTTATTAGGTAGTGTGTCAGGTTTAACATCCGAAAACATCTCAATTACGGATACTAATGGACATGTTTACAATAGTTTAGTAAATGCTCAATCAGAAATGCTTGATAGACTTCGTGAAAACGATAAATATATGCAAGAAAAAGTTTCTGCACAATTAAATCGTTTGATTGGTTCAGGTAAATATGTGGCAACTGTTTCCACATTCTTGAAACAAGCTCCTGTTGAAAGATTTACTATTGAGTATGATCCGACAAGAAAAACTGCTGTGAATGAACAAACATTCTCAGAAGGTTTGGGCGATCAAACACAAGATGTTAATAAAAACACAAATGCGGTGAGCGTATATCTTCCAAATGGCTTGCCAGCCGGCAGTTCAGATTCTTCTCAAAACAGAAGTTATTCAAGAACAGCAAGAGAAACTCAATTCGGTGTAACAAAAGTTCAAACTAATGAATATATGTCACCTGGAGTTTTGGAAGAAATTTCAATTGCCGTAACTCTTGAAAAAGATGCGCTTCCTGTGGAATTGACACTTGAAGAATTAAAAGAATTAGTTGCAAATGCAGCAAGCCCTAAAGCAAGTGCTGACAATGTAACAATTGCATTTACAGAATCTCTTGATCCGTTTATGGCAGGTGATAAGAATGTAAAAGCTCCTATTAAAGCTGAACACGGAAATCCTTGGTGGTTAGCGATTGTACTTCTTGCAGGCGGATTATTCTTTGGACATAAAGCGCTTTCACAAAAAATAGCAGCAGCAAAAGCGGCTCAAGAAGAAGAAATGATACGATTAAGAGAACAAAATGCCGCTCAAGAACAACAAATTAAGGATTTGAGTGCTAATGCAGCCAGTATGATAGAAAAACAATCACAACTTCAACAAGGTTTGTTAGAACAACAAAACCGTCCTGCAATAAGGACTTCAGGTGCAGAAATCAGAGATGCTCTAAGAGAACTTAAACGAGAATTTGACGGTGTTGATGAATCAGAAGCCGGTGAAAGAATAAGAAGTTGGATAGAACAATAGGTTTTGGTAATTAATAAATAATTGAAAGATTATGTCAATCTCCAAAAAATTAAATGCTAAAATCCTTGATTGAAATCCTCATTTTTTTAAACTAAAATGTAATTATGAAGAAAATAATTATAGTTTTGGCATTAATATTTTTAAGTTATACATCGATTTGCAATGCTGAGCAGACCGATGTTAATGCTGTAAAAGAAACTATAAAATTGCAGGGTCAAATTGAGTATGATGACAATCCTGTTGAAACGATTTATCTTGATGAAAATATAGAAAAACCTCAGGTTAATATTCCTCAACGTTCATTGACTTTGCCTGTTAGTATGTTGAATATAACTTCAAACTCAAATACTACAAGAAGTGCCTTAGCAAGAGCTGCTGTAAATCGACGTTCAATAACGGATATTTTACCTTTGGCAGGTAGTGTTACTGAAAAAATTGGTGGTTTTTCTTATGGTCAAACTTGGGAACAAGAAGTAAACTATTCTCAAATGGAAGATACTACAGCTTTTTTTTTACGGTATGATGCTCCAAAGTATATGTCTTTAACAACATCAATCCGTCAATCAACAAATCAAGAATTAGGAAACCAGTACAATACTCTTAGAATAGCTCCGGAGTGGCATTTGACAAAGAATTTGACTCTAAAAGATTCTTATACAAGTTATATGAATTTACCAAAGAATAAAAATGCATTGACTTTGATTTATACACCGTCATTACAAAAGTATGCTGATTCTTTGAAGTTTGAATTAGAAGTTGCAGAATCATATTACAGAAGTGGCAGACGTAGTTCTGCGGTGAGTTTTTCAACCGGTTTTAAGTTGTAAAAGGGAAGAAAGTTTTATATAATTATTTTATGGCACGTTTTAGACAAGAAAAGAAACCTAAAAAGGTAGTAAATAAAGAAAAACAGTCTACACAAAAAAATCGAAGAAATTCTTCGGATAATTCTTCGTATGCAAAATTTAACTATTCATTTTTAACAATTATATTAATTTTTTGTTTGTTACAGGTTGTAAGAAGTGCGTTTATTAATATTTCAAAAGTTATCTCATATAATGCAAAAATAGTTCAAATAACAAAAACTCGTGATGCAGCAAAAAGTTTAAATGAGCAGTTAAAAGATAATATCAATAATTTTTCAAATGTTAACGGAATAGAAGCAATTGCCAGAAATAATTTAAAAATGTCTTCAGAAGATGAGGTTTTGGTAATAATTAACACTCCAAAAGAAGAAGAAAAAACAGAAAAAACTCCTAAGAAAACAGGTTTTTTGAAAAATGATTAAAGAATTATTGAGAGATGGTTTTATATTAAAATCAAAAGGTTATTATAAACATTCCATAGAAACTTTTTACAAGGCTTTAGAGCAAGACAATACCAGCCTTGAGCTCCTATTGGAAATTGCTGATGCATATTTCTTAATGGGTGAAACTGAACATTCAATAAGTTATTTAGAACAAATTTTAGATAAAAATCCATCTCATATAGGCGCATTGAAATTATTAAAAAAAATATTTATTAGTAAAAATGCATTTGCTCAGGCAGAACAAACTGCAAAAAATATTTATAGTATTTCAAAAAACACCAATGATTTGGTTGAGGTTTTGTGCTTGCTAAATAAGCAAAAAAGATTTCAAGAAGTCTTAAATTTTGATATTAAGGATGTTTCTTCCGATGTTTTATACGAATTAGCTTATGCAAAATTATTCTTAAATTGTCCAATTGAAGCCGAAGAATTGATTAATAAAGCTTTAGCCGAAAATTCAGATAATTCAAAATATCTTTTGTTAAAAGGAAAAATTTTATTCAAACAAAATCAAAAAGAAAATTCAGCGCAAATTCTTGAAACAATGCCTTATGATAACTCAAATTCAGATTATTTGAATTTTTTGGGGATTATAAAACAGTATAAGAAAGACTATAAATTTGCATTAAATTGTTTTTTAGAAGCTGCAAAAAATTCTCCTGAGGTCGCTGAATATTATTATAATTGCGCAAGTACTTATTTTAAAATGGATGAAATAAAACTTGCAAAAAAATATTATAATACTGCAATATCGCTAGAGCCGGAAAACCCAATTTATCATTTTGCACTTGCGAATTTGTATTACTCTCAACAAAATTACAAAAGAGCAATGGAAGAATTAAATTCTAATCTGTTTGAGGCAAGGCTTTTAAAATCAATTATTTTGTACGATACAGGCTATTTAGCAGTAGCAAAAAAAGAGTTTAAAAAATTAAAATCTGAAGAGCCTGAAAACTCAAAAATCGATGAGTATTTGGGTAAAATTGAAAACGAACTTAAAACTAATTAAAAAATTCAGTCGTCTTAATTTTGTTGTAAATATATTCTAATCTTTCTTTGTCGTGCAAATACCAGTAACCAATAAGAACCTCAAAAGCCGTAGCTTTACGGTAATCAGCTTGGATAGAACGTCTACCGACCGGAATTGGCAAGTTTCTGGCTCTGCGCACTAATTCGTGTTCATCTTCTGATAACACAGGTTCTAAAAAATTTAGCATATCTTTTTGAAAAGTTGCATTTACACGTTCCGTAGTTATTTTGTGCAACATTTTAGAGTTAGAAGTTTTGAAAATAGTATATGTTCTAACAAAAACTTCCCAAACCGAGTCACCGATGTGTGCGTAATTTCTTAGTACAATTATTTCTTCAAGCATAGTTTAAGTATAACAAGAAACGGCGGACGAAATCAAGATTTCGTCCGCCGATATATCTATAATTAAAAATATTACGCAAAATATCTAGATAATAGTCCGTCAAAACCACGACCGTGACGAGCTTCATCTTTAGCCATTTCGTGAACTGTATCGTGAACGGCATCAAGTCCTAATTCTTTAGCTTTTCTTGCTAACTGCATTTTACCGTCACAAGCACCGAATTCAGCTTCTGCTCTTAGCTCAAGGTTTTTCTTTGTAGAAGCTGTTACAACTTCACCAAGCAATTCTGCAAATCTTGAAGCGTGATCAGCTTCTTCAAATGCGTATCTTTTATAAGCTTCTGCGATTTCAGGGTATCCTTCTCTGTCAGCTTGTCTAGCCATTGCTAAATACATACCAACTTCTGTGCATTCTCCAACAAAGTTAGCTCTTAATCCTTCTAGGATTTCAGGATCTACATCTTTTGCAACACCGATGCGATGTTCATCAGCGTAGTTTTTGTTTCCGTCTTCTAAAGCAGTGAAAACATCTTTAACAGCACCACAAATAGGGCAAGTTTCAGGTGCGGCATCTGCTGTATATCCACAAACTGAGCATACATATTTTGTCATAATTAAATCCTTTCTATTAAAATTATCCAACATGAATTGTAACACAAATTTTGTATCTTGTTCTATATTCCCATTGCATTAATTTCAGAATATGCGTTAAGAATTCTATTTCTGATTTGCACTGCCATTTGCATGCTCAAATCAGCTTTTTCTGCTGCAATCATAGCATCATGAATACTTGTTGGACCACCCATTGCAATATCTTCTTGCATTCTGTCTGCTTCAATTTTTGCTCTATTTACAGCATCTAATCCACTTCCAAAACTAGCTCCGATTTTATCCATAAAATTTCCCATGCCAATCGGATCATGTTTATCTTTTAGCGGAACAGATTTTACTGCATCATCAAGCGCATTCGCAAAATCATAGGTCTGAGCCTCCAATTCAAATGCTTCTTGCTTGTTCAAGAATTGGTTATAATCTTTTATTGCATTCATATTGAATTCGTTATTGAATCCGTTTATTGTTGTAGAAAACTCCATTTTTTACGTGAATTGCGATTTGTAAGTCTTGAATTGGAAATTACATTATCACAATCACTTTCTCCTTTCTTAAAAATTTAACTTGCGACTCACGATTCACGACTCACGAGTCACAAACTATATATTCATTGCACTTTGCATCATTGTCTTAACGTTTTCTGCAACCGTTGCGTTGGCTTCGTAAGCTCTTGATGCGGCAATCATATCCACCATTTCTTCAACGATATTAACGTTTGGCAAATCCACATATCCGTCTTCATCAGCATCAGGATGAGATGGATCATAAATAGTTTTTATACCGTCTTCTCGTTCATAAATTTGCTCAACTTGAACTCCGCCTGTTACAAGTCCGTTATTTAAAGCAACACTTGCATTAATAAGCATATTCCCAGTTTTAGGGTCAAATTCAGCATCAGGACTATTACTTGAGAAATTCGAAAAACCACGATTTACACTATCTTCATAAAGAGTTCTGAAAGACACATCTTTCTTTACATAAACTCCTTTTGAACCGTCAGGCTTGCGAGTTGTATGGATATTGGCAATATTACTTGCAATCGTATCCATTTTTACTCTTTGAGCAGTCATACCGGAACCAGCTATATCAAATATATTAAAACTCATTTATTTTTTCCTTTCGCATTTCACCTTTCACTCTTTATAAGTAGTGTTTGGTAGAATTCTATAGAGAGATTATTCTCTATTGCCCTTGAATTACGCTACGTAATGCGCTAAATTGTCTTCTTTCCAAATTAGAAAGTACAAGATATTTTGTACCGGTTTTAGATAAGTCCATCATTTCACGTTCCAATTCAACATTGTTTCCGTCGCTATTTGAACCACTGAAAACATCTGTTACATATTGAGGTTTGAATTCATCAAAAGTATTTGATTTCAAATACGCTTGCTCTTGTTGAGTCGGAGTTCTGTAAGTATGAATTTCTCCTGTGAATACATCCACCATTGGTGGTTTGTATTCAATGCTGTTTTGACCTTTTATATAGTCTTTTAAATCTTCTTTTTCAACAATTTCTGCAAGTTGACTTTCAAAAGCAACTTCTTTTCTTTGATACCCTGGAGTTACAACGTTCGCTATGTTTGAAGAAACCGCTTGTTGTCTATCCATAAGACCATTCATACCCAAATGAGTTATTTCAATTGTTCTTGAACTTACTAAATCCATATTTTCTCAAATCGTGAGTAAAAATTCGTACTCACTAATTCCTTTCTAATTTTATTGTAAACTCTGTGTAATCTTCCGTCGACCTCGAAAGCTCAATTATACCATTTTGTTCTTCAATAAATTTTTTGCAAATCCACAATCCAAGACCATTTCCTGTTGATTTTGTCGTAAATCCCTCATTAAAGATTTTTTCAGGTTCATTTATTCCACTTGCATTATTTGATACTAGGAATTGAACAAAATCATCATCAATTTCAGTCTTAAGTTTAATATACTTACCATTTTTATCTTCATCTAAATTAAAAGCTTCTACTGAATTTTTCACAAGATTAATTATTACAGAAAGAAGTTTTTCAAAATCTGCAAGCACCAATCCGTCTTCTTCACACTCTATTTGAAGCTCAATTTCCTTGCCGTCAAGGTAAACACCTGCCAATTCAACTGTTTCTTCAACAATCTGTTTGATTGATACAGGTTTTAATTCTGAAACCTCTTTTGATTTCAAAGCTAAAAGAGAATTATTTGCCATTTTTATTGCTTTAGCAATAGAATTTAGAGAATTCAAAACTGCTTCATCATCAGTCTTTTTGCGAATAATTTCAGTGTATAAATCGCAAATAGAAAGCTGATTTCGAATTTCATGAGCAACAACTCTTGATTTTCTTGCTGCATAATCCCCGTCACGCAATGTTTCAGCTGTTTTTTCAGCATAACCCAAAACTGCATCATCAGCCGCATCAACCATATTATCAAGCAACCTTCTGATAGAAGAGTTTAAAAGAATATTGTCACGTCTGTCCGGTCTGAATTTTTCTTGATAAGAAGAAATATCGACTTTAGAATTCCTTTTAATTATATCTAACGGCACATCTTGAAGTTTTGAGTTATACAAAGAATAGTATCTAAAAGAGTTTTTATCTCCCGTAAAACTATCCCACAAAAGGATTGAAACATATCTGTGGGTCATTACACAAATAAATTCTGTGTTTGCCCATACTTTTTCAATTAAATTCCCGCTTTCATCAGAATAGTTAACTGACTCAATCTCTGAGAATTCTAAACGTTTAATAAGACCTTGAAGTCCTTCTTTATTATCAATCCTGTATAAAACAACTCCGCTTTCAGGCGCATCAAGAAGTGGTTCAAGCGCAGAACGCACCAAACATTTTAGTGTTTGGTGTGACAAGAATTTATTTCCTTGTGATTCTATAAGTTCTTTTAAATAGTTCTGCTGTCTTACGATTTTTTTCATGACTTACCTTTTTGTTATCGGTTTATTAAAGCTGATTTGCTTACTAATCGGCAATCTTGCTGATTTTTTACACCGCAATTTTAATTTTCTTAGTCAAAAATCCGTTATTAATTGCATATAAAACAGCTTGAGTTCTGTCATTAACTTGCAATTTTTGGAAAATATTGTTTACGTGTGTTTTAACGGTTGTTTCAGAGATAAATAATTTATTTGCAACACCTTTGTATGTAATACCTTGTGTCAAAAGTTCCAAAACTTCTTCTTCTCTTTGAGTTAAATATGAAAGCAAGTTTTCTTCTTCTGTTTCTTGTTTTGCACTTTCTTCTCTGAAAGATTGTTGAAAATATTCAAAAAATCTTGAAGATAAAGCAAGAGGAAGATAAATTTTGCCGTTTAGAACTTCTTCAATCGCATAGATTAATTGAGCAGAAGCCATAGTTTTTAAGACATAACCTTTTGCACCGATTTTCATAGCTCTGAAAATCAAATCTGCATCATCATAACCTGAAAGTGCAAGAACTTTTGTTCCCAATTCTAATTTTCCGATTTCAACAATACCTTGCAAACCATCTTTGTCAGGCATATTCATATCCAAAAGCACAATATCAGGTTGATATTTTTTAATCAAATTTAGACCTACAGTTACATTTGTTGCGATACCTACAACATCAAAAGTCCCTTCAAGATTTAATAATTCTCGAATACCTACCAAGTGTTCATAGTTATCATCAATAAGTAACACTTTTGACTTTTTCTTAAACTCACGTCTCATACTCACTTTTTCTCCCCTTTATATATTAAATTGATATTAAATCTACTCTCTCCACTAGATATATTACATTCTTTTAGAGGAGTCTTTCATCAATATAAGGATTGATTTTAAATGGTTTAGTCTAGATTGAATGATATAGACCAATGGATTTAGAAAACGGGGAAGTCCTGTTTTTACAAGGTTTTTCTCCATGCCAAAAAAAATTCAAATCTACAATAAAAAGTGTAGGCAAAAAAGATGAGTATCCTCTGCTTGAAGTACTACAGACATATGGGATTTGATAATTATACAAGTTCTAATACAGCTCTATGCAAGTATTTTGGAATATCAGAAGCTAATACGCAATATTCGCTCAACTCTTCAGAGGCAATTTCACCGGCTCTTGAATGCAAATATACACCCAATTTAGCTCCCTCAAAAGTCGACATTCCTTGCGCTAATAATCCTGCAATCATACCCGCTAAAACATCACCACTGCCGGCTTTTGCAAGAGCAGAATTTCCATGTTGGTTAATGTGAATTTCTAAATTCTTATCACAAATAATTGTTCTATGTGTTTTCAAAACTGTGACACAATTGTATTTTTTGCTCAAATTTTTTGCAGAACTTTCTAAATCATCCAAAATTTCATTTACATTTACACCTAAAAGTCTTGCTGCTTCTAGTGGATGTGGTGTAATGATTAAATTTTCAGGTAATTTGATTTTGATTTTTGATAAAATATTTAATCCGTCTGCATCAATTACAACCGGTATAACACTATTTTCAAGTCTTTTTATTACGTTCTTAAAAACACCAACAAAATTACCTAATCCGCAACCGATTAAAACAGTAGAAAATTGGCTAATATCAGGCAATTTTTTGTAATAAACAGCTTCCGGCAAAAGTGCAGAAACAG
This sequence comes from uncultured Vampirovibrio sp., assembly GCA_964584885.1. Taxonomy (GTDB): domain Bacteria; phylum Cyanobacteriota; class Vampirovibrionia; order Gastranaerophilales; family Gastranaerophilaceae; genus CAG-196. The sequence goes on from CAZPBG010000019.1 coordinate 16,415, forward strand.
AACGAATTACATCGGGAGTTGAATAAAGAGCCGAAAATCCGGCACCGATTTTTAAAGAGCTAACAGTAGAAAGATATGCAGCGCCAATATAATCTTTTGAACCACATACATTCAAAACTTTCCCAAAAGTTCCTTTGTTTGAATTTTGTTCACGATATGGCATTTTGTATTCTTGCATTAAAACTTACCTCAATTTTATTTTAATAAAAAAAGAGTGTTAAAAACAATTGATAAAATAGACTTTTATTCAAAAACAATTCTGCCTGTTTGGTTAATAGTTACAGGTTTATTAAGAGATTTGATGTATTCACAAGTCATAACGTCTTTGTCATACGGATAAATTTCTAAACAATCTTCAGCCTTAGCTAAAATAGGGAAATCCGCACCGTGTGACATAATAAATTCATCTGTTACAAGTTTGTAAGTTTTATCTTCTCTCGGATTGTCAATGTCAATAACTGTTTCATTGCCATCTTTATCTATAAACTTCATGAATGTTAGTTTTTTATTTTCAGCATCAACTCCGTATTGAAGCCCTGAAACAGCTATTAACCCAGGTTTAAAACCGTGACTTGAATATGTTGTTTTGATATTATCTTTGAACATATCAACAATTGCTTTTTCAGAAATATTTGCGACCGAAATTCTGTCAAAGAATGGTGCAATATCTTTAATATCTCTTGAATCAATTGAACCTTCGTGGAAGAAGTTGCGAATACCGCTGTTATTCCAAACTGCGATTTCAGAATTTGTTACATTTTTCATTGCATCACAAACAAAGTTTGCATGAGGATTTTCTTCTATCAAGGTTGTTGGTGGAGCCGGAGCTTCTTTTATGTAACCTATTTTTTCAGGTTTGCCTAAAATTTCGTCAAAAACATATTGATTAACCATGTTTTTGTTAAACAATCTTGTTTCCGCAATATTATTTTGAGCTTTAGTAATAATTCCGTCTTTATTGAATGTTAAATTTAATTGTCCAAAATACGCACCGTCACGACCGGCTTCTGTCATAATAACAGGTTCTCCGGATTTCGAGTAAAGAAGGTTTTCACCTTCTTTAATATCTCTAATTAGTTCGTGTGTATGACCACCAATAATTACATCAATACCATCAGTATTTTGAGCAACTATTTTATCTCTTTCATGTCCTAAATGTGAGAGTAAAAATATTTTATTAATACCTTTTTCTTTAAGGTCATTAACTTCTTCTTGTATATCTTCAATAGTATCTTCAAGCTCATCTACGTAGCAATCGGTGTGGTAAGCCGGATGTGTAGCACGCTCAAACATATCAATCGGAGAAGCCCCTACAAGTCCGATTTTTTCGCCTTTAACTTCGACTATTGTAGAACCGTCAAGTTCATTTTCCATATCATATCTGCCATAATTTGCAAGATTATCTTCCAAATCTTCCCAATCATCGACTTTTCTGAAGTTTGCAGCTAAAACTTTTGTATTCATATCATGATTTTTTGTATCAACAAAATCTGCTTGAGTAGTATCCAAATCATGGTTCCCAAATGCAGTTGCAGCAATATTTGCAAGATTTAAAAATTTTGCTGTAGCTTTGTGTATAAGCTTGTTTTTTTCATCTCCAATGTCATTATCTCCGGCAGATAGTCTTAAATCGCCTTTCAATCCTGAAAGAATTCGCATCATATTATTAGTTTGACCGTGCGTATCATTCACATACCCAACAGACATTTCAAAAGAGTCATTCAGTGTTGGTGTGGATTTGAAATTTGGATTGGAATTTGGGGTAGAATTGCCTTTGAATGCAATTTTTGGAATATTTACATTAAATTGAGGAATATTAAAGTTCATACACTATCCTTTTCACTACAATTATATCAAAACTTCTAAAAATATAAATTGCCTTTTTAAAATAAAAGTTTACATTTGTTAATACAAACTTTATTTTTTATAATTTACCTATCTAAAACTTAATCTGATATTAATGTAATAAAAGAATAGTGACGGAAGTTTTAGTATCCGCCACTATTATATATATTATGATTTATATATGATTATTGGAACATATCTTCAAGGTCATCAAGAATGCCTTCATGTTTGTTATCTTTTTCAACTTCTTCTACAATTTTATTCAATACTTCAATAATAACTTTCAATTCTTTATCACATTTGCATTCACCAGGGATTTTTGCAAGGATTGCATCAAGTCTTGCAAGAATTGCTTTGTTATCACCGCCTAATCTTTCGATTTCAGTTTTGATACCTTCTAATGTGATAGCAATCAAATTCATTTTACCGTCAATGCTTGTCAATACATCGCCATTGGCTTTGGATTGTTCAAGAAGTGCTTGTAACATTGCTTCAATTTCTGACAAATCAAAATTGCCATCTAAGCTGATATTTTCGATTGCATCTAAGATTAAGTCACTTTTATCGCCCAATTTATCAACTTTGCTTAACAATTCTGACATCAAAGCAATTGCTTGGTTGTAGAATTTCAAATCATCTTTATGAGCTTGTTCTTGCTTAGCTAAGATTTTATCAAGTCTATCAAGTTGCATTTGGTTAAGTGTATTGCTTGTTGCCATTTGGTTAATTAGCATTGCCAAACCTTTTTTAGCATTGTCATCAAATTTATCCATTCTTGCTAAAATTTTGTTATAGAAGGCTCTATTTTCTTCACTCATTTTGTCCATGTTGTTGATAACATTAGCAAAACCTGTTTTCATGTCTTCGTTGAAGTTTTGCATGTTATCAAGAATGCTTTGTAACAAGATTTGAGTTTTTTCATCCATTTCTTTGTTAGAATCAATTGATTCTTGAACTTTATTATAAATGCCAATTAAAATTTCTTGAGTTTTTTCATCATTTTTGTTGCTATCATTAATTGAATTGAATAGTTTTGTTAAGATTTCTAGATTTGCATCGCTAATTGTATCAAGTTTGTTTAATAATGCAATAACACCTTGTTTTAAATGGTCATCCAATTCGCTTAATTTTCCAAGAATTGCAAACAACATTTTTTGTTGTTTAGCAGCAATCGCTTTGTCGTTCTTAATGCTTTCATTAACTTTTACTAAAATTTTGTTTAATATGTCAATTATTGCTTGGTCTTTTTCATCAGATTTGCCTAATTGAACAAGAACTTGCGTTAACAATTTGTTATTATCAGCACTAATTTCTTTACCTTCATTATATGAATTTAAAATAGCAATTAATTGAGCTTTGATTTCTTTATTGCCATTTGAGATTTCATCAATAATTTGGTCTTGTTTTTCAGTATTTTCTTTTAACATATTTAAAATATCAACAGCAGTCATATTCATTTTTTCTAATAGGGCAATAATTCTATCCATGCTAATTCCTTGTTTAACAAGTTCCGCAAGGATTGCTTTGTTGATTTCTGTTTGTTCTTTTTGTTCTTCTCTCAATGCTTTGATTTCTGCTAAAACTGCATTAACTAATTCATCATCAGTCATATAAACATTTACTACCAAATTGGTTGAAATTGATGTATTGTGATAAATGTTATATATTTTTTCCTCGCCAAGGTCATCACAAGATTGCATTGCTGAAGCACCACCCAATAATGCAAGTGCTGCCATTGTATTAAGTCCCATCTTTTTTAAACCTGCTGTATTCACACCTTGGAATGCAATATTATTCATAGATTGTGCATTAAGTGCACTAATACTATCATTCCCTTCTTCCGGAACTTCTGTCATAAAAGAAGAAGCTCTATTTTCATTCTCAGTTTCATCTCCCTTGAATTTTAAATTTTTGTTGATTGACAACATTTCAATTGCATTGATTTTCATACGTAGTATACTCCTTTTTTGTAATTTTAACTATTTCCATGTAGCTTTCATGAAACTCGAAAAAAAATTTTTTTGCTATTGACTTAACAATTCTTTACAAAACACCTCCCTATTTACATTTACCCCTTTTTTAACAGGCGGACTAGCTCGTCGTAAAGCTCCCTATTTACATTTACCCCCTTTTTCAACAGGCGGACTAGCTCGTCGTAAAGCTCCCTATTTACATTTACCCCCTTTTGGAGGATAATTTTTGTATAATTAGAAAGGATTTGACTATGACAGAAGTTAGAGTAAGAATAGCCCCTTCTCCAAGTGGTAACTTACACGTAGGAACTGCGAGAACGGCATTATTTAATTATTTATTTGCAAAGAAAAATAACGGTAAATTCATTTTAAGAATTGAAGATACTGATGCTGATAGAACTTCTCAAGAATATGTTGACAATATTTTTGATTCTCTAAAAGCATTAGGTTTAAACTGGGATGAAGGTCCTGATGTAGGTGGGGATTACGGTCCTTACACACAATCTGAAAGATTTGATATTTATCCAAAATATATTCAAGAACTTCTTGATAAAGGTTTTGCGTATGAATGTTTCTGTACTCCGGAAGAATTGGAAGCAGAAAAAGAAGAAGCTACAGCTAACAAAAAAGCTTATGTTTATTCAAGAAAATGTGAAAACTTAACTGAAGAAGAAAAAGCTAAATTAAGAGCAGAAGGTAGAAAACCTGCAATCAGATTTAACGTTGCAAAAGCTCAAAAAGCTTTCCACGATACATCTATTTTGGAATTTGAAGACCTTGTAAAAGGAAAACTTCATGTTGACACAAATCTGATTGGTGATTTTGTAATCATGAAATCAAACGGAGCTCCAACATATAACTATGCGGTTGTAATTGATGATGCGTTAATGAAAATTTCTCACGTTATCAGAGGTGAAGACCACATTTCAAACACATACAAACAAATTTTGATATTCGAAGCTTTAGGATTTGACGTTCCGAGATTTGGACACTTAGGTATGATTTTAGCTCCTGATAGAAGCAAATTATCAAAACGTCACGGCGCAACTGCTGTTTCAGATTTTGTTGAACAAGGTTATTTAACAGAAGCGTTATTAAACTTTGTTGCACTATTAGGTTGGGCACCGTCTGACGGAGTTGAAATTAAACCGGTTGATAAAATTGCAGAAGATTTTAGAATTGGAGAAATTTCTTCTTCTAATTCAATCTTTGAATATGACAAATTGAAATGGATGAACAGTCATTATATCAAAATGCTTCCAAAAGAAGAACTAAAAGAAAAACTTAAAAAATATTTAACAAAATATGATTTAAGTGAACTTTCTGAAGAACAATTTGATAGAATGATTGAAATCACATATGAACCATTAACTCTATTGTCTGATATTACAGATGCTGTTCCATATTTCTTTGGCGGTAACAATGTTGAATTGGATGAAAAAGCAAAAGAAACTGTTGAAACAGAACTTTCTCAAGAAGTATTAAAAGCATTTGTAGAACAAGGTGCAGATTGGGAATGGACAGAAGAAAATCTTCACGAAAAACTTGAAAAATTCAGAGCTGATTTTAAAGAAAAAGGTTATAAACCTAAATTCACTATGTGGGCAATCAGAGCTGCCGTAACAGGAAGACTTTGCGGAGCTGATATGACTGCTACACTTGCAATTTTAGGCAAAGAACATTCTTTAAACAGAGCGAAAAAAGCTATCAAGTAATATTGATTATTTGATTAATTATAAAATAAGGGTCAAACTGAAATCAGTTTGACCCTTATTTTTAATCCTTATCCTATAATTAAGCTTCACTTTCAGCAGGAAGCATATTTTTTGGTATGTATTCTTCAACATCTTCCGGAGCAGGTTTAATCGGAAGTCTAAATCCGAATGTAGAACCTTCACCCTCTTTTGATTGTACAAAAACTTGTCCATGGTGATGTTTTTCAATAGTTACTTTTACCAAATGCAATCCTAATCCTGTACCTTTAACCGTATGAGTAGCATTTTCAACACGGAAAAATCTATCAAATAATTTTTTCTGATATTGTTCAGGTATTCCAGGACCTTGGTCTTCAACGCTTACTTCTACATATTCTCCGTCACGAGAGCGCTCAACTCTAATTTTAATACGCTTCCCGTCAGGTGAGTATTTTATTGCATTTGAAACAATATTCATAAACGCTCTTGAAATACTGTCAACATTTAAATATATTTCAGGCAAATCAGGCTCTTTCATAATAGAAATTGTTAAATCGTGTTCTTTTGCCAACACTTGAACTTGATTTACGCAATCCTCAACAATTTCCATAATATTTTGTTTTGTTTTTTCAAGACGTATATTTTGAGATTCATAACGAGAAAAATCAAGAATATCATTTACCATGCGGTTAAGTCTTATAATTTCTTGATTCATTACACCTATAAATTCTCGTTGAGTATTGAAATCAAAATCATTTCCAAAATTATATAATGTATCAATGTAGCTTCTTAAAACAGTTACAGGAGTTCTTAACTCGTGTGAAACATTAGATATAAAATGTGAACGCAACTGATCCATTTCAACGTCTTTTGTTACGTCAATTAGTACAATGATATACCCAACATAAGAATTTGAACGTGTAAACATTGGTGAAATCAAACATTTGATGATACGTTTATCAATCTCAATATTAAATGGAACAGGAGTTCCGTCTTCATCAAGCGGTGTATCCTTAAATTCAGCAATTTTTTCGCTGAAGCAAAATTCTCCACTTGAATCACAAAACTGTTGAATTTGAGATCCAATAATATCTTCTTCATTAACTTCTAACAATTTTTTAGCGTGATTGTTAACCATAATAACCTTGTCATGGTTATCACATACTACAACTCCGTTAACAATGCTCATCAATACTGATTCAAGCTTGTTACGTTCAAAAGTTAAACTTTCAATAGTTTGTTCATTATAACGACTCAATTTTTCAGACATGTCATTGAATGCGCTATAAAGTTCTTTAACCTCTTTATCTACATCCTTGTCGTCAAGTTTGTAACCAAATTCTCCGGATGAAATCTTTTTAACACCTTGATAAAGTTTGCGTAATTCAGTCGTGATAATTGAAGAGTTCATATAAACGATGCCGACAATTACTAACCATGCAAGTAAAAAGACAATTGATATTGAAACTTTCGAAGTTGCAGATACGTTGTCCATTATTCTACCTGACAAACCAACTGTAACTGAACCTACGTTTTCAACTTGCGCAAGATTTTTTACTACCATTGGCGAACTTACAGTAATTCTAGCTTTTTCTGCTTGTTCAGGATAATCATCTTTGCTTGAATAAATTACTTTTGAATTATTATCTTTGAATATAATAAATGCAATATCGTCATTACTCTTTAGGATTGAAACAGAATTCGAGCGAAGCGCATCATATTTTGCAAGTTGTGGCACTTCTTTTGTAACTTCTACACCCTCAATAGCAAGAGTTTTAGAAAGAACTTGTGCAAAATTTTTGTATGCACCGTTCATATTTTTATCAATGCTATAAACAGAAAAACCTGCAACACCCATAATGAAAGCAGTACTCACCGCAAGTCCGGCAATAATAAGCCTAGTCTGCGCAGTCATACTTTTCTTTGCTTGTTTTCCAATTTTCGGAGCTAAATTCAACTCTTCTGTAACAGCATTATCCATAGTGAAATTATAGCATGGTAAAACTTTGGTAGCAACAAAAAGAAAAAAGCGTTCAAACTAAAATTTATATTTTCATACAAATTTATTTAGCAAACACAGCAAGACAAACTTTATTTAATTTCTTCAAGTTCTTTTTTTATATCTTCTACAGATACATGAAGAATTTCAGAGTTGTCATCTTTCTTTAAATAAACATCAACAATCCCTGATTGCACAATAAAACGTTTGCATAAAATACAAATAAAATTGTGCCCGTAAATATACATGGAAGCACCTGTGCAACGGTCTTGTCCAGCTTGAATAATCGCATTTTGTTCAGCATGAATGGAACGACACGTTTCATAACAAGTTCCTGACGGAATATTATTCTTAATTCTATAACATTCGCCACGCTCGTAACAAGATTCAACTCCTGACGGAGTTCCGTTATATCCTGTCGCTTTAATTTTTTTATCTTGTCCTACTATAACTGCTCCAACTTGTGCTCGCAAACAATTTGAACGAGAAGAACAAGTCTTTGCCATATCTAAAAAATAATCATTCCAGCTTTTAATACTCATTTTTTAAGCCCTTAAATTTTTAATATAAGCGTGCTATTATTGCGTGCGTTAGTGTAGCAATCCAGCTTATTTATTATTATACCTTAATCTTGACTTTTGAATAAATATCATTATGTAAATTATTGTAACAAAATGTCTTTAAAGTCTAAAGTTTTTCAAAAAAATGCCGATATAGAATATGTAAGCAGAAAGCAAGACTCAGAAAATATACATTAGGAAAGGATTAAGTATGCGTATCGAAAACGAAATGTTATCAAGATTTAACTCATTAGACAAGACAGAGGTAGCAGAAAGGAGTATTTCAAGCGAGTTAGATTTTTTCTTCGATAATGTAATGGACACTGTAGTAGATTACTTTCAAGAAAGTACACTAAGTGCCTAATCACGGGGAAATTGTTGTTCTGTAAGCAAACTAATACGAATAACAAAATCAAAATATTTATCTGATAAATTTACCCCCAATAGATTTACCCCCAATAGATTTACCCCGATATTTTGAACCCCAATATTTACCCCCAAAAAATATGCCCGTCGAAAAGTTTTTTCGACGGGTTTTAGTATGCAAATATTAAAAAATAACATGACAAATTTTCTCAATCTCGTTAAAAAACCATGTTTATGCTAGAATGAAACAAAGATTATTAAACGAGGTTTAGACATGGAAGATTTAAGAGAAAAATATGAAGTTGTTATTGGGCTTGAAGTTCACGCACAATTAAAAACTAAATCAAAAATATTTGCACCTGATTCAACAGAATTCGGAAATGAACAGAATACACAAATCAGCCCTATTACATTAGGTATGCCCGGGGTTTTGCCTGTATTAAACAAAGAATGCGTAAACATGGGGATTTTATTAGGACTTGCACTTAATTGTGAAATTCCGTCAAGATGTAAATTTGACAGAAAACAATATTTCTATCCGGATCTTCCAAAAGGTTATCAAATTTCTCAATACGATGAACCGATTTGTTTAAACGGATATATTGATGTTAAAGGCAAGAGAATTGGTATTACACGTGCTCACTTGGAAGAAGATGCAGGTAAATTGGTTCACGCTGGTGCTGCAGGTATCAACGGTTCAACATATTCTCTTGTTGACCTTAACAGAGCCGGAACTCCGCTTCTTGAAATCGTTTCAGAACCTGATATGCGTTCTAGCGAAGAAGCTCGTAACTATATGGAGGAACTTCGTAACATCGTAAGATACCTTGGAGTATGTGACGGTAACCTTGAAGAAGGTTCTATGAGATGTGATGCGAATATCTCAATTATGCCAAAAGGTTCAAAAGAATTTGGTACTCGTGCTGAAATCAAAAACGTAAACTCATTCTCAGCATTGCAAAGAGCAATTGAGTATGAAATTGACCGTCAAATCGAAATTGTTGAAGAAGGCGGAAAAGTTGTTCAAGAAACTCGTTTGTGGGATGACAACCTAAGAGAAACTCGTTCTATGAGAGGAAAAGAGGATGCTCATGATTACAGATATTTCCCTGAACCTGATTTGATGCCATTAGAAATTTCTCGTGAATGGGTTGAAGAAATTAGAGCCCAAATGCCTGAACTTCCTCAAGCAAAACGTGAAAGATATATGAGTTTAGGTTTGAGTGAATATGATGCTTCTGTTGTTGTTGAACAAATGGGATTAGCATTGTTCTTTGATAAAGTTCTTGAACTTGGTGCAAATCCAAAAACTGCAATAAACTTTATTATGGGTGAAATCGCAGCTTACCTAAAAGAAGCAAAGATTGAAATTTCTGAAACAAAATTGACAGCTGAAAACCTTGCAGAATTGATTTCTTTAATCGAAAAAGGAACTATTTCTAACAATATTGGTAAACAAATTCTTGTAGAAGATATGATTACAAATGGTGAAAAAGCTTCTGCTATTGTTGAAAGAAAAGGTTTGAGCCAAATTTCCGACACTGGCGCAATTAAAGAAATCGTTCAAAAAATTGTTAATGCTCATCCAAATGAAGTTGAAGCATACAAGAACGGTAAAACAAACCTTTTGGGCTTCTTCGTTGGTCAAGTAATGAAAGAAACAAAAGGTAGAGCTAACCCTAAAACCGTTAATGAACTTGTAAGGGAATGTTTAGGCTAATTTTATAAATTAAATTAATAAAAACTGCGAGAGAATTAAATTCTCTCGCAGTTTTTGTATAACAAATTAATTCTTATTATAAATTTTATTCATATAACGGATAAGCTTCGCAAAGCTTCAAAGAATCTTTTCTTAGATTGGCCAAAACTTCTTCATTATCAGAATTTTTGATTGCTTCTGCAATAATTCTTGCAACTTCTCTCATGTCATCTTCTTTAAATCCTCTTGTTGTCATAGCAGGAGTTCCAAGTCTTATACCACTTGTTACAAAAGGACTTTGAGGGTCATTTGGTACTGTGTTTTTATTAGCAGTAATACCAACTCTTTCAAGTACGTTTGCCATATCTTTACCTGTTTTTCCGGTATTGCGCAAATCTAAAATCATCAAATGGTTTTCTGTCATACCGCCAACAAGCTCCATTCCATTGTCAATAAGACCTTGCGCTAAAGCTTTTGCGTTGTTAACGATTTGTTTTGCATACTCTTTGAATTCAGGTTGCATAGCTTCTTTTAGAGCAACAGCTTTACCGGCAATAATATGTTCTAGCGGTCCGCCTTGTGTTCCAGGGAATACTGCTTTGTCAATTTGAAGCGCAAATTCTTCATCACACATAATGATACCGCCACGAGGACCTCTTAGGGTTTTGTGAGTTGTAGTTGTCACAAAATGAGCATAACCTGCAGGTGATGGGTGTTGACCACCAGCAATAAGTCCGGCAATGTGTGCGATGTCTGCTAGAAGATAAGCGCCGACTTCGTCTGCAATTTCTCTGAATTTTTTGAAATCAATAACTTTTGAATAAGCAGAAGCTCCGCAAATAATCAATTTTGGTTGGTGTTCCAATGCCATTTTGCGAACATCGTCATAATCTATGTTGCCGTTTTCATCAACTCCATAACTTTTTACATCAAAGTACATGCCGGAAAAGTTTACAGGAGAACCGTGACTCAAGTGACCGCCATTTGATAAATCCATACCTAATACCTTATCACCCGGTTTAAGAAGTGACATAAATACAGCCATATTTGCTTGTGCACCTGAGTGTGGTTGTACATTTGCATGACCCATATTGAAAAGTTCGCATGCTCTTTTTTGAGCAAGTTCTTCAATCTTATCAATAACTTCACATCCGTTATAATAACGTTTGTGAGGTTTTCCTTCTGAATACTTGTTAGTAAGAACCGTTCCACAAGCTTCCATAACAGCAGGAGAAGTAAAGTTTTCACTGGCAATTAATTCAATAGTTGTTTGTTGACGTTTTAATTCTTCTTCAATATATTGTGCAACATCTGCATCTGTTTTTTTAATATTTTCCAAATTCATAATATCCCCCTCCTATTTCTCAAACCGATTATACCACAAAGTGTTCTAATGACTCCAGTGCTCTTTTCGCTAAAAGTTCATTTTTCAACTTTTTATTTTTTCTTTCTTTTTTTGGAAGCTCTACTGGAGGAACTAATGCCCAATTAGAGTTTATAGGTTGAAATGATGAATGAGTATTTTCGAGATGAGCAATATCCGAAATGTATCTTGTAAGAGCCCCCAAAATAGTATCTTCAGGAAGTACAACAGGTTCTTCACCCACAATCCTTTTTGCCATATTTATACCGGCAAGCATGCCTGTAGCAATAGATTCTGTGTAACCTTCTGTTCCTGTGAGTTGTCCTGCAAAAAATAAACCTTTGCGCTCTCTTGCTTCAAGTGTCGAATTAAGAACTGCCGGACTATTGATGAATGTGTTTCTGTGCATTACACCGTAGCGTACGATGTTGCAGTTCTCTAACCCTGGAATGGATTGAAGCAATTCTTTTTGAGCGCCCCATTTTAAATTTGTTTGAAAACCTACAAGATTAAATAAAGTTTTTGCAGAATTATCTTGTCTTAGTTGAACTACAGCATAGTTTTCAATACCTGTTCTTTCATCAACTAATCCAACAGGCTTCATCGGTCCAAATCTAAGCGTATCAACTCCACGAGAAGCAAGAACTTCAACCGGCAAACAAGATTCAAAGAATTTTGATTTCTTGTCGATGTCATGTTGTTCAATTCTTGGTGCATTAATCAAAATGTTATAAAAGTTTTCATATTCTTCTTTGTTCATTGGGCAATTTATGTAAGAAGCTTCCCCTTTGTTGTATCTTGATGCCCAAAACGCTTTGTCAAAATTGATTGAATCTACTTCAACAATTGGAGCAATTGCATCAAAGAAATGCAAGTGTTCACTCTTTGTGAACTCTTTTATTTTTTCAGCTAAAACCTCACTGGTAAGTGGTCCTGACGCTATAATAACATTTCCTTCGGGGATTTCTGAGATTTCTTTCCTTATTAATTCAATATTGGGTTCTTCTTCAATTTTTTTTGTAACAGCTTTTGAGAAATCTTCTCTGGCTATAGCTAATGCGTTTCCTGCAGGTACAGCGTTTTCAATAGCAATTTTTATTAATTCTCCGCCCAAAAACTCCATTTCTTTTTTTAATAGTCCGCTCGCATTGGTTATATCAGAAGAACCTAAACTGTTTGAACATACGAATTCTGCACAATTAGAACCAACGTGAGCGCCGGTTGTTTTGGTTGGACGCATTTCGTACAATTTAACTTTTATTCCACGTTTTGCCAATTGCAATGCGGCTTCCGAACCGGCAAGTCCGGCACCAATTATTTTTACTTCCATTTTATCTCCAATTGTATACTATCCGATTAAATAAACCCAATTTGCAATTTTAAAAACATTCTACCATGAAATTGAAATATTAAATAAAAAGCACCTAAATTAAACAATGTAACAAATTGTAAAAAAAGGAAACAAAACCCTAAAGTTTTTCAAAAAAATGCCGATATACATGACACAGACAGGAAACATCGGAAAGGAAAACTTAGGATATGTTGAAGAAAATTGTTACCCCGACTAATAACACATTTAGTGGTGTTGAATTTATATTAAGAGGAGCCAAAAAGCGTCGAACGATGGCTATTTCAAATGCAGTTGCCGTGAACAACGAAACCGGAGTTCAGGTAAAATTGCAAGCTGTGAAGTAATTCGGTCTGACCAATTAAATTAGAATGGCTGAGAGTATATTTTTGCGGAATTTATACAAAATTCCGCTTTTTAATATAAATATTTTGAAAAAAAAGTTTTTTATGTTATTATACTCATATCACTGAGGAAACGTGGCCGAGTCGGCTTAAGGCGGCACCCTGCTAAGGTGTTGTGTGGGGTAACCTGCACCGAGAGTTCGAATCTCTCCGTTTCCGAATAAAAACGGGATGGTTTAGACCATACCCGTTTTTATTTCGCAAAATTTAAAAACTTCATCACTCGCTTGTTGCAAAAACAACATGTTGCATTTGCAACATAGATATGATAGTATCATTTTATGAGTGAAAATGTAAACGAAAATAAAAATATAAATCCTTGGCTTGCGTGTTTGCCTACAATGGCGGCAGCATTTATGTTTGTACTTGATGAAACTATTGCAAACGTTGCACTTCCGCATATGGCAGGAAGTTTTTCCGTAAGCCGTGAAGAGTCAATGTGGATTTTGACTTTTTATCTAATTGCCAGTGGTATTGTAATTCCTATGGTTGGCTGGTTTAGTAAAGTTCTTGGACGTAAAAACTTTTTTATGTTCAGTATTATTTTGTTTACTGTAGCATCAGCACTTTGTGGTTTGTCACAAAATCTTGAACAAATGGTTTTGTCGAGAATTTTACAAGGTATTGGCGGTGGCGGTTTATTACCGATTTCACAAGCAATTTTGCTTGAAAACTTTAAACCTGAAGAGCGTGGTAAAGCAATGGCAATGTTCGGTTTAGTAATCGTTATTGCACCGATTATTGGACCGGTTGTTGGTGGTTGGATTACGGAAAACTGGTCATGGCCGTTTATATATTATATTAACTTGCCTATTGGTGTTATTGCATTATGGCTTTCAAAAGTATTTATATATGATCCACCTTATGCACAAAAACAAAAGAATGTAAAAACAGATGCATTTGGATTTTTTACTCTTTCTATTTGGCTTTTGACTTTACAAGTTGTGCTTGATAAAGGTAATAATGCGGATTGGTTTAATGCTCCGTGGATATGCTGGCTTTCTGCGCTATCTTGCGTTTCCGGATTGGCATTTTTAATTTCTCAAATCCGTAATAAAGAGTCTTTAGTTGATTTATCAGTATTCAAAGATAAGAACTTCCTTATAGGTACAGGGGTTCAGATTGTAATGCAAATGGTATTGTTAGCTTCGTTAGCAATTCTTCCACAATTTTTACAATCATTAATGGGATATGATGCTTATAAAAGCGGACTTTCAATGATGCCAAGAGGGGTGGGTGCATTAACAGCTATGATTATGTGCGCAACTTTGGCAAACGTTATTGATAATAGAATTCTTGTTATGATAGGTTTGGGTTGTATCGCCGGTGGTAGTTGGATTTTAGGTGATTTGAACTTGCAAATCTCAACAATGAATATTGCTATTCCAAACTTCTTGTTTGGTATTGGATTAGGATTGGCAATGATTCCGATTATTACATTGTCAATGGCAACAATCAAAAACGAACAAATGACTAACGCAAGTGGTTTACAAAACTTGTTAAAAAATATTGGTGGCGCATTCGGAACTTCTATTGTTGCAACATTGCTTTCAAGAGGTGGACAAAAACATCAATATATGTTGATTAGTCATTTGACAGAAACATATCAACCTTTTGCAGAACGAGTTCAGGCAATGAGTGGAGTATTTTCAACAACAGTTGATGCTCATACTGCAAATTATATGGGAAAATATACGGTTTATCAGTTGTTACAACAACAAGCAAATTTATCTGCATTTATTGACGCATTCAGAGTTTTTGCAATTGCAGCAGCTTTGACAATTCCACTAATTTTACTTTTAAAGAACTTAAAAAAAGAAGAAGCATAAATTAAATTTTTGGTTTTGTAATTTTGTTAATAAATTGATATATTTACAAATATATGTTACAATAACCCTCAAATGCAGGCTAAAGATTTTTGATTATTATTAAGCTAAATTTCGATAAGAAAGGAGGTAAAAATGATAATCGAAATTAGCGAAAAAGAACTACTGATACTTATATCAATAGTTCTTTGGCTACAAACCCTTTAGTTAGGGTGCGGGCTTGGGTATTAACGCTACCCTTGCCTGTATTTTTATTTTAAACTATTTTGAGAAATTTTCAACCCCTGTTTGTAACTTTTTTAATGGTTATAATTTCTATTAATAAATTGATATATTTACGAATATATGTTACAATAAACCCCAAATACAGGCTAAAGATTTTGAATAACATATAGACAGAATTTCAACTAAAAAGAAAGGAGGTCATAATGTTAGTTGAAATCAACGTAAAAGAACTATTACTAATACTAGCAATAGTTCTCACCCTAAAAGTCCTTTAATTAGGACACGGGCTTGGGTATTAGCGTTACCCTTGCCTGTATTTTTATTTTAAACTATTTTACAAAATTTTCAACCCCTGTTTGTAACTTTTTTAACGGTTATAATTTCTATTAATAAATTGATATATTTGCGAATATATGCTACAATAACCTTCAAATACAGGCTAAAGATTTTGAATAACATTTAGACAGAATTTCAACTAAAAAGAAAGGAGGTCATAATGTTAGTTGAAATCAGCGAA
Organism: uncultured Vampirovibrio sp.; assembly: GCA_964584885.1. Lineage (GTDB taxonomy): Bacteria > Cyanobacteriota > Vampirovibrionia > Gastranaerophilales > Gastranaerophilaceae > CAG-196. The sequence goes on from CAZPBG010000019.1 coordinate 32,234, forward strand.
AGAGAATTAGCACTTATAATTGTACTAATTCTCATAACCAAAGTCCTTTAATTAGGACATGGGCTTGGGTATTAACGCTACCCTTGCCTGTATTTTTATTTTAAACTATTTTACAAAATTTTCAACCCCTGTTTTGTAACTGTCTCTGCGATTGCAATTTTATTAATACAAAAACACAAACTAAGCTGATTTTAGTTGAATTTTGTAGCCTAAACCATTTATTAATTTTAATGTTGTACTAATTTTTGGTTGAACTTTTCCGTTTAAAATATCTGATAAATTACTTCTATCAATATCTAATTCTTTAGCTAATGCTGATATAGCACCACGACCACGAGCTTTTACAACATGTTGCAATGAACGAATAAAAGCATTAATATTGCCATCTTTTGCACATTCTTCCAAAGAAGTTTCAAGATAAATTCTTTGATAATCTTTGTCTTTTAAATGTTTTAACATTAAATCATCATGACTAACCGAATTAGCCATAACTTTATCCATATCTAAATTTAATTCATCATTAAATTTTGTCATCTTTTATTCCTTTCGATAAAATCTTGTAAATATTTTTCGGCTTGTTTAATTACCCGTTTTTGGTCTGATTTATCACTACCTGCAACAATTATTATTACAACATTTGTTAAATCTCTATAATAAACCCTGTAACCTTTGCCAATAAAAAATCTTAACTCAGATAACAGACTATTCGAAAGTTTTTTATGGTCGCCATATAATCCGTCTTGCATTATTTCAATTCTGTTTTCTACAATAGCTTTTGTTTTATAATCCAAAGAATCAAGCCATTCATCATAGGGACAACGACCATCTACGGTTTTGTAATAAATAATTTTCTTTAAATATTCGTTTTCGGTCATAAATACACCTAATTATATTGTAGGGTATGGCCGACAAAAAATCAAGTGGTTAGAGTCTATCGTTTATAATTGAGCCAACAAATCTTGAATAATATTTTCTGTTGCGTTGGCTTTAAAACGTT
>CAZPBG010000020.1:0-30091 GCA_964584885.1 uncultured Vampirovibrio sp.
TATGTAAAGAGTTTGTAGAGGAAAAACCTCTGCAAATTCTTTTTGCTTAATACTTTGTTAGGGTAGAAACATAGGGCTAATGGATAAACTTATACAGGTCAAAAATTTAATATATGAAATTAGAGGATACAAGGTTATGTTGGATAGTGACCTTGCGGATTTGTATGAAGTTCCGACAAAGAGATTGAATGAGGCTGTAAAGCGTAATGCGACAAGATTTCCTCTCAATTTTATGTTTCAACTTACAAGTGACGAAGTCGAACTTTTGAGGTCGCAAATTGCGACCTCAAAAAAAGGCCGTGGCGGAAGAAGAACTCTCCCTTATGTTTTCACTGAACAAGGGGTTGCGATGCTTTCAAGTGTTCTAAATAGTGAAAAAGCTATTCAAATAAACATCCAAATAATGAATACTTTTGTGCAAATGAGGCAATGGGCGATTGAAAACAAGGATTTGGCAAAACGAGTTGCTGAATTGGAAAACTATTTTATAGAGCATTGCAAAGACAATAAATCAGATATGAAAGAAATCTATGAAGCTATTGACTTGCTGATGGATAGAACAAAACCGGTGAAAATCGGCTTTTAAAATATCATAACTACGGGGCTGGTTGACACCTCACCCTTACCCTCTTCTCAAGGAGAGGGAGAAAGAGAAGAAAAAATGCCAAACTTAAAAGACATAAAAAGTAGAATATCAAGTGTTCAAAACACCAAAAAAATTACAAAAGCAATGAAGATGGTTGCTGCAGCAAAGGTTAAAAAAGCTGAAAACACTGTAAAGGCAGCACGTCCATTTTCTGATGAATTATTGCATTTGTTCAGGAAAATGCTTGCTACTGTTGGTGAATATTCTGTGTCAGGTTTGAAAGTTGAACGTGGTTTGGATAATTATCCTGTATTGCTTCAAAGACGTGAGATTAAAACGGAAGGGTTGCTTGTAATTACTTCTAATAAAGGTTTGGCCGGTGCTTATAACGCAAATATAATAAAAACTACTTTGAAGCGTATCAAGGAAAATACTGAAAAAGGCATTAAAACTGTTATATACCCAGTTGGCCAAAAGGCTGTTGCAGGATTTAAGCATAAAGCCGGTGATTATGAATTGAAAGATGGATACATCGGTGTTGCCAATGATCCGACTGCTACCGGTGCAAATCTAATTGCAGAAGATATTGCCGAAGATTATGTTAATGGTGTTATTGATAAAATTGATATTATTACAACTCATTTTAACAATATGATGTCTTACAATATTGTTAATTGGGAAGTTTTACCGGTGGAAGTTGAGAAAGTTGAATCTCATGAGCTTGATCCTGTAATGGAATTTGAACCGTCTGCAAGTGCTGTTTTGCAGCAGATTGTTCCCATGTTTATAACAAATTCAATTTATCAAGCTTTACTTGAAGCGAATGCAAGTGAATTGGCTTCAAGAATGACTGCGATGTCTGCAGCTTCTAACAATGCAGAAGAAATGATTTCAACGTTGACGGTTGATTACAACAAGGCTCGTCAAGCTGCAATTACTCAAGAGCTTGTAGAAATTGTTTCCGGTGCATCTGCTATTTAGTTTGCCAGTAAGGTTTCAATATCAAGAACGGTTTTAAGTTTTAATGCGTAAATGTTTGTTTTGCCTAAAAGAGCAAGTTTAACCGCATCTTTTTCTGTTGTAATTATTGCACCGTCAATGTTTTCAATATCTTTTAATGTATATTGATGATGATCATCGAATGTTATTTTTTCTTTGATTGTGTAATTTGGTTCTAAAAACCGGTAAAATTGTTCAGGTTGTCCAATTGCTGAAAGTGCTGTTATTTCAGCACCGTTTGCAAGGTGTTCTCCTGAAATAATATTGTAGGCATAATCCGGTTCTACTTTGCATACAAGAGTTTGAATTTTTTGTTTCTTTTGCATTATTCTTGCTAATTTTTCAGATTTTGAGTGATTAGTATTTTTGCTTACAATAATTAATTTATCAACTCTATTAAAGCTTTCAGTTCCTTCTCTTAACGGTCCTGCAGGTAGCAAGTTTTCATTCCCGAACATTTTTTCTGAGTCAACAAGTACGATGTTTAAATCTCTGTGCATCTTTCTGTGTTGAAATCCGTCATCTAAGATTATTTTTGTAACTCCAAGTTCTTTGATTGCGTATTTTGCAGCTTTAACACGATTAGAGCAGGTTAAAACTGCACACATATTTAGGTTTACAGCTAACCAATACGGCTCATCTCCTGCCATATCGGCTTTGTAATAGAGATTTATACCGTCTGAAATAACGTTTACTTGTTTATTGTTTAACTTTCCACCGTATCCTCTGGAAATTATGGCTACTCGTTCACCTTTTTCTACGAAATATTTTGCAAGTTCTGCAACAACAGGTGTTTTGCCGACTCCACCTGTGGTAAAATTTCCGACAGAAATTACATACGCATCAACTTTTTTAGGTTTTATGATGTTTTTATCGTAAAGAAAGTTTTTTGTAGAGCTTCCAATTGCGTAAAAATATGAACAAAACTTGAGCAAGTTGAAAAGAACTCCTTTAGGTTCTTTTGTGTAGTGTAATTTTGTAATTTCTGTTTTTAAATTCATCAAAACCTCTTGTAGAAATTATTCGCCTTTAGAAACCATAGCTTTAAATTTTTCAAAATCTTCTTGTGTGTCAATTCCAACAGGAACATTTTTTACAATATCAACTTTGATTTTCATTCCGTTTTGCAAAGCTCTCAATTGTTCAAGGCTTTCAGCCATTTCGTATGGCGCTTGTGGTAATTCTGTCATTTTAAATAATGCTTCAGCTTTATATCCGTAAATGCCTAAATGACCGTAAAATTTTGATTTGCCGACATTTCGTTCAAACGGTATTTTAGAACGTGAGAAATACATTGCGTAATTATTAAAATCAAAAACACATTTTACCAAATTTGGATTGTTTACTTCGTCCTCATCCTTAATTTCTCTTACTAATGTTGAAATATCTGCCTTTTCATCAAATTTTACACCCTTAATAACAAGTTCAATGTTTTCTTGTTCAATTAAAGGTTCATCGCCTTGTAAGTTTATAATATAGCCGATTTCAGGATGTCTGCGTGCAACTTCTGCAATTCTGTCGCTGCCGCTTTTGTGTTCCGTTGATGTCATTTCAACTTCTGCTCCAAATTTTTTACAAGCATTGAAAATTCTTTCATCATCTGTTGCAACAATAACTCTGTCAACAAGTGGAGTTTTTATCGCTTTTTCCCATACCCATTGGATAATAGGTTTTCCGCACGCTTCTAACAAGGGTTTCCCTTCTAATCTGGAAGAACCATATCTTGCAGGTATTATTATTGCTGTTTGTTTTGTATTATTCATTATCTACTCCTACTTAGTTGCGTTGATAAATACTGCGTTTGATTTTAAACTGATTTCTCTATCTGTTAAATAATTTTGAACATCTTGCATGTATTTTTCAACAGTTTTTTCGTCAAAATACTTGAGATAACGTTCTTTTGTAGATGGTTGTCCAGGTGATGGCGGATTGTTGAACCATTCTTTAATCATACCTGCTTTGACAACATAGCTGGAGCGAACTTCTTGTATTTTAACCTCAGGAATTGAAAATCCTGCTATTTCAAGGTTTGTTTTTAATGTTGCTTCGTCAAAATTGCACAAAGAATCAAGAGGATTTTCCATTAATTCGTTTTCTACACGTTTAAAATCTGCGTATTTTTCAATATGGGCTGGGTCTGTAATTTCCCAGTATCTTGTGTTTGAGCGAATAACAGGTTCAAAAGCGCAGAATTTTCCGCCCGGTTTAAGAATTCTATAGACTTCGTTAATTGCAAGTTGTTTATTTACAATATGAACAAGGACAGAACGCATAAGAGCCTTGTGTACACTGCTTTCAGGTAATGCTATATGCTCACAAGGTGAAAGCAATAATTCGTAACCGTTCATAACACCGGACTCATCTAAAATCCTTTTACAATCGTCAAGGCAATCTTGGAATTTATCTGAAAAAATGATTTTTCCTTGGCAATCTTGCATTTCAAGAGCCTTGAATGCTAAAAGTCCTGTTCCTGTTCCGATATCAATAACTGTTTCATAAGGTTTTATATCTGCGTAAACCAAAACCACATCTCTGACTGCTTCTAACCATTTTGTAGTTTGTTCAATCATCTCAGGAGTTTGTCCTGCAAATCGGTTTTGTTTTAACCATTGTGTCCAGTTTTTACAAATTTCGCTCATCTCTTAACCCTTAGGTGGCACACTTTTTATATTACTACCGGTTCTCTGTTCTCCTTATCCGTGTGCCTTTGGGATAGGTTTCCAGTGAATTTGTGCCGGTTGCTCTTTCTTTCGCTCCATTCCTCTTCTATAGGTCGAGGGTGTATGCAAGTTGCGCTTTAATTATACTATATTTTTATCAAAATTTTAAGACTTTCTTTTGCTTTGTTTGCTTCAAATGCCTCAAGAGCTTCATCTATAGAATAGATTTTTGTTATAAATGGTGTGAAATCAATTCTATAATTTTTAAGAAGTCTTAATGCCGGTGCAAATTGTCCGCATCTTGAGCCTAAAACTGTAATTTCGTCGATTACAATTGGTGCTAAATTAAGTTCTTTTCCTGATGCAACAGTGCTTTTTAGGACTAAAACACCTCTTGGTTTTGTTAATGCCATTGAAGTTTCAAAACCTGATGCAGAGCCGGTTGCTTCTACTACGACATCATATTTTTTCTCAATATGAAAGTTTTGTAAAAGTTGGGTTTTAACACCTTGAGCTTCTGCTATATCAAGTTTGTTTTGATGTTTGCCGACTAATAATACATCAAGATTAAGTGCATTAAGAGTAAGAGCAGTTGTTAATCCTAATTTGCCGTCACCAAGCACTACAACTTTTGCAGTTGGTTCAATGTGAAGTTGTTCTGTTATCTCGCAAGCTGCTGCAAGTGGTTCAACAAAAACGGCTTGTTCGTCAGTTACGTTATCAGGAACTTCAAACAAAATGTTAGTAGGTACTGTTATATATTCAGCCATGCAACCGTCTTTTTTTAGAATCCCTATTGTGTGTCTGTTCGGGCAGTGTCTGTAGTTCTTTTTTGCGCACCATTCGCAATTCGGGTCATCACAACCATAGCTTATTTCTGCAACAACACGTTTGCCAATAAGTGATTTATCAGAGTCGTTAACATCCTCTACTATACCTACAAATTCATGACCTAAAACTCCAACATATCCCATGTATCCTTTTGTGATTTCATAGTCTGTGTTGCAAATTCCGGCAAGGGTTACTCTAATAAGTGCTTCTCCCTTTTGTGGTGTTGGTTTTGGGTAGTTTGTATCAAGTTTTAAACCATTATCAAAAACTATTGCTTTCATAGTCAGCTCCTTCTTTTTAGTTATAATTTTACCGCAAAAATATTATGGATACTATATCTTGGGTTAAGATGTAAAAAAGTTGTTACAAAGTGGAATTGAAAATTAAAAAGTGATATTATGACAATGTACTCGATTTCAAAACAATGTTTACCCTAAACAGCGTAGGCGAAATCACCCCAAGAGTACAAGGGGATTTATTGCTTGTTTGAATACAGGCTTCATATGTTGTGCAAATTTTTGTAAGCAGGAGGATTTTATGCGTCATTGCTGCCAATTTAAGGCTGACGATATTTATTATTTGTCAGAAACTAATCTTTATGTGTTTAGAAAATTATCAATAGGGTTTTGTCCAATTTGTCAAAAACCTGTGGCTGAACTTTATGAAGTAAGGTTTGATGGCGCTGTAAGTAGAGATTATGCTTCGGGTATTGACGCTCAACATTTGGTTATGAAGTATAAAGACAGTATTTTGTATTTAATGAGTGAATGTAATTACCGTAGGTTTAAGTCAAAACCGTTTGGTTGGAAATATGGTTTGAATAAGTCAGTAAAAATCAAAGGTACAGAACGTGTTCGTCAATATGCTTGTGATTTTTACGGCAACAAAGAAGTTATTAAAACCGCATAAGTTATGTAATTTCATCTATTTCATAAAAGGGGCGTTTTTTACCTTTCTCTCGACACATTACTCCTAACGCCCCTGTTTTTTTTAAGGAAATGTTATGGCTAAAAATAATAAAAAACAAAGTGTTAATGAAAAACACATAGATTTTTATAACAAAACTTTTGATATTTTGGATTTTATATTGGATGAGTATTCTAAAGAACTTACAAGAGCTGATATAGAGTTTTTGGATATCCCTAAAAATACTGTTGCCGTTTTGGATTTTTTGATTTCATCAATAATAAAAGTTCAAAAAGGGCAGCGGTTAGCCTTGGGACTTGATGATAAAGAGTTTGAAGATACTGCACCTCAAATTAATATTATTGAGGGGGTTAGTGAAACTAAAATCTAAGTTTATGGAGGTTTTATGATAAGAGTTTTAATTCCTACGGATTTGGAATTTAAACATTATGAACAAGAGCTGAAAAGTTTGTATGAAAGAAATCAGAAAAGAATTTGTGATTCAAATTCTTTTGAGTTTATTCGTGATAATACACTTTTTTATATGTTTGTTGAAGATGATTTTTTACTTGGTGCAATATATTATTTTTTAGATAATGAGAAGCTTTTTCTAAATGGATTTGCAAAACCCAAGCAGCATGTTCCTAATTTACGATGTTTACTCCTTTCCACAAGTTGGTTCATTGTGGATATTTATGCAGAGGCTCAAAATCGAGCTTCTGCGCTTTGTTTATTAAAATGTGGGTTTAAGAGAATAAAAGATAATCTTTTTGTATTGAGGAAAGCGTGATGTTTTAAATTAATTTAACTATGTTAAGAAAGGAAATTTTATGAAAAATGAGTTTATTGAGGGTGGAAAGTCAAATAGTGATTGTCAGTGGGGAATTCTAACCGTTGAAAAATTGCTTAGAAGTTTATATGAAAACAAAAAATTGGATGATATGTCAGAAGATGAGGTTAATCAAATGTTAGAAGATTTGTTGTAGCAAATTGTTTGTAAAAGTTTTATTTGGAATAAGAAAGGGAAAAGAATCTATTCAAAAGGCAGGAGAAAAACTGGGTGGTACAATTCATGATACAGCTAGTAAAATTAAACAATGTGTTGGCTCATATCATGTGTCAGGCTATACTCGTGAAGATGGTACTAAAGTCAAGGGATATATAAGGACTTGCTGAGCTAACCATGCAAGATAATTTTAATGATAGTGTACATAAAATAAACAAAGCAAATTAAATTGTAAAACGAAAAAATAATGGAATTATTTTATATTTAAATTTGTATTTAGGAGGTAAAATTTTGTGCCTTATATCAAGAATTATTAGTATGCAGAATGGAATTATAAAAAATAACAACGTAATGGGAATTCCAAGTGTTAAATATAAAATAAAATTTATTCCACTACCAGAGCTAAAATCAAATATGGCATGTCCTATTGTACATAATATAAGAGCAAGGCATATTAATCTTATATTTAAACTTCTGTTTTTTTCATTAATTAGTGAGATTTGAATAGCACTAAAAATTGAAATTATTCCTGTCATACTAATTGAAGATATGATTTGTGTTATAAAAAATGATTGAGTTGGGTGATTTAATATTGTAACATACCCTCCTAACACAAAGGCAACAATGCCGTAGGTTGCAGTGTATAGGAATGCCCAACCGTTGGTGATGTCATTTAAGATGTTTTTGAGCTTGTTCATAAGTTAATGTTATCACAAAATAAGAATGTAGATTGTAGTAATGACGGTACAGAGGTTCGTGGGTATGCTAGAATTTGTAAAGCTCTGCATGCTAAATGATTTTTTTTAATATTGAGAATACTTTTGATAAAGTAATAATTGCATAAATGATGAAACACAAAGGAATATATTTGTTTTTAAAATTTATTTTTGGAGAATTTATTTTATGTTTTAAATCCAATACGAATAACGTAAATGTAGGGATTATAAATACAATAAATAATATTGGAATTCCGAATCCAATGTAAAAAATAGTAAGTAATATATCTCCTAAACAAAAGTTTGAATAATTAATATACCAATAAGAAAGAAAATAAAAAATACAAAGATATAATAATATTTTGCAAATAGTTGAAAATTTGTGATGTATTCTTGAAATGATTAATGCAATAACGCTAATTAGTGCAATATATCCGCAGAGTGTAATTGAACTATAAAGTACCATAAAGGGAAAGTTTCTATGTATTCCAGAAAAATAGTTTATAATAGCGGTGTATAAACCCAACACAAAAGCAACAATGCCGTAGATTGCAGTGTATAGGAATGCCCAACCGTTGGTGATGTCGTTTAAGATGTTTTTGAACTTGTTCATAAGTTAATGTTATCACAAAAAATGCGTAGTAAAGTTTTTGTAAAAGTTCTTGCAACGCTCTTTTTTGTGTCGATTTTACATATATTACAAAAATAGAAAGGAAAATTAATTATGTCATTTGAGTATGTGATTGAAAAAGATTCGTCTGTTAATGTTTTAACAAATGAAGAAGAAGCTTGTTTAGTTAAAAATATTTCTTCAACATTTGTTTCTTTGAATTCTCAAAGAGCAAAAAATTTGGAAATGGCTTCTGATTTAGCAAATGAGATTTTTTTTAAAAATGATTTTAAATCTTTAACAGATAAAAACAAAAAATGGAAAGCAAAGGTTAAAATGTGCAAAACCTTTATGTTTTATCAGACTTTAAAAGCTTTTATATGGAGAAATACTTATGCAAATGTTAATTCAATGTTCGATGTATCAGGAGAAAACAGAGATTCAAACAACATGTCCAACAAACAAAAAGCAATGCTTGTGGACATCTTTGAAAAAATGGATTTTCAGAGAACCTGTGACAAAGTTATTGATAACGCTTTACTTTTTGGAGAATTGATTTCTTTCACTGCTTGGAAGAAAAGATATGAGGAATATCGTCGTCCGATTGAAATGTTTAAAAATATGTTTTCTCAAGATTTTACAAAATTACCAAAAATTTTGGATGCAATTAAGCAAGGTAAAAACTTTTGGGTTGATACAAAAAAGATTTATGACAATCCTTATATTTATCCGGTAAATCCTGCTGATATAGTATTCGATACTGCGCAAGTCGATAATTGGGATAGTTGTCCAAAAATTTACAGAAGTTTTAAAACTCCATCTGATATTATAAACAACAGGTATTATAAGTTAACTGATGAGCAAAAAGAGTCCATTATTTCGCTGGTGAAATCAAATAATTCAAACAGTGTACGTTCTTCTTATGGATCAGGTCTGAGTAATGAAGATGTGGTAAACGGTTCAACAATTGAGGTTCTTGAGCATTGGGGAGATTTGAAATTGCCTTGTGGAAAAATTCTTAAAAACTGGCATGCAGTTATTGTTGGAAGGAAATTCCTTGTAGAATTTGGCAAAAATGAAAGAATTATAAATCCGTTCTCTTATGGTACTTTTATTACTGACCCCGAAACAAAACGTGGCATAAGTCCGTTATACTGCGTGCTTTCTTTGGCATTATTCCAAGAAGATTTGTTAAACAGAACTTGTAATCTACAGGCTTTGAATGAAAATCCGCCGCTTTTGGCTCCGGAAGGATTTTTTGATGAGGACGAAATCGAGCTTTATCCGGGTAAAATTATTGAATATGGTGACAATTTGAGCCCGACTGTCGCTTTTCAGCAAATGAATTTTAATCCTACTGTGTTTTTACAAGATATTTCGTTTTTAAATGATTTGATGGCAGAAGTGTCAGGAATATTCCCAAATATGATAGGTGCGGTTGAGTCGACTTCTGCTAAAACAGCAACAGAAATTAACACAAAATCTCAAGGGCAAATGACTCGATTATCAATGCTTGTTGATACGATTAATCAAGATTTTATTTTGCCAAATGTTGAAAAAGTTGCAAAGCTTTGTGCTGATTTTAAATCCGGAGTCGAAACAGTTTTTGTGAACAAAGAAAATCAGCCTGAAGAAATTGAAATTGATGATTCAGTAAGGCAAGCTGAGTATAAATATACTTATTCGGATTCTTCAAATACTACTCTTAAATCAGAGCAAGCAGACATGTTGGTTGCTGCAGTTGAAAAGTTCTCTCAGAAACTGAATTTGAATTTGGAAGAAATATTTCTTTGGTATTTTGAGCAAAAAGGGGTGGATAACCCTGAACGTTTTTTGGCTCAACAACCAATTCAAGCTTCCGGTACTGTTGAGTTACCTCAATTTCCTCAAGAACAACCTGATGCAATTCAGTTATTAGGTTCAATTGCGGAAGATGACCCAAATGCACAGAAACGATTAGGCTTGTTAAAACAGTTTATAAACCGTAAAGTAAGCGGCGATATGTTACAAAATATATTAACAGGGGTAAAAGGATAATATGAAATACAAAAATTATTATAATTTTGAATTGGGAAATAGGGACATTTATTCCCGCAATGATATATTAGGAATGACGGTACAGGACTTGCTTGATAAAGAATTGTCATTGTCGTACCAATACAATACAATAGGAATACCAAAGGATGATGAATTAATAGCATCACCAAATACACATCAATATACGAATGCCAACGGAAAACTCCGTTGGCGTTCAAGCAGTAAAACAACAGAAGAGCTATTGGAAGAAGAACGCCGAAGAAGAGAAGCTGCGCAAGCTCAATATATTCAGACACGGGCTCAATTGGAAAATATGTTAATGCCAAATATAAATCAGAATTCACAAGCTCAATCAGAACCGATTATTCAAAGTAATAATGAATTACAACCGGTGCAAGAGTTTGCTACAGATGTTTTGAATAAATTGCAAAGCGTTGATGATAACTCTCAAAAAAAATCTATATCTGATGAGGAGCAGTTAACAACACAAGAATTGAAAAAACAAGTTGAAGCAAACGGTGTTCCAACAGGCGGAGCTATATCAATTAATAAAACAAATGATAAATTCTTTAACAAAGAAAATAATGATGATTTTTTTGAAAATGAACGAAGAAAAAGGTCAAGTATTTTAATGAAAATAAACGGCGATTTAAATTCAAATAGACCAGATGCAAAATTGTTTATGGATATTGCATTAGCACATCCCAAAAATGTTCCATCGTGTAATGATTATGAATTTATTAGTTCGGATAAAGTGGGCGAATTAAACAAAAAATATAATTTGCAAGGAAATAAAAAAATAAATTTTTGGTATGATGGTTTTGAATTTTCGAAAGAATCTCCAACAGCTAAAAGGTTAAATAATTCTAAAGAATTTAAAGACCAAATCTTGAGCGACAAAAATTATGATTCAAAAAATAAAAATTTTAAGAATGATAAACTTGAAATAGAATTTAGCAATGATAAAAATTTGCAATATTCATTTGGACATATGACTGTTTTAAATCCTAAAATAACAGATGATGGTTATATTGAAGGAATGGGATATGATAAGTACAATTACGAATATCATTATAAAAACTATCAGAGCGATAAAGATTTAAATAATGATATAAAAACTATTTTTTTGAATGATTCTGCTACAACTTTACAGCATTCACAACATTTAAAAAACTATTTTATCTTTGTTCCTATTAGAATTAAACTTGATGAAGAAGAACTCCTATGATAGGATAAGACTAAATATGATTTGTAAAATTATTGATAAAGATTTTATAAAGTTTATACTCTTGAATCTTTTCGTTTCAGATTCAGTTTTCGCATTTTTGCTAATTACTATATTGTTTGTCCTTTGTGAAACACAAAAAGTAGCTCTTATAATTAGACTTTTGTTAGGTATTTTAATTTTGATTATTCTATTATTAAAAATCCCAAGTTTAATTATATACTACAAAACAGCATATAAGGGGAATAAGAATTCCCTTATATGCATGTTGTTTAATTCTCTACAGAAAAGTGTATCTTTTAGAATAAAATTTTTAAGTTTAGTGAATTTACCATATATTATCATAATTTTGTTAAATAGTTTTACTGAGCATAATTGGTATGAAAGTATCATAGAGCAAACTTATATCTATATAATAGTGATAAGTTGTTTTCTACCATATATTTGTTTGTTTGCATATCTTGATGTTGAAGAATTTATAAATGTATATTCCTTGCAAAAATTGTGCAGAGTAATTCTTATAAAAAACAAAAAAATATTGGTTATACTAACTATATTTTTTATTTTATTTTGTGTATGTATTTTAAATAATGTTGGTTGTTGATGAAAAATATGGAGAGATTTCAGAAAACACCATTAGACATAGATGAAAGAGTAAAATTTTGATTGTTTTTATTTGTGGTATTTTTGTTTTTATTAAATTGTAGACAAAACTTGCAAATATAGTTTATTTTTGTATGATATTTGTATGTTTTATTATATATTTGCAAGTTTTTTTATAATATCGTATTTATTGCCTTTTTTCGCAATGAAAGCATGCATATATTACATGCAACCCAGTGATTTTTTGTGGCAATCTGCAATGGCGGTTGGATTTTCTGCATTATTAGTTTATATGGCGCTATGTATAATAAGATGTATTGTATATTTTATAATTTCAATAATCTTGTTATTTCATTCGGCAAAATTAAATCGAAGTTTTAAGTATAATACTTTGGTGCTTTTTATATTGTTTTTTATAGATAATATAATTTTAATTTGTTGGAACACACATTTTTCTAGAAGTAGTACACCGTTTACTTTTTTTGATTATGGGATGTTTGTTGTCATGTTTTCTCTTGTTGCAACATATTTCCCGATTTGGTTTGTGTTCGCTACTCGTAATACTGTTTGTTGGATTATGAATAAATTACGTTCGATAAATTCTATGTAATGACAAGTTCACATCATAACTGAAAATAATGTTTTTAGTTTTGGTAAATACATTAAAACTTGAATTTTTTTTAAAATATGGTACCATTTGATTACAACAAAGTGAGGTTTTTATGAATGAAAATGGTTTAGCAAATTTGACTAATATAACATCTTCAATAGAATCAAGAATGAAAAAGTTTTGGATTATTGCGACATTGTTATTGGTTTTATTGATTCCAATTGCTTTTTTGTATGCAATGGTTGGTGATAGGGAATCATACAAACAAGAAGCGATTGATAAAGTCGCTTCTTCATGGGGAAATGTTCAAACTATAAAAGTTCCTTATATGTATTTTTATCATGGTAAGGATAATGCCCAAATAAATGACTTGCAAATACAAGACTATGATGCTGACATTGTTATTAATACTGAAATTCGCAAGAAAGGGATTTTTAAAATTCCTGTTTATACTGCAGATGTAGCTGTTAAAGGTGTATTTAAGAATAAATACGGGAATTTGACCGGTAAAAAACTTGTTACAGGTTTTTCTGTAGAAGATTCTAAGGGGTTTTTAGAAGAACCAATTTTTAATGTTGGAAAATATTCGCTTAATTCTATTGAAGGTACAAAATATGGTGTTTTAATACCTTCTTCTCTTGAGTATGTGCCTTTTGATATTTCGTACAAAATTCGAGGGCTAAATGAATTGTATGTACAGGTTCCAGGACAGAATAATAAAATTAAAATTTCAGGGATTTGGAATTCACCAAGTTTTGAGGGTGATTTCTTGCCGACAAAAAGAAAAATTGACAATGAACATTTTGAGGCTATTTGGTCAATTCCAGGAATTGCAACTGCCAGTATTGATAATCCAAAAGTAGGAGTTTCTTTGTTGATACCAGTGGATAATTATAGAATGACTGAGCGTACTCTTAAGTATTCGTTCTTATTTTTGTCCTTGACATTTATAAGTTATTTTATATTTGAATTAACATCTAGAGAAAAACGAAGAATACATCCTTTGCAATATTGTTTGTTAGGTTGTGCTATGTTGGTTTTTTATTTGTTACTAGTTTCTTTATCTGAGTTTTTATCCTTTGGGTTATCTTATGCGCTAGCATCCTTGATGATTATTCTTTTGGTGGGAACTTACACTTATGCGGTGGTAACAAAGTGTAAAAGTAAACTTTTTGCGTTAATAATATCAGCGTTGATGTTTTTGTTATATTCGTTTTTATATGTGTTGCTGTTGTTAGAAGATTTTTCATTGTTATTAGGTAGTTTTGGGGTTTTTGTAGCAATGGCAGTTATTATGTATGTAACAAGAAATGTAAATTGGTATTCTGAGTAGATAGGGGATATTGCAAGCACTGCTTTTAATATAATTGGGAATTTGTTCTCCTAAAAATTATTCAAAATCTAAATCAATAGTTTTATAATAATTTACATATTTTATTTTGGTGGGAATGTGCGTTTAATCAAATTCAACTCTCTTAAATTAAGCATTTCCAATACTACCGTCTTTGTTTCTAAGAAAGTAATTTGAGTATTTTTCGGTGCAAAAAATTGCACCCTTGTATAAATGGATTTGTAAAAAATAGTAGAATAAGAATGAATTAAAAAACGGAATAAGGAGGAAATCTGAAACCTAAGTAAAACAGTTAATCATCAAATATACCTACTCTTGATACATAAAATATAAATAAATATATTACAGATGCATAAAGTACAAATAGTAAAAATAGTATTGTCGTAATTGTATAGATAAAACCTCGCAAAGGTTTAGATTCTATAACATTACAATATTTTTTGATTACACTAAATTTAGTTAGTATATGTTCTACTAAAATCGCTGCACCATTTATTGGTATTATCATAGGAAAACCATACACAATAAAATGATTGACTAAACTATCTTCAGGATAAAATAAAATATATTTAGCCTGAATGCAAGACTTACAATAAAGAAGACCAGTTACTAATATTAAATAAATAAAAAAGTTAACACTAAAATATTTATGGAAACAAGGTATTTTCATAAATTAATTATATGACAAAAGGAGGAAATATGTCTATAAAAAACAATTTAATGAATGCTGCTAATAAAGTACTTACTCCATTACGAAATGATATTAATAAAAAAACATTGGAAGCAACTTATAAAGCTCAAAAAGAATATGGTTTTAAAATAGGAACCGGAGAACATGCAACTTGGAATAATGAAGCGGATGCATTTAAACATACCTACATGCAATGGTATATGACTTGGCATTATGGTGAATATGCTGCAAAACAAGCTGGAGATTATCATGAGGATGAGGTTCGTGAAACTATTCCTGGCGAAACAAATATGGATAAATGGAACAATCAAATCGGGCGAGAACTTGCTAAAGACATGCTCAATAAGAGAAGTAAAGATGATTGGAGCTTATTAGGTGACGAATATTTGGAAGACCATGTCGCAAAAATCATTGTTGATAAAATGCGTCAAGGAGAATTAATTACCCATCCAAGTGATCCAAGAAAATTTGAAAATATAGATAAAGAACGAATAAACCCACAAAATAGAGTTTTTACGGAATACGAAATTAAAAAGATGGGTAAAAATGTTCCACAGTATGTTATGGATAAATGTATGGAGGATTATTTTGATGGTAAAGGTATGCCATCCACCAAAAACCTTGATAAAAGAGTCAGTAACAATGAATTAATCTATGTTGATAGTTATACTAAGGCAGACGGTACAAAGGTTAGTGGATATTATAGAAGAAAATAACCAGCCGTAAGGTGCGTTTATACGCACCAATAATAAAAAACAGATATCATAGTCCGGAAGACAAAAGACGGTAGAGGTGGGAATGTGCGTTTAATCAAATTCAACTCTCTTAAATTAAGCATTTCCAATACTACCGTCTTTGTTTCTAAGAAAGTAATTTGAGTATTTTTCGGTGCAAAAAATTGCACCCTTGTATAATGAATTCGTAAAAAATGCGCAAAAATATCGCTGCGTGCTCGTGTTTTAGGACGGCATGCAAAAAGTTGGCTTAAGTTTGTCGAGGATTTGCTTATTCAAGAGGCAAAGGGTTATTCAACTTCTTCTACCAATTTGGCAATTGAAACGTTTAGTGCTTTCGCAATTTTGTATACCAAATAAATACTTGGTGATACATCGCCGCTTTCAATCTTTGTGATATGTTTTGTTGAGATTTCTGCCAACTCACCGAGTTTCTCTTGAGTAAGTCCACGCTTAACTCGTTCAACTTTAATATTAAGACCTAATATTTCTCTCAATTTTTGTTCCATATTTCTAATTATAAACTAGCAAACATTTTATTATAACCGCCAAACGGCTACTAAAAGTTGTCAATTGAATACTTTTGGTTTGCAATTTAATTATATAATCCGTGAAAACGCTTTATTTATTGGCTTTTGGGTAACAAGATTTTTTATAAAAAATAAAAAATTTGTTAAAATTCTACTTAATAAAACTTAACACATAATATAAAAAAAGCAATTATTTCGATTTGGATGACTTTATATGAATAAGGTTAGAAATTTTTTAATGAAAGGCAAAGCATAATGGATGCAGTTAGAATGAATGATACAATGTCTAAAGCTCTGTATTTACCGGTTTTTCGAGGGGTGGCCTCTAACCCGCAGCCACAGTGTGGTTTTAGGGGAGAAACTGCTTCATATCCGCAAGTACAACCGCAGTTACAAACTGATACGGTTGAAATTTCTTCTGCAAAAGACAAGATAACTAAGAAGAAAGGCATGTCAACCGGTGCTAAATGGGCGGTAGGTATTGGTGGAACGTTAACTGCAGCATTAACAGCCGGAGTGCTATTAATGCGCCATGACCATAAAAAACTCTTGAAGCTTTGCAAGGACAAAATAAAACTTTCAGACCTTCCTGAAAATTTGGAATACAATGCAACTACAAGAGAAGAAGCCATGAAGTTTGCAAAAGAAACTTTGGGTATCAAAGAAGTTGATGAAAGTTTCTCGGATTTGGCGCTCCATGACACCCTAAAAGCTATTGTAGATGTTAGTAACGCTAATAAAGGTAAGGTTTATATTCCTCCTAAGTTGAAATTTGAGAGTATGGAGGATAATACACGTGCATATACTGTTTTAACATTAAATAGTGAGGAATATGGAGCTATTTCTGTTAATAAGAAATATTATGATGATGAATTTTTAACAAAATATTTAAAAAAGGTTTTTGATATTAAAGATGAAAAAGTAACAGAAAAAGCATCTCAAAAAGTTGTTGAATCTGCTTCTCAAGGCGCAAAAAGAAAATTTGTTCCGTTAAATATAGAGGGGTCAGATAAGTATCTTGAAAATATAGAAAAATTAAAACGATTGACATTAGAGGAAAAGAGAGAACTGTATTTAGCTTATAGAAATACATATGATATTCGATATAACTTAAATAACAGCACTAAGGCATTTTTCAGTGAATATAAAGAAGTTTTAAATGAAGCTGGAATTAAATATGACTATGATGCAATGTTAAAATTATCAGAAAAAGAACAAATTAAAGAATTAGCAAACCTTAGAGCTGCGTATAAAGCAAAAACGGGGGTGCCTCTAAGTTTATCACTTAAAGTAACAAATCCTAATCAAACTATTTACCACGAAATGGGTCATTTGCAAGATATGACTCATAATTTGGAAAACTTAATCTTGAAAGATAGTGAGTGGTCAAGATTGAAACGTATTTTTACTTCTAAAAAAGACGATTTGAAAATTAATAATAAAGAAGAACTGGAATGTGTTGAAAGTCGTTGGAAGAAGATTGGTGATTTAGCGAATGACGGCAAAACCGGTCGAGAAATACTTAAAGAAAATCCGGAAAAATATAAACAAATGTTTCCTGATTTGTATGAACATATCACTAATAAAGAAATCCAAATGACAGCCGGAGAGGTGTCATGGTATGCCAAGGAAGGTGTTGGAGAATTTGTGGCGGAAGTTTATGCAAAAATGATAAATGGTGAAAAGTTATCTGATGATGTATTGGCATTATATAAAAAGTACAATGGTCCATTGCCTGCTAGTTATTTGAAGTGATTAAGTGACTAGGTGACTGTGTGACTGAGTGGTTAACGCACATTGTTCCCTCTACCTACGGGAGAGGGTTAGGGTGAGGGGGTAGTTTTTCGAAAAGTTACCAAGTTTTTACAATCCGAGCATTGCGGAATGAGCAATTATTGTTTGTGAGACAACAACAAAACGAGTGCTGTTTGAGTGCGTTAGCACGAGTTCACTCGTTTAATGTCGAACAATACAAATAATTAGTGAATGAAGCAACCGCTCGGGAGTTTCTTTGTGCCACGTTTCTTTGCGGTCAAAGAAATGTGGCAATAAAAATGCATAGAAACAATGCGTGTTTTTTATAAATTTTGTCAGCTCAAGTAAAGCCGACCTATTAGGTGATTAAGACTTTTTATTTTACAGTCGGGTTAAAACCCGACCTATTCTATTTACTAAAAATATTTATCCTCGCAAATAAAGAAAAAGAAACCTTTAATTAAAAAACTACAATATTAACCTATAAAATTGTCGGGTTAAAACCCGACTTATGGCTGGAATTATAGTCGTTGGAAGGTGCGTTTATACGCACCTTCCAGTGGTATTGACACAGAGTTTAACTAAAAAAAGAAAGGAAATTATTATGGAAGAAAATTTAACAAATGAAGAAAACTTTTTTAACAGTTTAAATCAGCAGGGTGCGTCCAATGATTTAAACGCACAGCCTTCTTCGAAAGAAAATCTTGAGCCGGAAAATTCGGACAACTCAAGTTTTCAAGTTGAAAGTAAGGCAAATTCCGCAAACAACCTAAATGATTTAAAAGTTGGACAATCAAGTTTAAACGAAGTTGACCCATCTCAAAATCTTATTTTGGGTAAGTTTAAATCTGTTGAGGATTTGTCAAAAGCTTATGAAGAATTGCAACGCTATCAGGGACTTTGTTCACAAGAGCTTGGTGAGTTGCGCAAAAACTCTTTGGCTTTTAAGCAAGCTAAAGAAAATTTTGAGCTTTTGCAAAAATATCAAAAGGGTTTTGAAACTCGTATCCGTCAAGACAGGGAAAAATACAATGCTCCGGAGTATTTTCAAGACCCGTCTTTTAGAGAAATGTATTCGGAAGTCTTTAAAATCTTTGGTGAAGATTTAGACACAGACAGGTTTGTAAACCTTTTAGAAGGTTATGTGTCGTCAAGAATTCTTGCTAATGAAAGAAAAAAAGCGGCAAAGAATGAAACAGAAGAAATATTAGACTCTATGAATTACAACAAGAACTCAAAAAGTTCATTTACCCCACCTCAAAAGAGTTTTGATGAAATGACTCAACAAGAAATTGAAGAAATGTTGGAAAAATTTATTTAAGACAGTTGTTTCTTCTTCTTTCTCCTTGATTGGCACTCCTGTTCGAGATGATTTTGTCTAAAATTGTCAAAATACAGTAATAGTACTTGACAAATTGTAAGAAACTTATAATATAACAGGAAATAAAAAGTCTGGATTGCCACGGCGCTATGCGCCTCGCAATGACGCAAAACCCGTAGTTTCACGTTTCGTCATTGCGAGCGAATGCGAAGCAATCCAGTTTTTTAATTATCTCGGATAGTTGTACCTTGATTGGGAAAACGTATTATTAATTAGAAAAAATGAAAGGAATTTTTTATGTCAGGTACAAAACAAATGATTGTGAGTGCGTTTTCTACTGCATTCAAAAAGTATTTTTACGATGAGTTAGTTATTGGCAAATTGGCTCATTCAGAATTGAAAGATAATATTAACAAAGGTGATGAAGTCGATATTACAATGCCGGGAATGGTAAGACTTTTTGACTATGATGGCGGTGATTTGCCAACTGCAGAAACAGCTACGATTTCTACTTGCAAAGTGAAAATTGATAGAGGTAAAGCGTTCCATTTCGAACTTTCTGAGATGGAAGAAAAAATGCTTGAAAAATCTTATGCAGACCCTCATAGAATGATGGATTTGGCAAAAGATTATACAGATGACGCTATCAAACAGTTTGCAGCGGCTGTAGATGCTTCTTATGCAAATTTGTACACAAGAGCAGGACATTATCTTGATAACAACGGAAAAGCTATTGATTTAACTCCTGAAATTGCAAAAGATATTTTTGCATATATGCAAGCTAAGTTTCAACGTGGTGACGGAAAAGGTCATTCAAACTGGCTTGACGGTAATATGATTTGTGTAATACCGCCTGAATATCAGTTTTATCTTGGTAAAATGGATGATTTGAAATACACAGAAAAAGGTAAGGAACAAATCACTAAAGGTTATATCGGCACATTATGCGGTTGGGATATTTTGGTTTCAAACAATATTGCTCAACCTGAAGACGGTGTTTTCTATCCGATGTTTGGGGTTAAAGATAAAACCCTTGCCGGCGGTATTTCTTCTAATCTAAACACTACATTCTATACTCCTGAAAAGAACTTTAATACTTGTTATAAAGGTTACGGTTTGTTCGGTGTTGGTGCGCCTAGAGCTGATATGTTAGGTACAGTAAAAGTTAAAGCGCCTTTGGTTGTTAAGTAAGTTAGTTAAATAAATTTGAAAGGAAATATTATGACAAGAGATATTATTAATGTACAGTATCCGACTCTTGACCACACAGAATCGGTTGCAAATATTTGCATAGAAAAAACTACAGTTATTCCTGATAATGGGATAACCATTGCAGAAGCGTTTTCAAACAAAAATAACTCTTTATTTATTGTAATTGAAAATGAGGGTGGTACAAGTTCTTTATTGACCGTAAAATCCGGTGATGCTTATCCTAATTCTATGTTAGGTGATATTGTAATTCAGCTTCCGGTCGGTGTTTCTGCAATCCAATTGCAAGATTTATCTCGTTTCGAAAAATCAGATGGGTCAATTGATTTGGATTTTGAAACTGATTTTGACGGTTCTGTTTATGCTGTTGCAAAATGGGCCGGTGTTCGTCCTGTAGTAGAATAGTTTTTTGTATATCAAAAACGCACCTGTCACACCCTCTTTTAAGAGGGTGTGTAAAAGGTGTGGAAATAGAAAGGAAAAATATGTTTAAGATAAAGTATTTGCCAACCGGACATACATTTGAGCTGCCGGATGAAGCGGCAACTGAGTTGAAAGAAAAATTTCCTAATGATTACAAAATTATTGAAAAAAACGGAAAAAAGTTTCGTGAGCCTAAACGTAAGTTACAAAAGGTAATTGATACAAAATCGATTTATTCAAAAGTTGTGGAGGTTGAGAAATGAAATCTTTACAACAATTTTTAAACGACCTTGGGGCACGTGAATCAGGAGGAAATTATAAGGCATTTAACAAATATGGTTATGCCGGAAAATATCAAATGGGTGAGGCTGCCTTAATTGATATTGGGTATTACAAAAAACAATCACGAGTTTATAACAATGATTGGAGTGGGGTTTTTACAGGAAAAGACGGAATAAAATCTATTCAAGATTTTTTGAACAATCCTCAAGTACAAGAAAAGGCTCAAATACTATTTAAAAGAAAGCAATGGACATACTTGAAGTCGGTCGGTGCTGATAAGTATTCGGGAAAAATTATTAACGGATATAAAATAACAAATTCAGGGCTTTTGGCAGGTGCTCACTTAAAAGGCGCAGGTTCTGTTATAGATTATTTAAAATCCGGTGGAAAAAATATTGGCAAAGATGCTTTTGGCACGTCTGTCGAAAGTTATATCAAAAAGTTTGCTGATTATGATGTAAGTGAACTTACGGTTTAAAAAAGGAGAAAATTTATGACATTAACATTACTAGATTTATATAATACCGCTGCATCTCAGGAATGGGCTATGTATGATAACGATGCTGCGTCTGATGCTGAGTTTGAGGACTCTTTGGTTATAGCTTTGAATAAGGCTATTCTTGAAATTTATATGTCCTATGATTTTATATTTAGAGAACGAACTCATGTAATTTTAACAATTCCAAAAGTGAATTCTTATACGATGCCTTCAGGTTTAATAAAACGAGATGCCAACAACAAGTATTTAGTAAAGCACAATTCTAATTATTTGAAACTTATTGAAAATCCGTCAGAATTAGAACCCCAAAAAGGTATTCCTGAGGGGTTTTATATTAAAAAGGATAAAATAATTCTTTATCCGACACCGATTGAAAAAGGGGTTGTAACAATTGATTATTTGACTCTGACGATTGGTGAAAATGCAAATGGTGATGAGATTTATTCGTTACAAAAAGATGATGATATCCTCGCTGTGCCGACTTATTTGGAAGCTTTGATGAAAGAGGCAATTATTACGAGAACTATGCTTAATACGATTGCTTCTGAGTCAGATGAAAATTTCTCGGCATATAAAAAACAGGCTGATAAAGCTTATAAATTATTGGTAAAGTATTCAAAGGGGGTGGGGCAGGATAAGTCGGTGAAGATTTAGGTTGTTTAAATGGATTATCGTGAATCGTGATTCGTTAGTCGTGAGTCGAGGGTTACTTTTTTTGAAGTGACTGAGTGACTGGGTGATTAAGTGACTAAGTGTTTACAGAGTTTTTGTGAAAAAATTTGGCGTAGCCAAATATCAAAAATGCCAGTAGGGCATAGTGATAATGCGTGTTTTCTTTTTCTTTGTTAAGGTTTCTTTTTCTTTGCCTCGCAAATAAAGAAAAAGAAACCTTTAATAAAGATATTACAAATTTAATAAATAAATTTTGTCAGCTTAGTAAAGCTGACCTTGCTTAAATTTCAAATAGGTCGGGTTAAAACCCGACTTATGGTTGGATGTATAGTCGTTGTAAGGTGCGTTTGTACGCACTATACTACGCTGTTAAAATGTTTATTTTATCAAAAATGCTAATAGATATAAAATCACTATGCAAATTGTAATTATATAGAATGTATCAACAAAACACAATAAAAGGATATATGGGTTAGCTATTGTTAGCCCAATAGGAATAATTAGCAACGCAATAAAGAATAGTATTGATAAAACTACGGAGAAAACTATGAATCTCCTATAAAAAAGATTTTCAATAATAAATTTATTCTTAATTCTAAATTCAGGTTTTTTGCGCTCTTTTAAACGTAATCTTGCATATATAAAGGCGATTAATCCGAAAATATAAGGATAGAAACATCCATAGCCAAATATTAGATACCAAGCATAGGCATCTCCCAATTCAGGATCATTTTTGGTATTGCATAATAGGAATGAATATTCACTGACGCACAGCAAAACAAAAATATATACAATCCAAGCTAAAAAGTGAAAACTATATCTATTTGCATTATCTCTCAAAAATTCAATTATTTTTTTTATATCTTAATTTTATCAAAGTTAGTAGTAAAGTTCAATAAAGAAAGGAAATTAAAAATGAACAAATTAGACGAAATAAAAAAACACGAAGAAATGAAACAACTATCTTACTATAGTTATGATGTAAATAATCGAGAAATGCCGCAAGGATATAACCTCATTGGAATTTCATCAATGGATAATGGTTTTTATGCTTGTGTAGTTAGGAAAGGAAATGATATAACAATTGTTTTTCAAGGTACTGATTTTACTAAACCGCAAGATTATGATGATGATATTGCAATGGGATTTAGGAAATGGCCAAAACAAGCAAATAATGCTTTAGATTTATATGACCATATATGCCATGAGTATCCTGGTTACAATATTTCTGTAGCAGGACATTCTCTTGGTGGCAGTTTGGCACAAATAGTTGGAGTGTTAAGAGGTGCAGTAGCTGTAACTTTTAATGCGTTTGGTACTGCACAAATTATAAAGAACAGATATGGTTTAATGATTGATTTGAATAAAAAGTTTGAAAACATTACCAATTACTCTAATCCAAAAGATTTGATTACTACGGCTAATGGAAAAGGTCAACTTGGCAAATGCTACGAAGTCATATCTAAAGAGGAAGGTGGTAATGTTCATTTCATAGAAACAATGGAATCTATAAAATATCGTATGCCTTCATCACCTGAAGATTTACAAATGTGGGGTAATAGTCATAAGCGAAAAAAAGAAGAAAGTGAATATTATTTTAAAACAGGTCGTCATATGCCAATTAATATGTCTAGTTCACAATGTGTAGGCTCTTACAAAGTTAGTGGCTATACTCGTAGTGATGGTACAAAAGTTGATAGTTATACAAGAACTTGTGGTGCAAAACATTAAGGATACAAGGATTAATTGTATCAAGAATTAGATTTCTAAAAACATAACGTTCCGAACATTGTTTGAGGAGCGAAGCTCCGAGTTTGCTCGGCAAAAAAGATTTGGCACAGCCAAACACCAAAACGGCTGAATGCAGTGAAGACGTAGAAACAATGCGTGTTTTCTTTATAAATTTTGTTGGCTTAGTAAAGCTGACCTACTTTCTGCGTTATTTGTTTGAATGTGTGTAGATAAAAAACTCAACCGGATTTATGCCTAAAGTCTCAGAAATTTTATGCAAAGTTTTTAATGTTATATTTTTTTTGCCGCATTCTATATCACTAAGATACCTCACATCCATCTCTAATTTTTCGGCTAATTGAGCTTGTGTTAAATGGATGCTTTGTCTAAAAAACTTGATTTTTAAACCTATATTAAGACATAAATCTTTGTATTGCATATTATGATTCTAATGTATTCATAAATACAATTACATCTATACAAAACAGCAATAATATGGTATTATAAATACATTATCAAATTGAATTTATAGTAAGCGAGGAAGTTTTTATGAAAAAGTTATTATGTTTAAGTCTGTTGTTTTCTATTTGTTTATTTACAGGTTGCACAAAAAATTATAAGACTGTTGCTGAATATGAAACAGCAATGAAGTCTGTATTAGAACAAAACAAATCTTTAACATTTGAAGCAACACAAAATGTGGGTTTAATAGAAATGTATTATAAAACTCAAATAAAAGGTAAAAAATGGAAAACGGAAACCTCTATGAATAAAGGAGTTTCTTATGCAACTACAGTATTATATGATGGAAATGAATTGCTTGCGTACTCACAAGGTTCTCCTTATGCAGTAATTAACCCTATGCTTGATATGTTAGAAGATAGTACTATGGAAGAGGCAGAGTCTCTTATAAATACGCAAAATCCAACTAATGCGCTTATTAATTGGCAAGATGGATTTGGCTTATATAGCACGGGGTCTTTAGGAAATGAAACGGAATTTATTGATAATAAAGCAAATAAAAATGGGTTTGATTGCAGATTAATCAAAATCGGAGAAGATGAAGAAGCTTGTGTTAGTGATAAATATGGAATTGCTGTTTATCATAAAGTCCATACTGACAAAGGGGATTTTGAAATCAACTTGGTTAAAGTCGACACAACAGATGTTGCAGATACGGAATTTGAACTGCCAAGCGGTGTAACTAAAATGAATTTTGATCAATTGATGGACAATGTAACCAAACAATTAGATTCGGTTAGTAAATATTATTAATATTGATGAGAAACAGTAAGTAGGTCGGCTTTACTAAGCCGACAAAGTCAAAATGGATTGCTTCACTTCGTTCGCAATGACAGGGCGCAAAGCTACTGGCTATACGTCATTGCGAGAAAATCTTTAGATTTTCGTGGCAATCCAGTATATAAAAAATCCGTAAACCCTCGATTCACGACTCACGAATCACGGCTCACGATAAAGAAATGGATTGCTTCACTTCGTTCGCAATGACAGGCCGTGAAACTACTAGCTGTGCGTCATTGCGAGAAAATCGTTTTTCGTTTTACTTCCAAATTAGTAGTTTCAACTACAGACCAAAAGTATTTACCCCCGTGGCAATCCACTAAATAAAAACCCGTAAACACATAGTCACTCAATCACCTAGTCACTTTAAAAACTTCGTAAATACCTTTCAACTTTTCAACCATTCAACCGTTCAACTACTTTACCCTCGACTCACGATTCACGAAATCCACTTCATTAAGCAATAAAATTATTACCAAATCTGTTAGCGCCGTAGAAGAAAGATTCTTGCATAACTTGTTGAAGGTTTCTTTTTCTAACGATTTTGTTACCAACTTTAGTGTTTTCAATGTCTTCAACAGATTTTTGGTATTGAGAAGAAACAAGAGATGTTAAATATTTAGAAACAGGAGAGTCAACAACGGGAGCATCAGCATTAACAGTTTCCACTGCTTCAAATTCATTGAAGAAATTATTGATTGATTCAAGTTCTTTATTATCAATTGTTGAAGTAGTGAATAACATCTTTTGTGCTCCTTGTTCTCTCATGTATATATAAAGTATATAATTAAGCAAAAATTGCCTTTTTTAAGCCTAAATGTAAAGTTTTGTAACATTTAGGTGAGTTTTTTGCGATTTTTGTAAAAAAAGTTCAAAAACAAGAGTAGCTACAAAACAGAAAGGAATGGTTTATGCAGAAATCGACATTAATATGTAATACTTTTTCGGGTATAAACAGGAATGTTTCAACTTTTTCAAGCAATGTAATAACTGCTTCTGATATGCAAAATGTTGAGTTGTTTTCGACAGAAACGAATGCCGGAGTTGGGATAAGGACTGCAAACGGAAATGTTTCAGTTTGTAACTTAATTCCTGAAGATGAAAATGTTATCGGGATTTTTGAAAGTGTTCAGAAATCGGTCACGTATTTTTTTGTTTATGCTGAAAATTCGAAAGAGGGCAAAATTTATTTGTTTTCACCTGAAAAAGGAACTTTAGAACTAAAGATTTCCGGATTAAGTGTTACCGGAAAATCTTGTGCAACCGATGTATCGCAAGGTTGGTCAGACTTGTGGGTTTTTTCTAATTCTCAAGAAATGCTTACGATAGAGTTAGGTAAACAAAATTCTGATAATGAATTGGAAGAAGTCACAATGATGACTCCAAAAGACCCTGAAAATAGGGATGTAAAGGGTTTGGGTGTTGTTATTTATTCGGGAAGATTGTGGGTGTTTGACGGTCAAATCCTATGGTATTCTGCACAAGAAAATATTTATGATTTTTCAACTTCTGATGCAGAACTGGTTACTTCTGCCGGTTATATTGAATTTGTAAAAAAAATAACTGCAATTTATCCTTATTTAGGCTCATTAGCAGTTTTTCATTCAAATTCATCTTGTATGATTATGCAAGACGAGTCTACGCAAGCATTTTATAAGTCTTTTGATTCTCCAGGTGGGTGTGCCGGTTATGGTGCATTGGTTTTTCATGGAACGCAACTATATTTTTATGATGACACCAAAAAAGGTGTTTTTTCTTTTTTACAGGTTGTGAACGGTGATAAAACTTTGGGAGAAAACATTGCATTGAATATTCAGGACGAGTTATTTGCAATCAAAACTTCCGGTTTGGATAAAATCAAGGCATTATCTGTTGTTACCTCTGACAGGAATGAAGTTTGGTTTTTAATTCCTGATTTGGATAAAAATTACTCACGAGTTTTGATATATGACTATTTACATTCAACTTGGGTAAAAAGGAAGTGCCCTAAAATCAATTGTATTGAAGTAATTGGCGGCAAATTGTATTCTGCCGGAAAAAAGATTTATGAAGAATATGAGTCAAATGATTTTGATGGTGAATTTATTGAAGCTTATTACAAATGCAGTCCTTTGAATATGGGGGTTGAAAATTCTTTGAAAATTTTGGCTTATCCGCCAAAGTTAACGTTAAATATGTTTTACACAAATAGTTTTAATGTTGAATATACAAAAGATTACAATTCTTTGACGACAAAACATCGAAAAATTGTATCAAAGACTTTGAAAAATGTTTTGTATTTTGATAAAGGTCATTGGGATAAATCAACTTTTCCGCCGGATAAAATCAATGTGATAAAACGCTTGCCGGCAGCTTATTTTAAGACCTTACAAATGACTTTTTATACAAATGCAACTGGACAAAATTTTTGTATAAATAACATTGAATTTGGAAGAATAAAATCAAAATTATAGAAAGAAGGGAATTTTATGGGAAAAAAATCATCAAAAACTACAACAAAAACTGTTTACGGAAATACTTCAACTACAAATCCTTATGTTACTTCACAAACCAATAATAGTGGAACGGTAACAGCCTTAAATAAAGGTACTGCTTTGGATAGTATTAATAATTTTGTTAATAAAAATATGGACAAATTATTGGATGAGTATTTAAATCCAACATTGAATTCTACTACAAATCAAGCAAAAATGAATTCTTATATTAATGCTTTGAACAGTGAAACGACAAAGAATTTAGAAAATAATATTATAAATCCGTTGTCTAACAGAAATATGGTTCGTTCATCGCAGGCAACCAATATGTATAACAATTTGGCTAATACAAACGCAAATGCTATTGGAAATTATGCAAACGATTTGTTATCGAATTCTCAACAAGAAACTGCGGATTTGTTGAGTAATTTAATGTTGCTATATATGAATGGTTATAATGTCGTTTCTGATTCGCAAAAGCAATCTTTGACGACAAGTCAAGGCAACGCTTCTACTACATCAAACGCTACTCAATCAAGTGATTTGACTTCACAACTTTTTAATATGGCGACTCAAATTGCGCTCCAGTCAATGAAAGGTGCAAAATGATATGGAAAATATTTTGTATAGATATTTGCCGGTTGTGATTATGTGTATTGGATTTATGTTTCAGTACCATATTTTTGTTACCCCTGAAATGCTGGAAGTTAAGCATCGAGAGATTTTGACGGAAATATCAAAGAACTATTCTACAAAAGAACAGTATGATGAGCTCAGATCGCAACTAAGTGCAATGCAATTAAAAATTGACAAAATTTATGACGTAATAATAGGAGGAAAATAGTTTATGACTTTAGAAAATATTGAATATGGTTCAATTGCCAGCTCGGACCTTATGAATAACAATTTTTTGTATTTGGATAATAGAATTACAACGGTAACATCAGATATAAATACAATGATTTCGTCTATTTTATCTAATATTGCAACTATAAATTCAAGATTAGGTGATATTTCGGATAATGTTCAGGATGATGCGAAAACCTTTGAAGCAAAAATTGAAGAATATAGAAATAAATCAAGATTAGCTATAAATAAGCTTTCAATGCTCCCAAATTGGGATAAGTGTTTTGCTTTAACTGAATCCGAACAATCTTCATATAAAGTGCCTAAAAACGGGTACTTGTTGTTAAATCCGAAATCGGATTCAAAAGGTGACCTTAAAATTAATGATACAACAGTTGTTTTAAAAACAAGGAATGCAAGTGCAGATAATTCAAGCCAATTGTATTTTATACCTGTTAAGGCAAATGATATTGCTGAATGTACTTTGACTTTGATTGGTGCGTATTTCTTGCCGATTGTAGAAATTTCATCAGAAGAACTTTAAAGAAAAAAGAAAGGAAAAATTATGATTTTTATAGATAAAGAGGGTACTATGTATCTTTATCAAGGTGATAGCGGTGAAATTGTTATTACCGGTTTTGATAATACTCAAAAAGGTACAGTATATTTTGCAATACAGGATTCTGATAGAAAAACTGTCGGAGAAGAATTGCAAGTGTCTATTAACAATTCTGATACCGTAACTTTTGTATTAACTTCAGAGTTTACAAATTTATTAACTGTTCCGAAAAACAAACCTTATCAAATGTATTTTTATGGAATAAAAATTTGTGAACTTGATAGCGAAGTTAAAGATACATTGTTTGTTGAAAAAAGTACTTATGGGGACTTAAATCCTATAATTGTTTATCCGAAAAAAGTAAAGGGGGTTTAGGATGGATAAAGAAAATATACATTTACCTCAAGATGCTGATACATATTCTTTAGGAGCAGGATTAAGCGTTTATGCAAAATCAGATATTAAAAATTTGATTACTATTAATAATAATAAGGCTCATTATTTTGCAAATCAGGCAAAAAAGTTTAGAGATGAAGCAAAAGCACATTGTGAAAATGCTAAAAATTATGCTGAATCGAATTCAAATGTAACTTATGATCAGCTTATTGATTTGAGAACTGTTTTAGAAACAGAAATAAATAAAAAACAAGAAATTGGCGATTATGCTTTGAAAAATGAACTTCCTCAAAGTGTAAGTGAGCTTGAAAATGATTTAAGTTATGCAACTCAAGATGAGGTAACTTCTCTTGTAGATGAAGTTAGATTACCTAATTTGTCGGGAAATACTGATAAATTTTTGTATAGTGACGGGAATGGGCTTAGTTGGGAAAAAATACCTCGTGAAATGATGTTTTCAACAAAATTGCTTGACCACATCCTAACCTACGAAGAGTCCAAGGGTTGGGCATTACAGGGCACGTATG